>QHMY01000168.1:0-1730 GCA_003218305.1 Verrucomicrobiota bacterium
TCGATGTCTCGGCGGCCAGCAACTTTTGGATCACTTCCCTCGCCTTCTTCCAGGCCGGCCGGCCCAGAGAAAGAAAACCGTTTAACGCATCCTCGGAGAAAACAGGCCTGCCCTGAAACTCGGGGCCTTGGAAATGACCAAGCTCCTCGAGGACGGAAAGATCGAGAACAAACTCGCCGATCGCCACCCCGACCCGGGCGCGCTCCTGGCCCGGCTTGAAGATTCCAAAGGGAAGGTTCTGGATTGGAAAATGCGATTCCGGCGCAACGTCGATGAAAGATTTGAGAAGGTGTGACATGTCCTGAAAGCGAAGTGTAGAGGCGCTTGTGCCAAGCGCCTATCTTTCTTGGTCAGGCGCTTGGCACAAGCGCCTCTACATTTAGTGATTGCACAACATTAGAAAAACTTAAGGGCGCGTAAATCTTCCCGCGGTTCGTCGAAGCTGCAGCTTCCAAATGAAGTCACGAACCTTCGCCGGTTTCTAATCGCCCGGACATCGATACTCCAATCCCGCCACGCCATGAATTCGTCATCGAACTTGAATGCACTCGCGTCTTCATCTTCGAGCATCGTTGTTGCCTGCGCCGCATCCCATTTGTGTTCCGCCGCCAACACGGCCGCGCCGAGCACGTTCAGGAAGCCGTGCATCTTCGTGTTCACTTCCTCGCGATACTGACGAAGCGGGTGATGCAGTCCGGCGGTAAACTTGATCGGTACCTGGTGGGTCGCGGGCGCGACCAGGGCCCGGGCGATTTGTTCGGAGGTGGGAAACGCGTCCGCCGTTACTCCGCCCGTCCGCATTTTGTAACCGAAGGTCGGAGCGTCGACGCTGGAATTGTGCTCCGTGAGCAAGGCGATGGTTCGTTCCGCTCGCTCCGCCGGCGCTTCCCAGAACACCGGCAAATCCCCCACGATTGTCCGCGCTTCTGTCAACAACTCCAGATCGACATCAGCGGGCAGAAACATTTCGAGCTGGCTGATCGCGACGAGGTCGACGTTGTGCGCCGACAACGATCGAATGGCGGCATCCGTCTCGGCCAACGCTTCAGCAAACGTCGCCGCATTCTCCGTCTTGGGCCCGAGCGCGGAAATTCGAAGCGGATGCGCAGGATCGAACAGCGAAAGGAATTGCTTCGCGGCGTCGAACTGCCCCACCGGTAGAACGAACGCATTGAGCATCCAACGTTCGTGCAGGCGAACGTAATGCGCGTGCTTCGTCAGCGCCGGCTCCAGTTCCAGAGCGCAGGGCGGAAACATTCCGGCGTAATCGATCGAGTGCTCGAGCAGAGCGCGAAGAGAAGCAGCAGGCATGACCTGAATTCAATGTCGCGATTACGGCTCTAGTCAACCGCTCTTCATGGGTTCCGGGCCTCTCTGTCCTGCGGCAGATCGGCCACGATCGTGTCCCACGGCGCGGGACGTCATCGTCGCGCGTGAAGGGTCGGCTATCATTGCCGCCGGAGCTGGGCTACGGAGTATCGTAAGCTTCCACCAGCGCGACACCGGTCGTGCGGTCACTTCCGCGCACGATCGCCGTGTACGCTCCGGGTGCGACTGTTTCCACCAGCGCTGCTTCCTCGTCGTGAGCCGGGGCCAGGCCCGCAGCTTCAATCTGCGCACGCTGTTGCGGGTCGTCTTTCCAGTTGTCGTTCGACCGGATCACGGTACCGCTCGCGTTCACCAAGTCGAGCGTCGGATTCGCCAGCGCATTCGGCACTCCAAGGTCTCTT
>QHMY01000168.1:1751-7132 GCA_003218305.1 Verrucomicrobiota bacterium
ACTTTCAGGTTCGTTCCATTGTTCGGACCCGCGATCAATCCCGCGATCATCACGTTGCTGTCCACATCCACAAATCCTCGTGTGCTGATGTTCCCCAGCTTTGCGTCCGGAAGGTGATCCAGATCGTACACTTCCACCACCCCTATCCCGGCCGTCCCATTCTGGCCGCGCACGATCGCTGTGTAACCCTGTCCAGGCGTCAGCGTCCAGATGATGGCACCCTCCGCTGGGTCGCTCGGCGCAAACCCGCTCGCCGCAATCTCCGCCTGCTGCGGGGAGTTTTGCCAGTCGTCGTTACTGAGGAGAAGCGTGTTGCCTTGGAAAAAATCAAGCGTCGGATTCGACAGGGCGCCAGGAACGCCAAAGCCAGCAAGCGAGGGCCCGATCGCGCGGATGATCACTCTCTTCCCACCTGTGCCAGTGGCGATCATCCCACCGATCAGAGCGTTGTCCCCGCTCTGCACACGCAGGCGTGTGGAGATGTTCACCAAAGTGCCCGGGGTCGGCGAAGGAGTCGAACCAGCGATCATCACCGTTAAACTGCCGATGGGGCCAGGCGCGACAGAGTTGCCGAGGAGGTCGAAGATCTGAAACGGCTGCATCACCACGGTATAGGTGCCGTTGTCGGCGGAATCCCAACTGCCGCCCGGCGGGATGATCGAATAGGTCGCAACAGCCCGGTTGCCGCTGCCGTTAAGCATCACGTTGACGAATGCGGCCGAAGCGTTGAAGCCACTGGGACCGCTGATGCGTACGTCATCGTTGTCGAAGCTGTCGACAAGGGGCCCATCATCGATATAAAGGACGGTGAAAGAATACGACGTTCCGCCATTGGTAGTAACATTTGTGGTCGTTGCGGCGGCCGTGGGATCAAGTGCCTTGGTCGTCGCGGGCATGATCAGGATCGCGACAGACACCCACAGAATTACCTTTATCGGCATATCTTATTTCTTTGCTTCTTTCCTGGTGGTTCTTCTTTCACACCGCGGACGCCGCGCGCCAGGGCCGACCGGCATTGCCAGAGCTGGCCTACGGAATATTGTAAGCCTCCACCAGCGCTACACCGGTGGTGCGGCCACTTCCGCGCACGATCGCCGTGTACGCTCCGGGTGCGACTGTTTCCACCAGCGCTGCTTCCTCGTCGTGAGTCGGGGCCAGGCCAGCGGCTTCAATCTGCGCACGCTGTTGCGGGTTGTCCTTCCAGTTATCGTTCGACCGGATCACCGTGCCGCTTGCGTTCACCAGCTCGAGCGTCGGATTCGCCAGCGCATTCGGCACTCCAAAGTCGCCGAGCGTCGGCCCGAGCGCTCGCATCAGCACATTCAGGCTCGTTCCATTGCTCGGGCCCGCGATCAATCCCGCGATCATCACGTTGCTATCCACATCCACGAATCCTCGTGTGCTGATGTTCCCCAACTTTGAGTCCGGAAGGTGATCCAGGTCGTACACTTCCACCACCCCTACCCCGGCCGTCCCATTCGCTCCACGCACAATGGCCGTGTAACCCTGTCCGGGCGTCAGCGTCCAGATGATGGCACTTTCCGCTGGGTCGCTCGGCGCAAACCCGCTCGCCGCAATCTCCGCTTGCTGCGGAGAGTTTTGCCAGTCGTCATTACTGAAGAGCAGCGTAGCGCCTTGGAAAAGGTCGAGCGTCGGGTTCGCCAGGACGCCGGGAATACCAAAGCCAGTCAGCGAGGGCCCGACCGCGCGGATGATCACTCTCTTCCCCCCTGTGCCGGTGGCGATCATCCCACCGATCAGGGCGTTGTCTCCGCTCTGCACCCGCAGCCGGGTGGAGATGTTTCCCAAAGTACTCGGTGCGGTCGGCGCAACGACTTCTACTACCCCAATCATATTGATCGGGTCGACCTGGCAAAAATAATCAAATTTGCCCGCGCTCTGGAAGGTGTAGGAAAAGGTGTAAGGACGCAGGCGAATTCCGGAATCGAATAAGCCATTTGGGACCGCGTCCAGGCCGGAGGTGACGCTGCTGAAGTGATCAGTAGTCCAGGTCCATTGGACGGTATCTCCCGGGTGAATCGTGACGCCATACGGGACAAATTGATCGTGTCCCACTTCGACTTGAACCGTGACAGCCATCGTTGTTCCGCCGCTGGCCAGGAGCAGTAGGACCAGCCTGAAAACAAGGGATCTTCGCTTGGGACAACGGGAGTCGCGACGGGAAGCAGGGTGATTCTCTCCTGTTTGGACATTTGTTTTCATGTTGTTCCGGTTCTTTCTTGTTGGTTCTTTTTCTCTCTGGTTACCTTGGTGTTGGTGGGATAGAGCCCGTTCTCTCAGGGCAGCTTTCCTCCACACGGTTCTGAAAGTCCTTAGGATGCGGCTGAATTTTTCTGAAACTTCATGAAACTCGCGATGAATGCTCCACCCGCGCATATCTACGAGTTCGACGACTTCCGGCTGGACGCAGGGAAACGTCTGTTGTGGCGGGAGGGCGCGCCGGTACCGCTGACACCGCGTGTTTTTGAAACGCTGCTCTACCTGATTGAGCACAACGACGCGGTGCTGGATAAGGAGCGGTTGATGGAAGCAGTCTGGCCGGATTCCATTGTCGAAGAAAACAATCTCACCCAAAACATCTCGACGCTGCGCCGCATTTTCGGGGAAACGCCCGGCTCCCATCGCTTTATCGTGACTGTTCCTGGTCGCGGCTACCGCTTTGTCGCTGACGTCAGACAACGCGAGGCCGAGGCCGGAACGCACTCGTCACCGGCAGCGGAACCTGCGGTAGGGTCCGGCACGGCGGAGCCGGAACACATTCCCGCGGCTCCCCAATCCGAACCCGCTGTCAGGCGGAATTTCACGCCGATCGTCGTGGCAATCTCTGCCGCCCTTGCTCTCCTTGTCGCCACCCAGTTGATCTGGCGGGGCCAGACTCCCCGAGAAACCTTTCCGTCTTCCTCGGCGGCCGTTGTCCTGCCTGAAAAAAGTATCGCCGTCCTGCCGTTCGCCAATCTCAGTTCGGAAAAGGAAAATGCCTTTTTCTCCGAGGGTGTGCAGGAAGACATCCTGACCGCGCTCGCCAAAGTGGCCGATCTCAAGGTCATCTCCCGTACCAGTGTCGCGAGTTACGTTGCCGGGCCCGGGCGCAATCTGCGTGAAATCGCACGGGAATTGGGAGTCGCTAACATCTTGGAAGGGAGTGTCCGCCGCGCAAGCGGCAAGGTGCGCGTGACCGCGCAGCTTATTGACACGCAAACCAACGCCCACTTGTGGGCCGAGACCTACGACCGCGACTTAACGGATGTCTTCGCCATCCAGAGTGACATCGCCCAACAGATCGCCACCGCCCTAAAAGCGAAACTGGCGCCGGAGGAAAAGACGCGCCTGGATGTTAGACCAACTTCGAACCCGGAGGCCTACCTCCTTTATCTGACTGCGCTCGGAACGAGGGATCAGCTCGAGGCGGAAAAGATCTACATGCAGGCGGTCGCCCTCGATTCGAGTTTCGCCCTGGCCTACGCGCGCGCTTCGATTCTCAACAGCGAAATGGCAGATGATCCGCCGCGCAGGGCCAGGGCGCGCGCCCAGGCCGAGGAGGCCCTTCGCCTGGCGCCGATCCTGGGCGAGGCCCACATGGCTGTGGGGCTCTACCTTTATTGGGGCGAAGAGAAATACGATGCCGCGTTGAAGGAATTCGAGATTGCGGCGGCGACTTTGCCGAATAACGCCGAAATTCCCGATTACGTCGCCGGCATTTATCGTCGGCAGGGACGATGGCGAGAAGCGGAAACCGGCTTCGCTCGTGCCCAGGCGCTCGATCCGCGAAACCGTTCCGCCGCTTTCCTTGCCGCCAATCATCAGCTTTTCATGCGCCAATGGGATGCTGCTGCCGCCGGTTACAAGCGCACCATCGAATTGGGAGCGGACAGCGGGCTTCCCGTTCTCGGTCTCGCCTACGTGGAGGTGAGCCGGAATGCCGATCCCGCCGCAGCCAGGAGAATTCTAGACAGGCTGCCGGCCGACAGCGCCCGCGCTGCGGGTGTCATTGCCGCGCGATGGGACCTGGCGATGCTGGAGCGAGATTATGACGCCGCTGAAAAAATCCCGATCGAACCTCTGCCGGATCAAGCCCCGAAAGTATTTTATCAGGGCCGCACCGCCCTTGCCCGAGGCGATCTCGAATCCGCCGAGCGCTTTCTGAATGAGGCCACGGCGGAGTTCGAGAAGCGACTGCGCAACGACCCCGACGCGCCTGTTCGTCACGGTGATCTGGGATTGGCTTACGCCTACAGGCAAATGAAAGAGGAGGCCATTCGCGAAACTCGCCGAGCCATCGAGCTTGAGCCCGAATCCCAAAATGCGTTCCACGGCGCCACCGCCGCGGCTAAACTCGCGCTGGTTTACGCCCTGGTGGGCGAATCGGACCAGGCGATCACCTTGATCGAGCGTTTGCTCGCCATTCCAGGTCCCCTCCAGGGGCTCAATTACCAGAGCAACATTACTCTCGGGGATCTTCGCCTGCGCTGGGAATGGGACAAGCTGCGGAATCACCCGCGTTTTCAAAAAATCGTCGCCGGGCCTGAACCCAAGACGGTTTACTGAGGATCCTTCTGCGAATCAAAGAAATAGCTTGTCGTCCGTGGGACACCAAGGCTAACTCCGTCCGGCGGTGGCGATTCCAATGAATGGATTTGCCCACTAATCCACTGCAAACCAATCCATGAAAATCAAACTCCTCTTCGCTGCTCTTCTCATCGCGCCGCTCTGCGCTATCTCTCTCCACGCCGGCACCCCGGCGCAGGACAAAGAATTTGTCGACAAATACAAAACAGCCTTCGAAAAGGGCGACAAAGCCACGCTTGAATCGTTTCTTTACACCAAAGGTGCAAATCCAGAGGCCCTGGAGTTCTACAAGATGATGATGACGCCGGACGCGGGCGCCAAAATCTCCAAGATCGAGCTGGTCGATCTCACGCCCGAAGACGTGAAAAAAGCTTCGGAAACGATGACCGGCCCTGACGGCAGCAAGGCGCAGCTTTCGCTTAAGCCAACCAAGAAATTGAAGATCACGGTCGAAACGAAGGACGCCAACGGCAGTTCCTCCAGTTCGAGCGAGAACTTCGTGGCGGAGAAAGACGGGAAGTATGTCATTCCTGTTACCGCTTCAGTGAAGTAACGCGGTGGCGTGCCAGTGAATGGTGATGGGCGAATGGTGAATAGAGGAATTCTGTTCAACGTTCACTAGTCACCATTCACTGGTCACGCTTTACACCTGCGGAATCGGTGGCGGCATTCCGCGAATCGTTGCCGGCGAGGTGAATTTGTCCGCCCAATTTACCTTCGCAGTAGCCCTCATCAGCAGGGCCAGCGTGACGATCGCGCCGATAGTGATCGTCAGGCCTGTTAGTCCGTCAAAG
>QHMY01000186.1:0-24928 GCA_003218305.1 Verrucomicrobiota bacterium
CGAGGCGAAACGGAAGCGAAAGTGGTGCCGCTCCTGCGCGCGAAGACTTGCAGAGCGAGAGCACGCCCGAACAGCCGCGCCACGCAGAAATATCGAATGCGCCAACGGCGATCCCGGAACCTGCGACACGCGTGCGCTGGTTGGCACTCGATGGCCAGACCGCGTTCCTGGTTATTGCCCTGAAGGTTCTCGTTCTGGTCATGGCGGCGTTGAGTATCAATACGCTCTTCGATCAAAAGGAAGACTGGTCTACGCTCTGGACCCGTTGGGACGCGAGTCATTATCTGTCGCTGGCGAAGGATGGGTACACTGGCACGGGCGACGCTCGGTTCTCGATCGTCTTCTATCCGCTCTTTCCGTGGCTGGTGCGAGCGGTCGCCTTTGTTGGCCGGAGTTACTTCGCCGCCGCGATCGTGGTTTCAGGCGTAGCCTCGGTTTGCGCAGGTCTTCTCCTGCGCCGATTAGCGGAGCTGGATCAGCGGGCCATTGTGGCGCGGATGGCGGTCTGGTTCCTTTTCATTTTTCCGACAGCCTACTTTTTGCACATCGGCTACACGGAAAGTTTGTTCCTCGCCCTCGTGCTGGGCTGCCTGCTGGCGGCCCGGAAGCAAGCCTGGATGATCGCGGGCATTCTAGGAGCTTTCGCCTGCATGACGCGCGTCAACGGACTTCTGCTCATGCCAACGTTGCTCGTGGAAGCGTGGTTGCAGTTTCGGCAGACGCGCCGGATCGATTGGCGCTGGCTTTGGATCGCAGCCCCGGCCCTCGGCTTCGGGGTCTATCTTTTCCTTAACTATCGCGTTACCGGCGATCCCTTCGCGTTTTCACCAATCATGGAGGAGCACTGGTACAAGAAACTCACTTCGCCATGGGTCGGAATTCATGAGTCCTGGACACGCATCTTTCGCTTCAACCTTACGGAAGGGCTGTTTGAGTTTATTTTCATCGTCTTTTCCTTTGGCTGCACCGTTTGGTGCTGGCTGACTCTGCGCCCTTCCTATGCAGTCTGGATGACGTTGAACTGGCTCCTGTTCACCAGCACCACCTTTGTCGTGAGCGTGCCCCGGTATTGCCTCACGCTTTTCCCCATCTTCATCATTCTCGCGCGCCTCGCCGCAGCGCGGCCCTTGATCGGTCGCATCGTGACTGTGACTTCGCTTTTTCTCCTCGCCCTTTTTGCCATGAAATTTGCTCATGGCACCTGGTCCTTCTAGAAGGAAGGAACTCCATTCGGACGGTCTAACGGTGAGGCTAAGCTGTCCGTAATAAGAACGCGATTCAGCTCCGCCACGGTCATTCGGTTGCTTCTTGAGCAAGTGCTGCTGAGCACTTTCGACCGAATCCGCCGCTCGCTGTGAAAAGCGGAGACCTGCGATTCCGGCGCCTACTGAAGCGTATATGCCTCCACGACAGCGATACCGGTCGTGTTGTTAACTCCACGGACGATCGCGGTGTAGTTGCCCGGGGCGAGCGTTTGGACCAGGGCTGATTCGGAATCGTTCGCGGGCGGGATCGAGGTGGCCTCAATCTCACCCTGCTGGCTGGTCCCATTCGGACGTGTCTTCCAATTGTCATTGGCGGCAATGGTTGCGCCGCTGGCATCGTGCAATTCAAGGCTCGGGTCCTGCAGAGCGCCCTGAAGGCCCGAGACGTTCAGCGAAGGCCCGATGACGCGAACGATTACCCGCGCGTTTCCTCCGCCGACACCGCCACTGACGATTAACCCACCGATCATCACATTATTGCCGGTATCGACGAATCCGCGGGTGCTGATGTTCGCCAGCTTCGAGGTGGCCACTTGATCCAGGTCATACACTTCCACGATCCCAACGCCGGTGCCGTTGTTTTTGCCTTGGAGGATGGCTGTGTAGGCGCCCGGGACGAGGGTGATGACGATGGCTGACTCGAGATCGTTCGTAGGCGGAATGCCGGTGGCCTCGACCAACGCCTGGTTTTCTCTCCAATCATCGTTGAGCGCGATCGTGTTGGGTCCCTGATGCAGCTCGAGCATCGGATCCGGGAGAGTGACGCCAACCCCATTGAGGGAGGGACCTATTCCGCGAATAATGACTCTCTTGGGAACGTTGCCTGTGACAATAAATCCGCCGATCAGCACCTTCTCGCTCGTGAGGACCTGCATTCGCGTTGAAATGTTCAGGAGGTTTCGCGGGGGAGCATTGTTTAGCCTGAAGATTGTTCCCTGATTGAACCCACCGCCGAGGCCAGCAGCCCCATAAAGGTTGTGCTCTTCCCCTTCGAATAATTGGCTCGGATGCCCGCCGGTCGCGGCGCCGTCGAACATGTAGCTGGAGACCTGCCCGGCGGGATCGATCTTGAAGATGCTCCCGGCTTGTGGAATCCCACCGTCCTGACTCGTGCCATAGACATTTCCATCGGTGCTCGCCGTGAGCTGCGAAGGCCCGGTGCCGTTATTGCCTTCAAAGCGATAGACCGTGTTTCGCGCTCCAGCGGGAGTTACTTTGAAGACGGCGGCCAGGGCGGGGTAGGTGGTGATTCCGTATAGGTTGCCGTCAGCGCCCTGGACGACCTTGCCGGGATTGCCGCCGTCGAGGCCACCGGTAAAGGAATACAGAGTGGTGAGCGTGCCGGTGGGCGTGATTTTGAAGACGTTCCCCAGTCCAGAGAAAACGTTAGCCGGAAATTCCGGGCCGCAGAAGGCGCTGCCGTAGAAATTGCCGTCAGCTCCCTGGATCAAGGAATTTGGCAAACTTCCGTCCGTTCCACCGGCGAAGGTGTAGAGCGTGGTGAAGTCGCCCGCAGGGGTGAGACGGAAGAATACCCCGGGGTTGTGCATGCTGGGCGGGTGATTGAAAAAACCGCCGCTCGAGTCGCCGGCGGCAGTGCCGTAGAAGTTGCCATCGGTTCCTTGAATCAGGCTGGTGGCGTGGGTGCCCTTGCCGTCTACGAATCGATAGAGCGGGCTGAACGTTCCTGAGGGCGTGAGCTTGTAGATCATCCCGTTTAGGTCGCCCACGGCCTTTGGCCCCGTCGCGCCATACAGGTTCCCGTCGGATGCTCCGATCAGGATAGTGGGATTTGCCTCGTCCTGCGTCGCCGCGTGGAATTGATAGAGCGTTGTCAGGGCCCCGCTGGGGCTGAGCTGAAAAACGGATCCGCGGTTCGGATCACCGTTGAAACCGCCGTAAATTGTTCCGTAAAGCGTGCCGTTTGAAAACCGGACCTGCGGGAACGCCTGGAGCGGTTGAGGCAGGGAAGCCATGGATTCCAGGGTGGCGGCCCGCAGCGGCGGGACGAGCGAAATTGCCCCGAGGAGGACTGAGACTATGGCCAGGGAAAGTCTATGCCGCCGGGAGCCTTGTTTTGAGATAGCCAAGAGAAAACGAAGAGATTTTTTTTGGTTGCTGATCACATTATCTCATTCAGCAGCTTTTTGGCCACCACAGAACCGATTCTGGGACCGGTGTGCGGCGATCTCGAAAACCCGACCGCAGGCTAATCGCTGATCCGGTGCTTTAGCTCCCAGACGCGCAGAGCCGCCAGCAGGAGGCTCTTGGTGCGGGTGAGCGTGCCGACTGCGGCGGGCCCCCGCGTGACGCTCTCAGTTGCACTGGTTTTGCGGGGGCGGCCACGACGCGCTTTGGTTTTGCCCGCGCCGCGCGCGGTCTCGCTCAAGGGCAGATGGCCGATGCTGTTCATAATTTTTAAAAAGCACCTTCCGGGCCAGCAGTGCATCACGACGGAAAGCGCTTGTGCGCCCTGCTGTTCTCCGCAACCTTCCACCGGTCATGGCTAATCAGAAACTCGGCTGCCTGAGCATCTTTTTATTCGTAGCACTCTGCGCCAGTGTGTTCATGAACTTCGTGCTCGCGGTCACGGCCTTTCAGCGTCTCAGCGGCGCAAAGCCCAACGAAGAACCGGCCCCTTATTTTCGTGAAGTAATCGTGCAGCGCGGCAGTAAGGGCAGCGACGACAAGATCGCAGTCATCGTGCTGCGCGGGCTGATTAGCTCGTCGCTCCCCGGAAACGTCGGGGACACGATGGTGGACGACATGCGCATGGCGCTGCAACAGGCGCGGGATGATTCCAGCGTCCGCGCGGTCGTGCTGGAAATCGATTCGCCGGGCGGCGAAGTGACCGCCTCGGATGTCATTTACAACTGGGTGGCCAAGACCCGGGCAAAAAAGCCGGTCGTGGTCTACATGGATTCGGTGGCGGCGTCGGGAGGTTATTACGTGGCCTGTGGCGGAAAATATCTCATGGCGAACGAGACGACCATCACGGGGAGCATTGGCGTGATCATTCAAACGCTCAACTACGAGCAACTCTTCAACAAAATCGGCCTGGCCTCCGTCGTTTTCAAAAGTGGCAAATTCAAGGATATGCTCAATGGCGCGCGGCCGGTGAGCCAGGAGGAACGGGAATTCGTGCAGAGCTTTGTCATGAAAACGTACGACAAGTTTCTGGGCGTCGTGGCGCAGGAGCGCAATCTGCCCGCGGACGGGCTGCGAAATACCGTGGCGGATGGCCGCATCCTCTCAGGCAAAGACGCGCTCGAGAACAAATTGATCGATGGCCTGGGCCAGATTGAAGACGCTTTCGCCAAAGCTAAGGAGCTCGGCAACGCCCGGCAGGCGACCATTGTTAAATACGGCCCCCCCTTTTCCTGGGGCCGGGTCTTTCGCGCACTCAGCCTCGCGCACGACCCCAAGATTGAGCTAACCCTCCCGAAGCAGCTCGTTCCGCAGTTGGAAACGGGCCGCGCCTATTTCTTGCCGAGCTTCTACGCTCCATAGGCAGCGCCGAAGCATGGCGGCCGACGGCATTTTTTCAGTCCTCGCGGCCGTGATTCCCGCCTTGTTATTGGTGGCGGGGGTTTACATCTACGTCGCATTAGTCAGGCAAATCAGCGCCCGGATTGAGGAACCTTCGGTGACGCCGGTCCGCCAATTTGCCTGGCCCGAGGCAACGCTCGCCACCTTTATCGCTTTGGTTTTTCTTAGTGGTCTGGCCGCGTCAGCCTCCCACGAGGTCCGTGCCATCGAGACTCGCGACCTGTGGGCAAACGCGCTATTCTCGATTGGCCTTCTCCTCTTCATTGCCGCCTTCCTGCGGTTGCGCCGGTTCGACCTAAACTCGTTAGGGGGTTTTTCGAAAATCGGCTTCGGACGCGCGGCCACCACCGGCGGAATCCTTCTTCTGGCCGCGTATCCGCTAATTCTTCTGGCCGAGGTAGTGACGCAAAAGCTTGCGCGAGGGAACCTGGAAAAACAGGCAATCGTCGAGCTTTTCACCGCTTCGAGCACGTTGGAACAGCGCGTCCTGATTATCCTGCTGGCAGTGGTCGTGGCGCCTTTGGCTGAGGAGTTTTTCTTCCGGTTTTTTCTGTACGGCGTCGTGAGGCGATACCTCGGTCGCGCCGTGGGAATAATAGTCAGCGCTCTCCTCTTTGCTGCCGTGCACGCTCATCTTCCCTCCTTTGCCCCGCTTTTTGTTCTCGGAGTTTGCTTCGCGATCGCCTACGAATGGAGCGGTTCTCTCCTCGTTTCGATGACCATGCATGCGCTCTTTAACGCGCTCGCCCTGACTGCGCTGGCGTTTCCCGAGGTCATTCCCCAATGAAATTAAGGGAGATCGGTGAGGACCGGTTGCTCGCGCAGCTCCTCCCGGCGCTGTCCCGCAATAATTCGGTGGTGCTGGGAGCGGGAGACGATTGTGCCGTCGTCCGTGGGCCGAAGCGTGGCCATCTCCAGTTGCTCAAGACTGATTGCATCGTGGAAGGCATTCACTTCGCGCCCGCGACCGACCCGGCCTCGGTGGGTTGGAAGGCAATGGCCCGGCCGCTGAGCGATTTCGCCGCGATGTCCGGCCTTCCGCAGTTTGCGCTGGTCACCATGGTTGTTCCGGCCGTGAAAACCCTCACCTGGATCAAGGCGGTTTATCGTGGACTGGAGAGGGCAGCCCGCGCTTTTGATGTGGTGATTGTGGGGGGCGAGACGAGCGCAATCAGAGGCCCGGCCGTGATTTCAGTGAGCCTAACGGGTTCCGTGGAAGGGGATCGATGGGTCGGCCGAAGCGGCGGAAAAGCGAACGACGAACTGTTCGTAACCGGCCGGTTGGGCGGTTCGCTCCCTGACCGGCATCTGAAATTCACCCCGCGAATCGAGGAATCGCGCTGGCTCACCAAACATTTCTCGATCCACGCGATGATGGACCTAAGCGATGGACTAGGCGCAGACTTGCCGAGACTGGCCAAAGCGAGCGGAGTTGGTTTCGAGTTGGACGAAGCCGTTCTGCCGTTGAATCCGGGCTGCACAACGAAGCAGGCAATCTCGGACGGTGAAGACTACGAGCTTCTCTTTGCGATTTCGGCGCGGGACTCCGTTAACCTGCAGAGAAAATGGCGCCGAC
Organism: Verrucomicrobiota bacterium; assembly: GCA_003218305.1. Classification (GTDB taxonomy): domain Bacteria; phylum Verrucomicrobiota; class Verrucomicrobiia; order Chthoniobacterales; family UBA10450; genus AV80. The sequence continues at coordinate 6,391 of QHMY01000186.1, forward strand.
GATTTCCGAAGCTGCCACTGACCCCCATCGGCCGGCTGGCTTCGTCATTCGACACTCGTCATTCGAAATTGACCCCAGGCTATGTTCATTTCCAAAAGCGTTGAAGACACCATCGCCGCCGGGCGGACCTACGGGCAAAATGCCGCCAAGGGGGACGTCTTCGCGTTGGCCGGAGATCTGGGCGCCGGGAAAACGCAATTCGTGAAAGGTTTCGTGGCAGGTCTGGGCAGCAACGCGGAAGTGACCAGCCCGACGTTCGTCCTCGTTCACGAGTACGGGGACGGTCGCCTTCCGGTATACCACTTCGATTTTTACCGGCTCGAGCAGAGCGACGCAGTGCTGCGGCTCGGATTCGACGAATACGTTTTCGGCGACGGCGTCTCGTTGATCGAATGGGCCGACCGCTATCCCGACCTCATTCCGCAAGGGGCGAAATGGCTTTCCTTCGCGCTGGAAGGCGAGAGCGGTCGCGTGATTCGTGAAGGAACGCCGTCATGAAAATTCTCGCGCTCGAACTTTCCAGCGGACAGGGGAGCATTGCGTGGCTGGAAGATGGACGCGATAATTTCGTTCGGACCTTTGCCAACGATCGAAAGCATTCGGGTCTGTTCTTCGAGAACCTGCAACTTTGCTCGCGCGAACGGGGGGCATCGGATGCGATCGTGGTGGGAATTGGTCCCGGCTCCTACGCTGGAGTGCGGATTGCGATTGCCACAGCTTTTGGTCTTCGCGCTGCCTCCACCGCGAAGCTTGTCGGGATTCCATCCATTTGTGCGATGGAAACAGCGGCCGACGAGTTTTGCGTGATCGGAGACGCCCGGCGCGAATCGTTTTTCTTTGGGAAAGTCAGTGATGGCAGATTAACGGACGGACCGTCACTCCATTCTCGCTTGGAACTGGAGATGAAAATCAGGGAATCAAATCTGCCGCTTTACGCTTCGGAGCCTTTACCGCAGTTTGCCGGAGCCACGCTGGCCTACCCGAGTGCACGCAAATTGGCGGAAATGGCGCGCGTCCAAATTGATGAATTGCCTGAGCCGCAGTCGCTGGAGCCGATTTATCTTCGCGCGCCGCACATTACCGTGCCAAAAGTAGCGCCCATGACTGCAAGCAAACGATGAACTCCGAAGTCTATCGGTGCTGGGCGGAAATCGATCAAAATGCGTTACGGCAGAATGCGGCCGTGGTCCGCGAGAAACTTGGACCCAGCGTGGAAGTTCTCGCCGTCGTGAAGGCGAACGCCTACGGCCACGGCATGGTGGGCGTAGCCAGGGCCCTTGCAAGCGAGGTGCAATTCTTCGGGGTCGCGAATTTGGAAGAGGCCACCATTCTGTCTCGCGAAGTTTCGCATCCGCTAATCATTCTCGGGCCGGCTTTATCGGAGGAGCGAGGTCCCATCGTCGAGGGTGGGTTTATCCCTTCCGTTTCCACGTTTGAAGAAGCTCAAGATTTCGATCGCGCTGCCGCAGGACGGCTGCCCGTGGCCATCAATTTCAAAGTCGACACCGGCATGGGCCGGATGGGAGTCCCGTTGGCGGAAGCGGTCGCGCTGTTCGGCAAGGTCGTTGCGCTGCCGAACACCAAGGTCCACAGTCTTTCGACGCATCTTCCAGTCTCAAACGAGGACGCTGATTTCACCCGCGCGGAATTGGCCCAGTTTGGCAGGATCGTGAAGCAGCTTCGCGCTGAATTCCCCGGCGATTACAAGGCCCAGGTCTTGCAAAGCGCCGGTGTGCTCGCCTTTGCCGATCCGCCTTTCGACATCGTCCGCGCCGGAATCATGCTTTACGGAATTTCGCCACTCCCGGAATTTCAGAAGCTCCTGCGACCGGTAATGACCTGGAAGACGCACATTGCTCTCATTCGTGATTTGCCGGCCGGACACGGCATCAGCTACGGGCGGACGTTCATCACGCCGCGCGAGATGCGGGTAGCCACGCTCTCCGCGGGATATGCCGACGGTTACCCGAGGCACCTTTCGAATCGGGACGCAGCGGTCCTGGTTCGCGGGCAACGCTGCCCGCTTCTCGGGCGAGTCACGATGGACTTGATGATGATTGATGTTTCGCAGGTCGATGGCGTGGCCGTCGGGGATGAAGTTGTTCTGATGGGCCGCCAGGGCGAACAGGAGATTCCTGCGACGGAGCTGGCGGAGGGTGCGGAGACGATCACGTGGGAAATCACCACGCGGATTGGCCAACGCGTCCGCCGCGTGTATGTGTGAGCGGCGATGTTTCAAATAATTTTCAACGAGTTGAGCGCGGCGGAAATGGCGGCGCTGCCGAAAACACTGCAACTCGATTTGCTCGCGGAATTCCAGATTCTCCCCGAAGAGCTCGATAATCTGGATACGAGCCGGTTCGGGGTGATTGAGCGTGAAGGAAAAAAATTACATCGTTACCGCGCGAAGGATTACCGGATTTATTTCGAGAAGAGCGCGGAAGGAATCACCGTCCATCGGGTCCTGCACAAAAACACGTTTCGAGATTTCCTCTTCCGCAGCAAACTGCCTATGGCGGAGGATGATCAGCTCGGCAAAGCCCGGGAATTTTGGAAATTAATCGAACAGGGCGAACGCACGCAGAAGAAGGTCTGATTGCCGCGCTCGACGCGGAGGAAGGGCTGCGGCGGCGGGAATTTCCGATCTGTGCGCGCAAGATCTATTGCGCCCACGCCGCGGACGCGCCTCTACCGCGGCGGGTGGCCGACGCGATGCGCGCCTCGATCGAACGTGCTTCGAGCGATGCGCGGCAGTACGACTTCGAACTGGAGCACATCGCCGAAACGCGAAAAGCGACCGCCCGGCTTCTCGGGGCGCAGTTGGATGAGATATCGTTCACCGGCCCCACCTCGAGCGGGCTGAACGCAATCGCGAATGGGATCGATTGGAGCAGTGGTGACGAGGTCGTCTGTTATCTGGATGATTATCCGGCGAACGTCTATCCCTGGCTCGCGCTCGAGCGGCGCGGGGTAAAGCCTGTCCTGCTCGAGACGGCGCGGATCGGTGAAATCACGCCGGAAATCGTCGAGCGAGCCCTGACCTCGCGGACCAAGCTCGTGGCGCTGGCCAGCGCGAATTTTTGCAGCGGTTATCGAATTGACCTGGCCGCGATCGGCTCACTTTGTTCGGAACGTGGCGTCTTATTTTCGGTCGATGCCATCCAAACCCTCGGCGCGTTTCCAGTCCCGCTGGATCGAATTGATTTTCTGAGCGCGGGCGCCCAGAAATGGATGCTGGGTCCGTCGGGCGCGGGCCTTCTTTACGTCAAGGAAAGCCGGCGCGACCTCTTGCGTCCGGTGACTATCGGAGGGTGGAACGTCCAATCCCCGAATTTCATCGCCCAGCGCGAGATCAGATATGCCGGGGGCGGCCAGAAGTTCGAGCCGGGCGCTTACTATCACTGTGCCATCGCCGGAATGGGCGCGGCGATCGAGCTCCTCCTGGAGGCCGGGCCTGCCCAGGTTACCCAGAGAATTTTCTCACTGACGCAGGCGCTCAAATCGGAAATCAGGCCGGCCGGTTTTGAATTCCTGAGCCCGGACGAAGAAACGAACCGTTCCGGGATGCTGACTTTCCGGCATCCGAAGATCCCGACAGATCGGTTCTTCGAGGCGCTATTGAAAGAAGATGTTGTCGTTTCTCTGCGCTTCGATCGGAATGATCGAGGCTGGCTGCGGGTCAGTCCGCATTTTTACAACAGCTTCGAGGAGATGAGGAAGATCTCGGAAGTGTTGAAAACCGAACTGTAGCGACGCTTCTGTGAAGCGCCTCGGACTTCGGTTCGCGTTGCCTGGGCGCTTCGCAGAAGCGCCACTACAAGGAGAGGCGCATTCCAAACCGCCTTCTGTTTTTCGTTCGGCGGTTTGTAAACCGCCGTTCCTTGGTTTGAAGGAACGCCTACTTCATCAACAGGACGGAGCGGCTGCGCTTGATTTCGCGCGTGATCTTGCGGTGCATGTGAGCCGGCATGCCGGTCACGCGCCGAGGCAGGATCTTTCCGCTCTCCGTCACAAATTTCTTCAACAGATCGGGGTTTTTATAGTCGATGGCTTCCGTGGCGATATCGATGCGGCGCCGCGGCATGGTGCGGTTGGCCCGGCGGAAAGCGGAACGGCGTTTGGCGGTCTTTGGTTGCATGATGGATTAGCGCGTCTCCCGGTGCAGTGTATGCCGCTTCAGGAAGGGATTGTATTTCTTTTTCTCGAGCCGGTTGGGGGTGCGCGGGCTCTTCTTGTTGCGAGTGCTCATGTAGCGCGAGACGGGGGCGCCGAGCGCCTTCGCTTCCGTGCATTCCAAAGTGATGATTTCCTGCGCCATAACTATTCCTTACTGTCGTCCGCTTTAGCCTCTTCCTCTTCGCCCTCGGCACCTTCTTCATCGGTCAGGCCGAAGAGCGACGTGACGGATTGCCGCACGCGCGACGCTTTGTTTTGCTTCTCGAGCTGCGACTGACATTCCACGGTGAAACGAGCGAACGGGATGGCCTCCAGGCGCGCATGTGAAATCGCCTTGCCCGACATCTCGCAGGTCCCGTAGGTCCCGAGCTCGATGCGTTTCAGGGCCTGGTCGATTTCGTAGAGCGCGTCCTGTTCCTGTGAAAGAAGACTGAGCGCGAAATCGCGATCGTAGGCATCACTGCCCGCATCCGCCTGGTGCATCCCGAAGGCGGACGCTTCGCTGCCCTCGGCGCGCGAGCGCAGATTGTCCTTCGCAACACCGGCCATCGAATCGACCATGGCATCGCGCAGGTGAAGCAGTTTTTCTTTTTGAGAACGAGTGAACGGATCGAGCCTTCTCTCCTTGTGATTCCTAACCCCCAAAATCGGCGTGGTGTTGCTACTGGCGGCGATATTGCGAGCCCCGTTGGCCTTGGAGATTTTTTCCGTCGGCCGAGCCGTCTTCGCGGCGGGTTTGGCCGCTTTCGATGGTTGTTTTTTGGCTGCGGAAACAGCCTTTCGAGCCGGTTTGGCGTGAGCCGACGACGCCTTGGCTGGCGTGGTCTTAGTTTTCTGCGCCTTTGGTTTGGCGGGCTTCTTTACAGGCTTCTTTTTTGCGGAACTGGCCATAATTCGGGGTCACCCTTGGTTTCGCCGGGCGCGAGCGGAGGCTTAATTAAGGGCATTTGCCCTGTGACGCAAGGGGAGAAATTTACCGCAAAAACGAGCAAATCAGCGCTGGTTCCGGGGCCTGTTTCTACGAGCTGGCGCTTGAGTAACGGCGAAGGGCAAAGCGCCAGAAAATTCGGGACAAACAAAAGCTAATCGAGGCGGCGAGGACCAGGTGCAGCATCAGCCAGCCGGGCTGTCCGGCCGACTTGATCAGAAGCCGCGCTGGAATGTTGGCCACGATCACAACGGGAATGATCCAGCTAAAAACAAGGCGGAACGGACGCGGGAAGATGACATCGGGTAAGCGCGCGATATGGAGAAAATTAAAGTAGCCGTAGACCAGCCCCTGGGCGCGGACGATCCAAAAACTGAACGCGGCCAGGCTGAGCAGAATGGAGTAATGCACGACGACGCCGAAACTCACCGCGACCAGATAGAGCAGCACCATTCCGGCGCTGGGCGTGACCTGAAGCTGCACCAGCGAAACGATTACCACTACGGCGCCAAGAAGGGCATTGAACACACTGTCGAGGCCGAACTGCTTGGTGGAGACGGCAAACTGACTGTCAATCGGCAGCACCAGGAGCGAGTCGAGTTTCCCGGTGCGAACCAACTCCGGGATGTTCGAGACGTTCACGAAGAAAAAGGCCTGGAATAATTGGGCGATCATTTGATGCGTGCCCAGGAGGAGAACGACCTCCCATTTCGACCAGTCTCCGATTCGGTCCACCTGGCCGAAGATGATGCCGAAGAAAACAATCTGGCCGCAGAACCAGAGGACTTCCACGATCATCCAGAGGATGAAGTTGGCCTTGAAACTCAGCTCGCGAATGAGCGAGTTGCGCAACATGATTCCCCAAATCTGAAGATAGCGCCGCATCCGACGATCCTCTCTGGCGGAGCGCGTGATTAGTCAAATCACCGTCGGGAATTGGCAGCGACAGGAGGGTGTCACCCCCGACTTCGCCACACTGGATCGCAACTTCGACTCATCGCGGCGGTTGTATTAGCATCAACCACGATCATCGTGTTCCAGCCTCAACATGTTCAAACTGAAACGACCCATCCTCATCATTCTCGGCGTCGTGGCCGCGCTCGCGATCGTCCTGGTTATGCGCAAATGCAGCAGCGGTACGGGGCAGAACTTCCAGACCGTGGCGGTAACGCGAGGTCCGATCACGCAAGCGGTCACTGCGACCGGAACTCTAAATCCCGTGCAGAATGTTCAAGTGGGGAGCCAGGTCTCCGGAAATATTCAAAAACTCTTCGCTGATTTCAATTCGGTCGTTAAAGCGGGGCAGGTGATCGCGCAGATCGATCCCGTGGTCTTTCAGGCGAATGTCAATCAGGCCAAAGGGGATCTGGACAATGCGCAAGCGGCGCTGGAGCTGGCGCGCCTTAACGCGGCCCGCACTCAGGCGCTCGTTGCTAAACAGAACTCGGCCCAATCCGACCTCGACCAGGCCACGGCCAACCTTCATCAAGCCGAGGCGAACGTGAAGATCAAGGAAGGTGCGCTGGAAAAAGCCCAGGCCGATCTGGACCATTGCACCATCACCTCGCCGATCGATGGCATGGTGATTTCCCGCAACGTCGATGTCGGCCAGACCGTGGCGGCCAGTTTGCAGGCCCCGGTAATTTTCCAGATCGCCAACGACCTCACGAAAATGCAGATCGACGCGAACGTGGCCGAAGCGGATGTCGGCGGCGTAGCGGTCGATCAGGACGTGGATTTCACCGTGGACGCTTTTCCCACGCAAACGTTCCACGGGAAAGTCGTCCAAGTCCGCAATGCGCCGATCACGGTGCAAAACGTGGTGACATACGACACCGTCATCGGCGTCACGAATCCGGATTTGAAATTGAAACCCGGGATGACGGCGAATGTTTCCATCATCTCCGCCCACAAGGACGATGTGTTGAAAATTCCGAATGGCGCTCTTCGTTTTCGCATGCCGGATGAAAACTCTTCGCCTGCAGCGAAGCGCGACCCTTCGAGTGCCCGGCCGCCTGGTGGCAGCAGGCCCCCGCCTCGCGCCGAGCGCAGGGTGGAACGCAACGTTTACGTGTTGGCCGCGAGCGCGTCGAAACCGGCGAAGACGACGATCAAGACCGGAATCAGCGACGGCGTGACCACCGAAGTCACAGAAGGATTGAAGGAGGGCGATCGCATCGTTACCGGCGTGACGGAAAGCAGCGGGCCTGCGTCAACGCCGGCCACCAATCCATTCGGCAGTGGTCCGCGGCGCCCCTAACTGGTTCGAACGTTTTTTCATCATGGCTGATTCTTCTGCAGCGGTGGCGGTTCGCCTCGAGGACGTTCAGAAGACGTATCGAACCGGCGAGGTCGACGTCCATGCAGTGCGCGGGGTTTCCCTGGAAATCGCGCGCGGCGAATTCGTGGCGCTGATGGGTTCGAGCGGCTCGGGCAAGTCCACTTTGATGAATATTCTTGGGTGTCTCGACCGGCCGACCTCCGGCCGCTATTTTCTGGATGGTGAGGACGTTTCCTCGTTGGACCGCGATCAACTGGCCGATGTCCGCAATCGGAAGCTCGGATTCGTGTTCCAGAATTTCAATCTGCTCGCCCGGACCTCGGCGCTGGAAAATGTCGAGCTGCCTTTGCTTTATGGCCCGGAGCGTCTGAGCAACGCGCAGTTGCGCGAGAAAGCCGAACGCGTTCTCGCGGCGGTGGGGTTGGAAGGCCGCGGCGACCACCATCCGAGTCAACTTTCCGGCGGACAGCAACAGCGCGTCGCTGTCGCCCGCGCCTTGATCAACGATCCCGAAGTCCTGCTGGCGGACGAGCCGACTGGCAATTTGGACAGCCGGACGAGCGTGGAAGTGATGGGTATTTTCCAGGACCTCAACCAGAAGGGGATCACCATCATCATGGTGACGCACGAGCCGGACATCGCTTCTTACGCCCAGCGTAACGTTGTGATGCGCGACGGGCGGATCGTGAGCGATCGTGCCGTAACGCGGCGGTTTGATGCTGCGCAAGAGTTGGAAAAGCTGAACGAGCCTGCACCCGAAGTGGTGGAACCCACCGTCCAGACATGAGAGTTGGATCGACTTTCAAAATTGCCCTGCGAGCCCTGCGCCGAAACAAATTGCGCTCTGCCCTGACGGCGCTCGGAATCATTATCGGTGTCGGGGCGGTTATTGCGATGGTGAGCATAGGCAACGGCGCCAAGGCGCAGGTGGAAGCGCAGATCGCCGGGCTGGGCGAAAACGTAATCCTGATCTTCTCCGGCAGCACGACCACGAGCGGCATCCGGACAGGATGGGGCGGTGCGGGCACGCTCAAGATCGAAGACGCGGAGGCTATCCGTCGCGAGATCCCGGCGGTCACCTTGGTGAGCGAGGAGGTGGTTTCGACCGCGCAAGTCGTTGCCGGAAGCCAAAACTGGTTCACCCGCGTCTACGGCGAGTCGGCCGATTATTTCGATCTGCGGCAATGGGCGCTCGCCGATGGAGCGCCTTTCACCAATCAAGACGTGCGCAGTGCCAACAAGGTCTGTGTCATTGGTCGAACGACGGCCACGCAGATTTTTGGAAGCGAGGATGTGGTCGGCCAGGTCTTAAGGGTCAAGAACGTGCCCTTTCAGATCACGGGAGTTCTTACGCCAAAGGGATTGAGTTCGCAGGGCACGGACCAGGACGACATCGTGATCATGCCCTACACCAGCGCGCTCAAGCGGGTGCTTGGCGGCGGAACGACCCTGCGAAACATCAACGCGCAAGTCGCCGGTCCACGCGACCTCGGGCCCGCGAAGCAGCAAATTATCGAGTTGCTCCGGCAGCGGCATAACATTCGCGAAGGGCGCGACGATGATTTTACCGTCCGGAATCAGGAAGAAATCGCGGCGGCCCAAACGGCCACGACCGAGACCATGACTCAATTACTCGCGGGAGTTGCTGTCATATCCCTGGTCGTAGGGGGAATCGGGATCATGAACATCATGTTAGTGAGCGTGACCGAGAGAACGCGCGAAATTGGGACGCGCATGGCCGTCGGCGCTCATGGCCGCGATATCCTCACGCAGTTTCTGATTGAAGCGATCTCACTCAGTGCGGTCGGTGGCATCATCGGGATCATCACCGGCATCGCGGCCGCGAAAATAATCGCCGCGCTGAAGAATTGGCCGTCGCTGATATCGCCGGGCTCCATCATTGGCGCGTTTCTGGTTAGTGCGGCGGTCGGCGTTTTCTTTGGATTCTATCCCGCGCGGAAGGCGGCTCGGCTCGATCCGATCGACGCTCTGCGGTACGAGTAATGTGGGGAGGGGCCTTTGTGCCCCGACTGCTCCCACACAGAATCGTCAACGAGTCGGGGCACAAAGGCCCCTCCCACATTCGGTTACGTTTTGGGATTTCGAATGCGTTTCGACGGCACCCATTCGTCCCATTTTGCTTCGTAATTGGTGTAATGAATCATGTGGATGCCGTCCTTCACTTTTAAGATTGTCGCCGGATACCACTTCTTTTTCCATTTCACTTCCACCTCTGTCCCGATGGCATATTGGACCGGCTTGATCGGTTTTAACTCGTTCGACGCGACCCAGACATCTTCATCATCCTCGTAGCCGATGAAGTGAATTTTGACCTTCCCGTCCCGGACCTCGATGATCCGCCCGGCATACCAGCCACCGTCCGCGTCCCGGGCTTTCGCGCGTTCGCCGATTTTCGGATCGGCTGGCGATTCCGCGCGCGCCAGGGCCATTTCCGGGTCGAACCCGTCTGTGGTGGCGAAAGTCGAGAGTTGCTCCTCCGCGAGACTCATGTCCGCGCTCAGATGCGACGCGAATTCAGCCAGGCTAACGGCGCCGTCGTGATTAAGATCGACGTAGGCCACACCACGGATGCTGTCGAGAAGCGCATCCGAGAAGGTCCAATGCTCGGTTGAGGACTCGCTGGCGGAGGACGAAGTAACGCACGCGAAGGCGGGCCGGCCCTTTTCCTTCGTAAGCGCGACGGCGGCCTGCCCCGAGTAACAGCAGTCAAGCAGCCAGAGCACGCGGGCGCATTTGCTCTCGGATTTTATCTGCTTGGGGATCGAATTAATAGACCAGCCTTCGATGTTTTCGTCGCCGGCATCGTACGAGGCGAGATAAACGTCGTTGTCTTCGTCGGATTTCGAGCCGTGGCCGCAATAATAGACGATCAATAAATCATCCGGCCCGACCTTCTTGAGCTGGGCGGTGAACGCCTGGTCGATTCGCTGCTGCGTCGCTTGTTTGTCCTGGAGATAAACGATCTGGGTTTCAGGAACGCCGCTCTTCTTGAAGAAATCGACGAGCGCAGCGTCACGGCGGTTCTTCACCGGGAAGGAACCGTACATCTCATCGTGCTTCCAATTCAGCACGCCGACGACGAAGACCCAGGTTTTCGGCGGCTGCCAGCCCAGCTCTTTGGCCGGGGCCGGAGTGGGCGCGACAAACTGAAGCAGGAGCAGGACGATGGAAAAGAGAGTTGCTGGGATTTTCATTTTGCGACGGCAGTTTGTTCCGGCGAGGAGAGCAGCGGCAAGCAGTTCAACTGGGTAGCGCGCGAGAAGTTCGCGTTCGCTATTATTGACCGAGCGGAACGGTTAACTGAGGCTTGCACATGGAACAGACGAATCGTTTTCAGAAACTTGTCGCGCGAGCGAAACAGAACATCACGGAGATTTCGCCCGCGGAAGCTCGGAGGCAGGCTGAAGCTGGCGATGCGATTCTGATCGACGTCCGGGAAGAGACGGATTGGCGTGAAGGTCATGCGCAAGGGGCCAGGAATCTCAGCCGGGGCGTGATCGAATTGGAAATCGAGGACCAGGTTCCAGATGTGACGACGCCGATCGTTTGTTATTGCGGCGGCGGGAGCCGATCCGCGCTAGTCGCGGAGAGTTTGCAGAAGATGGGATATGAGAACGTGCGGTCGCTCGCCGGCGGAATGCGTGCGTGGAAAGAACAGGGTCTGCCGGTGGCGAAGGGAGTGAATAGTGACTGACGCTTGGCGGTGTCATCCCGAGTCGCGTAGACGGCGAGGGACCTCCCAGTCGAACACAGCGCTCCCGCGAAACGCAACACGTTTACCGTATCTCGGTTTTCACGACGCTTGCGTGACCCAACTTGCAACTGCGGGGTCCCTCGCCGTCTGCGCGGCTCGGGATGACCGCGATATGGCCCGCAACGCAACTCACCCGCCCACGGCCTGATAGTGCCCCAGCCCGCGCTTCCACATGAAGCGAGCGATGGCCCAGGTGGCGATGAGCCAGCCGGTTTGAATCGCGAGGGCCTGCACCATTTCGGGGCCGCGCAGGCGTTCCATGAAAATCGCGATCGGACAAAAGAGCTCGTAGTAAAAGGGAAGCCATTTCATGACTGCCTGGATACCGGCGGGCATGATGTCCACCGGGAACATTTGGCCGCCGAGGAAGTATTCGAAGGAGTAAACGATGAAGACGACGGTGGTGATCTCGAGAATCCAGAACGCCATCATCGCCAGGCTGTAGGTGATGAAGAATTGCATCAGCGCCGCCATGATCAGTGAGAGGAGAGCGCAAACGTAGGTCATCACGTCGGAAGGAAAGCGGAGATAATCCCGGAAATAGAAGAGAACCCCCATAATGGGCGGGATGGTGACGGCGGTGAAAACCAGACGGCCGCTTATGAATATGCTGAAGCGATAGGCCAGGTAACTGACCGGCTTGGTTAGGAAGGAGTTGATCTGGCCTTCGCGAATATCGGCTGCGATCTGCCATTCATCTTCGGTGGGTGTGACCAGGTTCGAGACGACGATCGTGAGCAGATAATAATAAATCATCGAGCCGTAGTCGTAGCCGTTCATGCCGCCGCCCGGTTCCCGAAATATCGCCCGCCAGAGGAAGACGGTCCCCGCGAGCGGAATCAGGCCGAAGACCGCGCGCAGGAAATAATTCCAGCGGTAAACGAAGGTATTTTGCAGCCCCAGATTGAAGACGGTGAGATATTTTTTCATTCCACCGGTTTGCGCGCGGGTTGAATTTGCCGAAGCGCGCGATCGTGAAAATGGGAAAGAAGCAGAAGCGCGGAAACAGCGCCAATCAGGGCCAGGCACATGTCCGATTGCGTATCCCAGACATCACCCTGGCTGCCGAGGAAATCGTCCGCGGCACTTCCGCTGAGCAGGGCCGTCCACCATTCCACCAGTTCATAGAAAGCGCTGATCGCCAGACAGACGCAGACGACCAGGAACGGAAGCCATTTTTTTTTGTTCACCACGCCAAGCCGCAGGATCACTTCGCGCGCAATGATTGCGGGCACGAATCCCTGCATGATATGGCCAAGCCGGTCGTAATGGTTGCGGTGCCAGTGGAAAGTCGACCTGAGCCAATCGAAGAGGGGGACACGCGCGTAAGTGTAATGGCCACCGACGCAGAGGACGCAGATGTGGAGAGCGATCAGAGTGTAACAGAGGGTGGTCAGCGGGAAGCGGCGATAGGTCGCGATTAGAATTGCGAGACCGGCGAGACCGGGAGCTGTTTCGAGCCACCAGGTAAAACGATCATGCGGCCGCCAGCCCGACCAGCAGAAGACAATCGCGACGGCGAACAGCAATAGGACATGGAAGGTCTGCGGTCTCCTCATGTCGGTGTCGCTGGAGACGGCTGGGCCAGCTCCACGGCGAGGTTGATCGCGGCGATCATGCTGTCGGCCCGTGCGATCCCCTTCCCGGCGATCTCGAAGGCGGTGCCGTGGTCTGGACTCGTCCGCGGAAAGGGAAGGCCCAGGGTCACGTTTACCCCTTGATGAAAGGCATGCAGTTTTAAGGGGATCAAACCCTGGTCGTGGTACAGGCAGAGAACCCCGTCCCAATCTCCCTTCGCGGCGTGGTGAAAGAGAGTGTCAGGTGAAAGGGGGCCGGCGAAGATTGGTGACCGGTGATCGGTGATCGGTGATTGGTGGTTCAGCTGGGCGATGGCTGGAGCAATGATCTCGATTTCTTCGCGACCGAGCGCGCCCGATTCGCCGGCATGCGGATTCAGGCCCGCGACAGCGATGCGTGGATTGCGGATCCGCCTGCGCCGGAGAAAATCTTCCAGCAACAAGCCGACGCGCACTATTTCCTCCCGATTAAGTGCGGCCGCGACCTCACGCAGGGGCAGGTGAGCCGTAACGAGCGCCACCGTAAGTTTGCCGCCTGTCAGCAGCATGGCGAAATTCTTCACCGCGCAACGGTTGGCGAAGAACTCGGTCTGCCCCGGAAAGCGAAAGCCAATCTCATACATCCGTGCCTTGTGGATCGGCCCGGTCACGACCGCCTGAATTTCACCGCGGGAGGCGAGAGCCGCGCTTTCTTCCAGGGCAGCGAGAGCCGCGCGCGCCGTGTCCGGGGTGGGCTGGCCTAACGAACAGGCCACCGGTGTTTCAATAACCACATACTCCGCCGCCGCGGATAACCTGCCGGAGTCGAGCGCAGCCTGCACGATCTCGGGGCCGATGCCGGCGGGGTCGCCCAGGGTAATGCCGATGCGCAGCCGCATCGGGCATTGTCATCAAGCACGCGGTGACCCGCAAGGCGGATCGAGCGTGAACCAAGGACCGCGGTAGCGGCTCGATCGAGCCTCGACCTGCCGGGCGGGAAAATTTCGGACTAAAAAGTCCGGATGTAGGCCTTCTGCCGGAGGCCCGCGAGCCAGATTTCCTGCTGACGCTGGGATTCTTCCTGCATCAGTTTCTTTTCGATTTCAGGTCGCAGCTTCGCAAGCGAAGGCGTCTCGCCGCCGCGTTTTTCATCCACCTTGAGGATATAATAGTTCGGTCCCAGCTCGATGACGTGGCTGGCTCGGCCCGGGGGAAGATTGAAAGCGACCTTTTCAAGAGGTGCCGCAAGGGTCTTGCGTTCGATCCATCCCCAATCGCCGCCGAGATCCCGCGTGCTGTCTTCCGAATAGATTTGCGCCATGCGATCGAAAGGTGCGCCGTCCGCCAGTTTGCCCAGGATTTCCTCCGCGATCGCTTTCTGCGCCGCGGCATTTCCTTCGGCGGCGTGCGTCGGAATCATGATCATCCGGAGCTTGACCTCCTCTTTGGCGGTGAATTCGGCCCGGTGCTTGTTGTAATATTCAGTAATTTTTCCCGGCGGAATGATCGTGGCCGGTTTCACGTTCTTGCTCCGCATCGCCTGGACGATAATGCTTTCCTTCTCGTGCTTCTTGAATTCGGTCAGCGTGTAATTCTGAGCCTGCAGAGTCTTGATGAAAGCCTGGCGATCGCCGCCAAAACTGTCCCGGATCAGGTCATTGACTCGCTCTTCGACGAAATGATCCGGAAGCTCGAACTTCTCCTTGATAAAGGACTGCACAATTAACTGGCGATCGATCAAGTCTTTGAGAGCGGCTTCCCGGGCCGCCTTGAGTTGTTTGGCCAGCTCTTCGCCCTTGAACTGCGACTTCAACAATCTTTCGCGTGGCGCCACCAACCCGCGGACCTGTGAGTAGGTGATGACTTCGCCGTTTACGATCGCAGCGATGCCGTCAATGATCTCGCCTTCGGCGGCGAGAGCGCCGCGGCAAAGCGGCGAGAGCACCAAGGAAGACCCTGCGAGCAGGGCGACAAATAACATTCGCTTCATGGGGTTCAAATTCTCTTGATCAGTTCCACAACTTCGGCGAGCCGCCGGTCGATCTTACCAGTACTAATGCGAGGGAATTTGCCCCCCACAAGTATAAAATCGCCGCGCCGGGTTAGCATTAGTTTGTCTTCCCGCACCTCGATGCGGGTGACGCCGGCTTTGGCCGCAGCGAGTTTCATGTCGGTCAGGGCGAGTAAATTGTCAACCGCCGGCGGAAATTTTCCAAAACGGTCCCGCCAGTCTTTGCGAAGGCGGTCCCACGCTTCCCGAGTAGTGATTTCGGCGAGGTGCCGATACGCCTGAATGCGAAGCGCGGGATCAGTCACGTAGGCGACCGGGATGAAGGCGGGAACGCTCGCTTCGGGCCCGGCCCGGGCAAACTCGGGCTCATTCGTCGCGACAAAATCGAGCCGCACCTCTACCTCGAGGCGCGTCCGCGATTTTTCGCCCTTCAATTGCGCGACAGTCTGGCGGAGGAGCTGGCAATAGAGATCGAACCCCACCGCCACGATGTGGCCACTTTGGGCGGTGCCGAGAATGCTGCCGGCGCCGCGGATTTCCAGATCGCGCATTGCGATGCGAAACCCGGCGCCTAACGAGCTGTATTGTTTGATGGCGTTGATGCGTTTGCGCGCAGCTCCCACGGTCATCATTTCGCGAGGGAGAAGGAGGTAGGCATAGGCTTTGTGCTCGGCCCGGCCCACCCGGCCGCGCAGTTGATAGAGATCGGCCAATCCGAACCGGTCCGCCCGGTCGATGATGATGGTATTCGCGTTTGGAATATCGAGGCCGCTCTCGATGATCGTCGTGCAGACAAGCACGTCGATCTTACCGGCAACGAAACGGGCCATGACGGATTCCAGTTCATCCGCGTCCATCTGTCCGTGGCCAAACTCGACGCGCGCCTTGGGGCAGAGCTCGGCGATCCGTTCGCGCGTTTTCTCGATCGATTGCACCCGATTGTGGAGGAAATAAACCTGGCCCTGCCGATCGAGTTCCCGGTTGATCGCGTCGCGAATGATCCGCTCATCGTATCCGCACACGACGGTCTCCACCGGAAGGCGGTTGAGCGGCGGGGTTTCGATGGTGGACATGTCTTTCACGCCGACAAGGGGAAGGTAGAGCGTTCGCGGGATCGGAGTGGCCGAGAGGGTGAGGACATCCACGAGTTTGAAGAGCTCTTTGAACTTCTCTTTGTGCAGGACGCCGAAGCGCTGCTCTTCGTCGATCACGACCAGCCCAAGATCCTTGAACACCACGTCGCCGGAGATGAGGCGATGGGTGCCGATCACGATGTCCACTCCTCCGTCGCGCAAGAGTTGCAGGACCTTCCGTTGTTCGGCGTGGGATCGGAAGCGGCTCAGCATTTCGATGCGGACCGGGTAATCGAGCATGCGCTGTCGGAAGGTTTCGAAATGCTGCTGCGCGAGGACGGTGGTCGGGGCCAGGAGGGCGACCTGTTTTCCTTCCATCACGGTTTTGAAGGCGGCCCGAATCGCCACCTCCGTTTTCCCGAATCCGACGTCGCCACAGATCAGGCGATCCATAGAACGGGGCTGTTCCATGTCGCGCTTGGTTGCGGCGATGGCCGTGAGCTGATCCGGCGTCTCGCGGTAGGGGAACGAATGTTCGAACTCGCTTTGCCACTTGGTGTCGGGGCCGAAGGCGTGGCCCAGCTGGGTTTCGCGCTCGGCCTGCACGGCCAGCATTTTCCCGGCGTAATCGAAGATCGAGGCGGCGGCGTTCTTTTTCGCTCGGGCCCATTTTGCATCTGCGAGCGAACTGAGCGGCGGGGATTTTTTTCCGACGCCCACATAGCGGGACACGAGGTGGGCCTGTTCGAGCGGAACGTAAAGCTTCGATTCGTTTGCGAACTCGAGCGCCAGCACTTCCTGCGTTTCGCCGGACTGGGTCGGAACACGCGTCAGTTGCAGAAAGCGTCCGACGCCGTGTTCGAGGTGAACGACGAGATCGCCTTCGTTAAGCTCGCTGAAGTCGATTTGAGCGCGGTGCCGGCTGAGTTTCTCCGCCCGTTGCAACCGCCGGCGTCCGTGTGCCGTGTAGCGGCCAAACAATTCCGCTCCGGAAAGGGCGACCAGTTTCCCGTCGGGAAAGACAAAGCCGCGGGGGAGCGTTCCTTCGACGAGCTCGATGCCTTCAAGATCCTCCATGATTTCGCGGAAGCGCTCGATCTCGCCTTCGGTTTGGAAGTAGATGACGATGCACGACCCGCTCGCACGCCATTCCTTTAATCGGGTGGAGAACTGGGCCCGCTTCGCTTCCACCAGCATGAAATCTCCCACGGAGAAATCTCCGATCTCGCAGTCCTGGAAGGCGCCGGCGAAGTCTTCCGACGCGTCCCCTCCGCGCCAGCCTTCGGTGATCAGGATGTCGGCGTCCGGCTCTTCCTCCGGCTCGATCTCGACGCGAAGGTGATCGGGGCCGAGATAGTCCCGCACAGTTCCGGTTTGCTCTTCGGCGGCGCCAAGCAGGATCTCGACGCTCTGCAAATTCCGCACGGAGGTTTGTGTGTCGGTGTCGAATTCGCGCAACGATTCAATATCGTCCCCGAAAAATTCCACCCGCACCGGGCGCTGGGCCTGCCAGGAAAACAAATCAAGAATTCCGCCGCGAACCGCGACTTGGCCGCGCGTGGTGACCTGGGCAACTCGTTCGTAACCGGCCGCGACGAGGGCGGCCATCGTTCTCTCCATCGGTTCGCGCTTGCCGCGACGAAGCGACAACGCCGTGGAGCTTAATGCGACCGGATCGGGTGCCGCCTGACCCAGCGCCGCACGAGTGGCCACGATTACATGAGGGCCTTTTTCGCGCTGAATCTGGCTCAGCAGCGCGAGCCGTTCCGCCGCGATCTCCGGATCCGGCAAAATATTCTCGACTGCGGCGAACTCGGCTTCCGGAAGGAAAAGAGCGTCAGGCAGCCAGTTGAGCAGGCTCTCGTAAAGCAACTCCTGCGACCGGATATTGGGGCAGAAGATCCAGGAGGTGCGGCGGATTTTTCCGGCGATGGCGGCGATCAGGATGGCCTGGGCCGGTTGGGTCACGTGTGAAAACGCGACAGGACGCACTCCGTTTGCGAGGTCCCGCAATTTTTGGGCAATCGGTTTTGCCCGGGCTACAATCAGGGGCAGGGGATCGCTCGAAGAATCTTCCACCGGAAATGTTTCGCCGGATCGAGGCGAAGTTCAATGGCGGTGGTCGCTCAGGAGTGCGGCTCGGGACGACAAGACCTGCGGGCGCGTATCGTTCGCGCGAGCTACAGGTCGCGACCGACGGCGTTGGCCACGGCGCGCAAACGCGGCACGAGCTTGGCGAGCATCTCGGGCACGAGGGCCTGTTCGCCATCGCTCTTGGCCAGATCAGGGGAGTGGTGGACTTCGAGCATGATGGCATCGGCACCTGCCGCCACCGCGGCGATCGACATTTGCGGAATAAACTCACGCAGGCCGACACCGTGAGTCGGATCGACCACGACGGGCAAATGCGTTTTCGCCTTCAGAATCGGCACCGCGTTCAAGTCGAGGGTGTAACGAGTGGCGGTTTCGAAAGTGCGAATGCCCCGTTCGCAGAGGAGCACATTCATATTGCCCTCATTGAGGATGTACTCCGCGCTCATGATCAGCTCGTTGATCGTGGCGCTAAACCCCCGCTTCAACAGGACCGGTAAATGACTCCGGCCGACTTCCTTGAGAAGGGAAAAGTTATGCATGTTGCGCGCTCCGATCTGGAGACAATCGGCGTAGCGCTCAACGATGGGCAGGTCCCGGGCATCCATGATCTCAGTAATCACGGGCAGGCCAGTTTCATTTCGCGC
>QHMY01000186.1:25029-35181 GCA_003218305.1 Verrucomicrobiota bacterium
GAACAGGGACCGCAGATAAGAGCGACGGCGGAATCGCCCCCGACGCTTACACCGCAAATTTCGACGGTTGAAGCCCCGCCCCGGGCTTCGTAGGAGGCCAGCTTGTAAGGCGTCTCCACAGGCACGATCGCCTCGACCCCGGGCATTGCGGCAAAGGGCTTTTCCCTGATCCGGGCTTCCGCCCCGATTACCCCAATGATTACCCGGGACGCGCCCCGGCTAATTTGCGCTTCAAGACCGTACTCGCGGACGCGGGCGACGACTCGCTCGATCTGTTCTTCCGTGGCGTTCGGTTGAGTAATGATGATCATGGCCGGTCAGCGCAAACCGGATCATGTCTCCGAGAAACGGGAAGTGCAAGCGGAGAGCCGTGCATTCCCCGGAAGCCGCCTAATGGGTTATCGTCACCGGCGTGCCGGTGGAAACGGACCGGAAGAAATTCTCTGCCATGAACTCGGGCATCCGGATGCAGCCGTGCGAAGCGGGATACCCGGGGAGCGGCCCGCCATGCAGCGCGATGCCGTTCCAGGTGATGCGCAGCATGTTCGGCATCCAGGCATCGCCCGGCGGCTTCTTATCCTTGCCCACATCCACATTGGGGACGACGACGTTATCGCCGGAGTCAACGTAGTCACCGTACTGGCTTGAGACGTGGGCCTGATCTTTTTGAATGATGGAGAACGAGCCGCTCGGCGTGCTCAGTCCTTCCCGGCCGGTGGAAAGTTGCGAAATACCAACCAATTGTCCGCTCTTGTAAAAATACGCTTTCTGCTCGCCCAGCTTGATCTTGATCGAAGGTTTTCCGGGAATGCTGTCTCCATCCCAGTAGGAAACTGAATCCCGCGGGGCGGACGAAGAAACCGGGCTGTTTCCGTAGACGCCGCCCATGTATTGCGATTGCGCGGTCGCCTGATCGTTGGTCTCGCAACCTGCCAGGGCCAGAGCGAGTCCGCCCGCGACCGCCAGCATTAACGAACGAAGAAAAAAGTGAGACATGGGTCGAAGAAAATTAGGAATGATGCTTCTAACGGTCGAAGAGTCGAAAGTCAAGATGCCCGCCCGGCGCGAAGCAGCAGAAAGAGCGGTCTTCCCGGGTGCTGGTGCTGGCTTGTATTCTGCTCTTTCTGGCCGACAATTGCGACCGTTCGCCGCCTTCGTTACGCGCTCCATGCCTACCTACGAATATTCATGCGAAAAATGCGGCAAGGGGTTCGAGATTTTCCAATCCATGCGCGATGAGGCGCTGCGCGAATGTCCCAAGGAACTCTGCCGGCAGAAAAAATGGGGGCACGGAAAGGTTAAGCGGCTTCTCGGAACTGGCGCCGGTTTGATCTTCAAAGGGTCAGGATTTTATATTACCGATTACCGCAGCAACTCGTATAAGGAAGGCGCGAAGAATGATGCGCCGCCCGCTCCGGTGGCGAGCGGTGAGAAACCTTCCGGGGCCAAGGAAGGCAGCAGCGCAGCCGCGACGGCACCCGCGAAAGCGGCGGAGAAGAAACCGAAAAAGCAGCCAGCCAAATGATCAAGTTAGTTTGTCCCGATTGTCAGCGTCAAAACGAGCCGGAACGAATCTATTGCCACGACTGCGGCGCCCGGCTTGATCGGTCGGCTCTGGCCAAGGTCGCGCCCAAACAGGAGGATCCCGAACAAACGCAACGCCGGCTCAAGAAGATGCTCGACCCTGGCCGCATCAGGATGCGTTTGCTCTTTTTCAAGATCAGCAAGCTGATCCTGGGGGCGTGCGTGGCGGCCGTGCTCATTCAGATGTTTCGACCTCCCGAGGTTCCGGAGCGGGCGAAGAACATCGAATTGCAACAGATCACCTTTGACATGGAGAATGCGATCGCGGCTCACAGCACCGCCCCGCTCCAGTTTACCGAGACGCAGGTGAACAATTACTTTGTCAACGTGGTGAAAAACAAACACGCGGCCGTGAGCAAGGTGCTCGAGTTCGAGCGGGCCCTGGTCAACTTCGAGGAAGGCGTCTGTCGAATCACGGTAGAGCGGTCCCTGCTCGGCTTTTCCATTTTCCACGCCATCTCTTACAATCAGGTCAAAGCGCAAGACGGGACGCTGACCGGCACGATCAATGGTGGAACCATCGGGCTGATGCCGATTCACCCGACGATCATGAAGTACGGCGAGTCTCTCTTTACCGATCTGGCAGGAGTCCTGGACCGCGAGAAAAAGTTGGTGGCGAAATTCGGCTCCATCGACTTTCATCCGAAAGTCGTCGTGTTGACCCCGAAGGCGCCCGGGGCTCCGGGGGACGCCCGCCCCGAGCCCACTGCTCCTCCCAGCGCTACGCCCTAATTCCCGCGGGAATTAGGGCGAGACCCATCCTTGCGAGAAATCGCTGGTCGATCAGGCCGTCAAGGTAAAGGCCGTGCCTGCTTTGCAGGAGCGGATGGCGGCATCGAGAGCCAATGACGCCATCGCCGGTCGAGCATTTTTACGTCTGGTAACCACTTTCCCGCTCGCTTTTCCCGCCTGCCTTGGCCAGTCTTGCCGTCCCCCCAATGATTTCTGTCGCCCGCGTCTGCTTTGCCGCGCTCTGTGCCTGTGCTTGGGCGCAAGCCGTTGTCGCCGCGTCGCCGGAACGCAGTGTCAGCACCTCCCGGCAATTTCTGGTTTACGGCGCCGACCTGCGTCTCCGGGGCGCGATTTGCGATCTGGCCGAGCGAGCGAAACGCGACATCCTGCGCCTGATCGGCCAGCGAGATGAGTGGATTACGCCGATCGTGATTAATGCCCAATTCCTCCAGGCGAACTGGCCGGAAAGGCCGCGAGCCGCGTTGATTTTTTCCCAGACCGGTTTCGGTCTCAAGATTCAACTCGATTTGACGATCGCGCCGGACGGAAACCAACCGGAGATCCGCCGCGAGATTCTGCGCGCGATTCTTCTCGAGCTGATGTATCGGCATCAGAGCGATCTGCCGGCGGGGACAGCCTACGTCCCGCCTCCGGATTGGTTGCTGGCTGGTATTCCATCGGAGCAGGCAGAGATCGATTCGGGGAAATGGCTCGATCTCCTCCGGGCGCCGGCGAGCGCGCCGAACACGCCTCGCCTGGCGGAGGTGCTGCACCAGCATTTCGATCAGCTCGATGAAGCGGAGCGGCCCCTCTATGGCGCGCGCTCCTTTGCGCTGGTGCAATTCCTCATTGGCACTCCAGATGGACGGACCAGCCTGGCCCGGTTCCTTGCCGGCCTTCCGGACGCTTCGAATGACCCGCTGGCCGATCTGGGAAGGTGTTTTCCCGCACTGGGCGACGCGAAGCTCGCGGAGAAGGCGTGGAGCATGCGCATCGCAGAACTGAGCGCGGCCCCGTCTATTCAATGGTTTAGCTCTGAAGAAGCGAACCGGAAGATGGATGAAATTCTCGTCCTGGAATTCGCGGCCGCCGGCGCCAGTCA
The DNA here is from genome assembly GCA_003218305.1 of Verrucomicrobiota bacterium. Taxonomy (GTDB): domain Bacteria; phylum Verrucomicrobiota; class Verrucomicrobiia; order Chthoniobacterales; family UBA10450; genus AV80. The sequence continues at coordinate 28,448 of QHMY01000186.1, forward strand.
AAAATATCAATTGGAGGAATTCCCGAAATTCATTCGAAACGCAGCCGCGAAGGTGGCGCTCGTTCGCTGTAGTCGGGAGCTCAGCGTCCTGGCGGCGCGGGCGAACCCATTTTATCGGCCGATCATTTGCGAGTACTCAAGAATCGCCCTGCTGCTCTCGCGTGGGAAAATGGGGGGTGTGGCGTCGCGATTGGCGCGCCTGACCGAATCGCGGGGGAGCATCGCAGCCCGGATGCGAGAAATCGACGATTACCTGAACTGGTTTGAAGCCACCAAGCCGCGCGAGATCAGCGAAGCTTTCGCAAATTACATGAAGGCGGCCGAGGCATCCGCTCAAACCGGATCACGAAGACGCGATGGAATTTCTATTTATGTCGACGTTCTCGAAGCGGAGTTTCAGAATTGATCGCATGCACGAATCCCTCCCCAACACGATCGATTATGTTGAGATGCCGTCGCGGGATCTCGCTGCCACCAAGGCATTCTTCGCCCAATTATTCGGATGGTCGTTCCAGGACTTTGGTCCGGATTATTGCGCGTTCGACGATGGCCGTATGGCCGGCGGCTTCTTTGCTTCGGAAAGAACGGGCAGCGTCGAAAATGGATCTCCGTTGATCGTGTTTTATCGACCCGACCTCGAAAAAATTCACGCTGAAGTCGTCCGGCTCGGAGGGAAAATTGCGCGGGAGATTTTTGCATTCCCCGGCGGACGTCGTTTTCATTTCGAAGCACCGGGCGGAGGCGAGTTCGCCGTCTGGGCAGAGTAGATTGCATTTTTCCAGCCGCCTTTGGCGTCCAGGCGGTGTCCGCTACCGTCTCCCTTGGCGCCCTCGCCGATGGAACCGCCGTCGGTTTATGACAAAAAAATCATTAATAAGTCTTTTTTTCTGTGCAATATGTATCAGACCTCACCGGTAGTCGGGCATACGCAATTGTGTCTGGCGTCTTGAGTGAAGGATTTCATCACCTTCGCAACCGGCGATCAATGGAGGATTAGGACAATGAGCAAGATATTGGGTTATTTCACGCTTCCGCTGCTTCTACTCTTGAGCAACAGCTCGGGACATTCCGCATCGCCGGCAAAAACGTCCACGGGACCGACCGGAACCCGGGAGAAAATGATCGTGTCCACTGGAACTGTCGTGATGCAGCTCGACTTGCAGCGGCTCCGGGGGAGCCGCTCCCAAACGGAGCAATCGAAACGGGAAAGCGTGCGTTTCGAAGTGAGTCCTAACTCTTTCTTTACGGTCCTTGTCTTTAACGATGCCTTGCGCGGCGCCCAGCCCGGCTCAATGGAATTGATCGGAGCAAATGCCCCATTTCTGCCCGAATCAGTGAACGCCTCCAGCCAGCTCGTCTTGGAACGGGCCCCTTCAGATGGGCCTTTTGAATTGCTAATTCGCGACGGAAAAACCGGCCCGGTCCTGTTCAACATCGAAGGCCATCTGTATGACTACGATCCCGTTTCGCATTCGCTGAAAATCAATGGCGGACGGCTTCTGATTTCGGACGAGCTGGCGAAGAAGTTAGGACGACCGGCGGACGCCGGGGTGAATGTCGGGGAGGTATCGATCGCCACGAATGTGTATCCGATCGAAGTGACGAAGATTGAAAACGGCGCAGCTCGCTCGATAACCATGCCTCCTCGCGCCGGCGGCATTCCGAACGGAGGCGTCCCGGGGCCGGATATCATCGTGGGAGATATGCCGAATCTGCAGCAACAAGGCAGCGCGGCCGGGCAGGTTGGCCTCGCGATGGGAGGGACCTCTTGCAACAACGGAACTGTGCCCGTGCATTTTTATCAATTGCCAGATCCGGACCATTCGGTCGTATCGCAAAGTCTCTATCGGATGAGTGGCGGCGCGACCAACGACGAGCGGATCGAGCAGATCGGCCACGCCTGGGTGAAGCATACCTTCGGAGCATCTCAGGAGAACGCTTGCGCCTTTGGTTGTACTCCGTTTGGGGATGACTCGGAACTAGGCCCGGGCTGCTCCGATCCCTATGCCGCGAGTCAAAATGGGTTTCAGGGCAACACGAATAGTGGCGCGTTGGGTTCACGGGCGTGGGTGAATCCATTTACCGGCGTCTTTTCCGTCAACCCCCGTCCGGAAAACCACACCGGCCACACTCACACCGGGACATCGCATCGAATTCTCGTGAACGCCACCGACCTCAACACCACGCTGAATCCGGGCGCGACCTATTACGCTGAAATGCAGTACGACGTTAAGCATGAGTACGACTGGTGCCAGACCCATCCCGGGGAATGCAACATGTACAACAACGCGTCGTACAAGCGCTACAATGTGAGCGGGACGACGACGTTCACCTTTGCCGCCGTTGGATCTGCCATCCGAATGACTCCCGCGACCGGGGCATGGCCGGGAGCGACCAGTGCCACGGTCGAGCCCGCACCGGGAGTCGATGGGCGCGCCTTCGTTGTCTACAAGGTGACGAATCCCTCCGCCGGCGTCTGGCATTATGAATATGCCATCCACAATCAGAATCTCGACCGCTCGATCCAATCCTTTAGCGTCCCTTTGGGAAGTGGGATCACGATAAGCAACATCGAGTTCCACGCTCCACCCAATCATCCTGGATTCGCCAACGACGGAACCGTGGGTAACACCGGCTTTAGCAACGCAGTTTGGACACCGACCCAAACCGCCAGCGATATGAGCTGGAACACCGAGACCTTCGCGGCGAACCCGAATGCGAACGCCATTCGCTTTGGCACGACGTACAATTTCCGCTTCGATTCCAACCGTCCTCCGACGGCCGTGAATGCAACGGTTGGCTTCCTCAAGACGGGTACACCGATCACCGTTGGAATTCAGGGACCGACTGCGGATGGCGGGGCAACACCATCCCCGACTCCATTCCTGTCCCCGACCCCGGGCATAACGCCTTCACCTACACCTCCCACCTCTCCAACTCCGATACCGACAGCAACGCCGGGCGCGACCCCGACGCCGAGCGTAACCGCAACACCGGCTGGAAGCCCGACTCCTCCAGCGAAGGCCAATAACCTTTCCACCCGCATGAACGTTCAGACCGGCGCAAACGTTGGTATCGGCGGCTTCATCATCACCGGAAGCGCTCCCAAGCATGTGCTCCTGCGGGCCATTGGACCATCGTTGACCCAATCGGGCGTCCCCAACGCGCTGGCTGACCCGGTGATCGAGCTGCACGGTCCGGCTGGATTTACCACGATCACCAACAACAATTGGATGGACGATCCGGCCCAGGCGACGGCAATCACCGCCACGGGCATCCCGCCGACGAACCCTCTGGAGGCGGCGATCGATGCCACCCTGAATCCGGGCGCATACACCGCCATTATCAGAGGCAATAACAACGGCACCGGGGTCGGCTTGATTGAAGCCTACGATTTCAGTCCGGGTGTTCCGGCAGAGCTTGCCAATATCAGCACCCGGGCTTTTGTCGGAACCGGGTCCGACATCGTGATAGCGGGCTTCATCCTGGGCGGCAATAGCGGCAACGCCCAAATTGCCGTGCGCGGCCTTAGTCCGGCAGGTGTGCCAAACGCGCTCGCCGATCCAATGCTGGAGCTGCGCAACTCCAGTGGGGCGTTGATTGGCTCGAGCGACAATTGGCAGGATAACGCCGCCCAAGCGGCGGCGCTGACGGCGGCGGGTCTCGCTCTCCCAAACACTTCGGATGCCGGCATAATAGTGGCACTGCCGCCGGGGCTGTACACGGCGCTGCTTTCAGGAGCGAGCGGTGGCACCGGCGTAGGCTTGGTGGAAGTCTACGATCTCGGAGTGCCGTAATCGGGCCGACCCAATTTAAAATTATATTGAAGTTGCAGGGGAAATTGAAGAAAAGGGTCTGCTTTGCCGCGTGACGTGAATAAAGGTCGCGTCCACGGCCAACGAATCCGCCCCGCGCCTGCGGCTGGAGTAATAGCCTTGGTGACCCTCTGAACAGGTAGTTGGCGAGAGAGGTTTAGGACTATGTTAAGAAAGCTCTTCGGTTGTTTGACGCTCCCATTGGTCTTGCTCCTGAGTAACAGCTCGGGAAACTCCGCCTCACAACCCCCGACGAAAAACCCCGACGCGCAGACTGGCACTCTGGAACGACTGATCGTCGCAAATGGACACGTCGTGATGGATCTCGATTGGAACCGCCTCGGGAGCGCCGGCTCCGCCGCTCAGCCGGCGAAACGGGAGACGGTGCAGTTCGAAGTGGGCCCCAATTCTTTCTTTACCGTCCTCGTCTTCAACGAAATCTTCCGCGGTCCGGAACAGGGCTCAATGGGATTGGTTTGGGGAAACTCCAGGACACTTCCCGAGCCGCTCAACGCCTCCTCCAACCAGCTCGTCATCGAAAAGCTCCCCGCGGATCAGTCGTCCGATCTTGTCGTTCGCGACGGGAAAACCGGTTTTGTCTTTTTCAACATTCAAGGAAACCTCTACGCCTACGACGCCGCGAGCCATTCGCTGACCATCAATCACGGCAGACTTTTGGTTTCGGAAGCGCTCGCGGAAAAGCTGGGTCGCCGGGCCGAGGCAGGCACGGTTGTTGGGGAGATTTCGATTACGACGAACATGTATCCGATCGAGATTACCTCGGTCGTGAATGGTGCGCCGCAGTCGGCCATCCTGCCGCCCCGCCACCGGGAAGGTCCGGATGATCCGAACTTTGTCCCGGGCCCCGACGTTATCGTGGGGGATCTGCCTTCGATGGGGCAGTTTGGCGCGACTGGGACTCGAGTCGGCCTCGCGGTGGGAACAACCTCCTGCAACAACGGGACCGTAGAGCTGAATTGGTTTGCCTTGCCGAACACCGACCATCCGGTCATTCCGCAGAATTTTTATCGCATGAGCGGCGGCGCCACCAACGATGAACGCTTCGAGCAAGTGGGGCAGTCCTGGCTGAAGCATGCGTTCACTGCCTTGCAGGACAATGCCTGCGGTTTTGGTTGCACGCCTGCGGGAAGTGGCACTCACCTGGGCGTGGGATGTTCCGATCCGTATGGCTCCGGTTTGAACGCGGGCCAAAGCGGCTTGGGTTCCCGCGCGTGGGTCAATCCCTTTACCGGCGTTTACCCCTCAACGGCAAACAATCACGCGGGCCACAATGATTCGGATGCGGCCGCGACCCACCGGATTCTCGTGGAAAGCAGCGATCTCAATACGACCCTGAATCCGGGTGCGACTTATTACGCCGAGGCGCAATACGTCACCCCGCATGAGTACGCCTGGTGCCAATCGCATTCGGGGCAGTGCAACATGTATAATAACGCGTCCTACCGGCGGTTCACGGTCACGGGCACGAACAGTTTCAGTTTTTCGCCCGTTGGGTCGACCATCCGCATGACTCCCGCGATCAATGCCTGGCCCGCAGCCACCATCAACACCATCGAGCCCGAGCCGGGAATCGATGGCCGCGCCTACATCGCTTACAAAGTGACCGGTCCCGTTGCGGGCGTCTGGCATTACGAATACGCGATCAGCAACCAGAATCTGGACCGCGCGATCCAGTCGTTCAGTATCCCACTGGGATGCGCTGTCACCTTGAACAACATCGGGTTCCACGCTCCCCCTAACCACCCGGGAATTGCGAATGATGGCAGCCAGAATAGTGCGGGTTACAGCAACGTTCCCTGGACTTCGAACCAAACCGCGAGTGCGGTCAGTTGGAACACCGAAACTTTCGCGCAGAACCAGAACGCAAACGCCATTCGCTGGGGAACCCTTTATAATTTCCGCTTCGATACTGACCACGCGCCGGTATTTACAGAAGCGACCATCGGCTTCTTCAAGAACGGAGCGCCAATGACCGTCAGCATTCTTGGTCCGAATTCCTGCAATGTGGCGCCTTCACCGACGCCAACGGCAACGGCGACTCCGATCCTGATTACGCCGACGCCGACACCGACTGCTACGGCGACGGCCAATCCGACGATCACCCCGGGCATAACACCTTCGCCCACTCCCTGTGGCACGGCGACGTTTGCGAATCTCGGCATTATCACCATTCCAGATAGCGGACCAGGCGCTCCCTATCCTTCAAATATCTCCGTGGCTGGCCTGGGCGGTACGATCACCAAGGTTACGGTCAAGCTCACCAATTTGTCTCATACGTTCCCGTCCGATATCGACATTCTGCTGGTGGGTCCTGGCGGGCAGAATGCCATCATCATGTCGGATGTGGGAGGCGGCGACGATGTCTCAGGCATTGATCTCACTTTGGACGACGCCGCGGCCAATCCCTTGCCGGCAGCGTTGCTAAGCACCGGGACGTTCCAACCGACCAACGCCGGGACGGGCGACACCTGGCCGGCGCCAGCACCGGCGCCCTCAGGTGGCTCCGCCCTCTCCGTCTTTAATGGCACGAGTGCCAACGGAACCTGGTCGCTTTATGTGGTGGACGACGCGGCCCAGGATGTGGGCAGCATTGCCGGGGGCTGGCAACTGATCATTAGCACGACGGCCGCTTGCGCAACGCCATCCCCAACGCCGACAGCGACAATCCCACCAATCGTCACGCCGACACCGACTCCGATCCTGACCCCGACGCCTCCGCCAACGACCCCTTCTCCAACGCCTCCGCCGTCCACCCCGACACCAACCCCGACGGCCACGCCATCATCAACTCCGGCGGAATCACAAAACCTGTCGACCCGGATGCGGGTTCAGACCGGTGAGGGAGTTGGCATCGGAGGATTCATCATCACAGGAAGCGCGCCCAAGCACATTCTGCTG
>QHMY01000169.1 GCA_003218305.1 Verrucomicrobiota bacterium
ATTAATTCCGAAGCTGCGTGTTGCAAAATGTGCGCGCCGAGAACGCGATCCGTTTTCGCGTCCGCAACAAACTTGACCATTCCATCGACATCTTCATTGCAGAGCGCGCGGCTGTTGGCCCGGAACGGGAACTTTCCGATGCGATAATCGATCCCCTTTTCCTTCGCTTGGTCCTCGGTCAGGCCGACGCCTGCAAGTTCGGGATTCGTGTAAATGATTCCGGCAATTGCATCGTAGTTCACGTGGCCAAACTTGCCCGCAATTATCTCCATACAGGCGATCCCTTCGTCTTCCGCTTTATGCGCGAGCATCGGGCCGGCAGTCACATCGCCAATTGCGTAAATGCCTTGAATGTTTGTCCGAAAATGTTTGTCCACTTTGATGCGCTTTCGGTCATCGAATTCGACACCAATTTTCTCCGCGCAGACTCCTTCGGAAAACGGACGGCGCCCAACCGAGACAAGAACCCTGTCGGCGTCGAATTTCATCTCTTGGCCACCTTTGGTTGCCGTCGCCGTTGCGCGGCCATTGTCGATCTTGACCGCGCTCACCTTCGTTTCCAGATGAAACGTGATGCCCTGAGCCGTTAGCGAGCGCTGGAGCAGGTTCGAGAGTTCGAGATCGAAACCAACCGCAATGCGCGGAAGAAATTCGAGCATGGTTACTTCCGAACCGAGCCGATTCCAAACCGAACCAAGTTCCAGACCAATCGCGCCCGCGCCAATCACGAGCAGCTTCTTCGGCGGCTCCGTGAAACAAAGTGCTTCCGTGCTGCTAACGATTGTTTTGCCATCAAATTTCGCAAACGGCAGGTCAACCGGCGCGCTACCAGTAGCAATCACGATGTTTTTTGTTTCGAGCTCCTGCGTCTTGCCGTCCGATGATTTGACCAAAACTCGTCCAGGCGCAGCGATCGTGCCAAATCCTTCGAACGTCGTGACCTTGTTCGTCTTCATGAGCGCACGCACGCCGCTCGTGAATGTTTTCACCACTTTGTCTTTGCGCTGCTGCATCTTTCCAAGATCGACATGGACGCCGTCGAACATGACGCCATGTTTCTCGGCTTCTTTTTTTGCGAACATGAAATGGTCGCTCGAGGTCAACAGCGCTTTGCTAGGGATGCAGCCGATGTTCAAACAAGTGCCCCCGAGTTCCTTGTCTTTTTCGACAAGTGCGGTCTTCAGTCCGAGTTGCCCGGCTCGGATCGCAGCAATGTAACCGCCGGGTCCCGAGCCAATAATTACAACATCAAATTTTTCCATAGTTGATTCGTCGGTGCGACATAGCGGTCGCGCCGTACGTCAAAAATCGAGAGGCAGCTTTTTCGGGTCTTCGATGCATTCCTTCACTTTGATGAGAAATGTGACAGCTTCTTTGCCGTCGACAGCACGATGATCGTAGCTGAGCGCGAGATACATCATCGGGCGGACTTCGACCTTCCCATCAACCGCAACCGGCCTCGGCATAATCTTGTGCATGCCCAGAATTCCACTTTGCGGCGGGTTGAGAATCGGCGTGCTGAGAAGCGATCCGTAGACACCGCCATTTGAAATCGTGAACGTGCCACCCTGCAAATCTTCGATCTTGATCTTCCCTTCCCGCGCCCGCGTCGCGTAGTCCGCGATGTCGCGCTCAATTTCGGCGAAGCTTTTCTTGTCGGCATCGCGTACCACCGGCACCACCAAGCCCCGCTCCGTCCCGACCGCGATTCCGATGTCGAAAAAATTGTTCAGAATCATGTCGTCACCCTCGATTCGACTATTGATCGACGGCTCCGCCTTCAATCCCTCCACGGCGGCTTTAATGAAGAACGACATGAAGCCGAGCTTTAGTCCGTTCTTCTTCGTGAAAGCGTCCTGGGACTTCGCGCGGAGTTCCTGCACCGCCGTCATGTCGCATTCATTGAAAGTCGTGAGGGTTGCGGTCGTGTGCTGCGCCATGACGAGCTGGGCCGCAATCTTGCGCCGAAGGGGCGACATCTTCTTACGGGTGAACCGCTCGCTTTTCACTTCGCCCGCCGGCTTTTCTTCCGCGCCCAGTTCAGCCTTCGCGTCCGGCGCCGCCGACGGCTCCGGGGCAGTCTCGCGACTCTTCACCGCGGCCAGCGCGTCCCCTTTTGTCAGCCGCCCGCCCTTGCCGCTCCCACTAATCTTCTCCGGGTCGAGCTTTTCCTCTGTGACCACCCGCCGCACTGCCGGGGACATGGCGTCGGACGATTTCGCCGGCGAGGCCGGCTTCGGTTCGTCCTGCGTCTTGGCGCTCGCTTTGGCAGGGCTCGGCTCGGTCGTCGATTTTGCACCGCTTCCAGAGCCCTCTTCAATCACAGCGACGACGTCTCCGATCTTTACTTCCGCGCCTTCGGCGACCTTGGTCTGCAAAACCCCATCCTTCTCGGCCGTGATTTCGGTAGAGACTTTATCTGTTTCCAAGGTAAACAGCGCGTCGCCGGCTTTAACCTGGTCGCCTGATTTCTTGTGCCAGACGGAAACAACTCCGCTGGTGATCGATTCGCCGACGGCCGGAACTTTTACTTCGGTGCTCATGAAGGCGTTACATTAAGCGCAATCGAAGCCAATGGTCACCTGCCAAAGTCAGAGACTGAAGGCCTCGGTAATCAATTGCTCCTGCTCGCGCTTGTGAATAGCGAGGGAACCCACCGCCGGGCTGGCGCTGGCGTTCCGGCCCGCGTAGGTGATTTCGCGTCGGAAAAGCGCCCACAACCGCGGCTCCATGAAAGTCCAGGCCCCCATGTTTTGCGATTCTTCCTGGCACCAGATCAACTTTGCCTTTGCCGGAAACGGCTTGACCGCCTCCCGTAATTTGTCTTCAGCCAGCGGATAGAGTTGTTCGACGCGGACGATGGCGGCGTTGGTAATCTTTTCGGCATCCCGATGATTCAAGAGGTCGTAGTAAACTTTGCCAGTGCAAAGAATGACGCGCTTCACCTTTTCGGGCGGACCCAGCTCGGGCGATCCGAGAATTTCGGCGAAACCCCCGCTCGTGAAATCCTCGGTTCGGGATGAGGCCTGTTCGGAGCGGAGCAGACTCTTCGGGGTCATGATGATGAGCGGCTTGACGAAATCGCGTTTCATCTGGCGACGCAGAACGTGAAAGTATTGCGCAGACGTTGTGACATTGCAGACCTGGATGTTGTTCTCGGCGCACGCTTGCAGGAATCGCTCGAGTCGGGCGCTGGAATGCTCCGGCCCCTGGCCTTCATAACCATGAGGCAGGAGCAACACGATGCCGCTGGGCCGCTGCCACTTTGACTCGGCCGAGACGATAAATTGGTCGATAATGACCTGCGCGCCGTTAGCGAAATCGCCGAATTGCGCTTCCCAGAGGCAAAGCATTTTCGGGTAATTAATCGAGTAACCGTAATCGAAACCCAGGACGGCGGCCTCGGAGAGAAGGCTGTTGTAAACGCAGATGCGCGCCTGTTTCTCCGCCAGATGGAGCAACGGGACGTACGATTCGCCAGTCTTGGCATCGTAGATCACAGCGTGGCGCGTGCTGAAGGTTCCGCGCCGGCTGTCCTGACCGGAGAGACGAACCGGAATGCCTTCGAGGAGGAGAGACCCGAAAGCCAGCGCTTCCGCGTAATGCCACTCGTAGGGGCCGCCCGCGTTGAAGACTTCCCTTCGCCGGTCCAAAACCGTGCGGCGGATCTTCGGGATGACATTAAAATTCTCCGGTACTGCCGTGAGTCCATCGACAATCTGGCGCAGCATCTCGGGACTGATCGCGGTCGGCTCGCCGTCGTCGCAATATTGGGGCTGGAACACCGCCGTCGATTCCCTGAAGCGCGCCTGGCCGCCGGCTTTCTCTTCCTCGATCGACTTCACCTCCTGCAGGACCAGTTCAAGCCGCATTTCGAACTCCGCTTCCAAGCTGGCGGCTTCGTCACCACTCATGGTGCCAGCCGCGATGAGCTCTTTTTTATAGAGCTGGGCCACGGAGGGACGCACTCCGATTTCAGCATAAAGATCGGGCTGGGTGAAGGAAGGTTCGTCCCCTTCGTTATGGCCAAAGCGCCGGTAGCAATACATGTCGATTACGACATCGCGGCCGAATTCCTGGCGAAAATCGAGCGCCAGTTGCGTTACAAACAGAACCGCGAGCGGGTCGTCGCCGTTTACATGGAAAACCGGCACCTCGATCATCTTCGCGATGTCGGTCGCGTACATGGACGAACGCGCATCCTCTGGGAGCGTGGTGAAACCGATTTGATTGTTCACGACCACGTGCACGGTTCCCCCGGTACCGTAACCGTGAAGCTGCGACATATTGAGCGTCTCGGCCACGATCCCCTGCCCGGCAAAAGCAGCATCGCCGTGAATGAGAAGAGGCAACACTTTGCGGCGCAGTTCCGTATCGCCCCGGATGCGCTGCCGGGCGCGCGCTGTGCCTTCGACGACGGGATTCACCGCTTCCAGATGGCTGGGATTGGCGGCCAGCCGGATCTCAACCTCGGCCACGCCGTTTAGCTCCCGCACCGTCCGGTACCCCAGGTGATATTTCACATCGCCGTCGCCGGCCACGAGGTCCGGAATGTAGTTCGTCGAGAATTCCGTGAAGATCACCTCGAGCGATTTTTTCAGGAAATTCGCCAGGACATTGAGCCGGCCCCGGTGCGCCATTCCCATGCAAATCTCCTCGATCCCCTTGGCCGGGCAGCGTTGTAGAATGGTATCGAGAATCACCATGAGCGATTCAGCGCCCTGGAGAGAAAAGCGCTTCTGCCCGACGTAACGGGTATGCAAAAACGTCTCGAACGTTTCGGCTTCCAGGAGAGTGCGAAGCATGGCCACCTGGGTTTCCCGGGACGTGTCCCGCTTGGCCGGACGCGACTCGAGGCGATACAGCACCCAATTGCGAATGCGCGGGTTTTGGATGTGCTGAAACTCGGCGCCGATGGTATCCGCATAAATACCACCGAGCGCCGCGATCATTTCGCGCAGCGTCATCCGGCGATTATCCAGGAAGAACTTGGACGAAACCTGCATATCCAAGTCCTTTTCGCTGAACCCGAGCTCGCGCAGGCTCAGGAGCGGATTCTCCGGCCGTTTTTCCGCGAGAGGGTCGAGACGCGCAATCGTATGGCCAAGCGTCCGATAGGCGTAGACCAACCCATCAACCCGGGTTTGAAGCGGGCTCTCGCCCGTTGTCGCACCCGGCTGGGCCGCTACCGCCGCGCCATTGCGCAAATGAAGATCACCCAGCTCGAACCCTTCAAAAAATGCGGACCAGCTGGAGTCGACCGATCCGGGATCACTCTGCCAGCGCTCATAGTTTTCCTCGATCAGATCAAGGTTGAGTCGATTGGCAAACGAGGGACGCATCGCCCTTCAATGTGCAAGGATTCCGCGAGGGCGGCAAGTTGACAGTATCCGCGGTACTCCGTTACTTGCACGGCCAGATGATAGAGTCCCAGGAATCCACTGCAAAGGTAGGGACGCCGCGCTGCGGCGCCCGCACGCTCTCATTCAACCGCCGCATCCTGGCAATTCGGCGGACGGCGCAACGCGCCGTCCCGACCCTCTTTATGGCCGCCATCGCGGCCCCATCTCTCCTCGCGCAGGCTGACCCTGCCACTGAGCCGGCGGTGCAGGCGGTGGCCAAGGTTCTGCCCGCAGTCGTTAACATCAATACGGAGAGGGTCGTCCGGCGCCGGGTCCGCGATCCCTTCGAAGATTTCGCGGCGCAATACTTTGGCAATTACCGGAGCCATCCCCGGGAAATCCGGCAGACCCTGCAGAGCCTCGGCTCTGGCTTCATCGTCGATCCGGCAGGATATATCGTGACCAACGAGCATGTCGTGCAGCGCGCGGCTGATCTGAAAATCGAGGTGACGATGAACGATGGAAAAGTCTATAACGCCCACTACATCACGGGCGACGCCAAGAAGGATTTGGCCTTCATCAAGATCGACGCCAAAGCGGATTTTCCGTTTATCAATTTGGAGAACATCTCCCCAAACCTCCTGGGCCAAACCGTGCTCGTGGTCGGCAACGCCGCCGGCTACGGCAGCTCGATCAGCCGGGGAATTTTGAGCGGGACCAAGCGCGACATCACCATCGACGAGACCGAATACAAGGACCTGTTGCAAACCGACGCCGCCATCAACCCGGGGAATAGCGGCGGCCCGCTGATCGATATCTCCGGACGCCTCGTGGGAGTCAGCTCCGCCAAGATGGCTTTCACGCCCCAAGGGGTTCCCACCCAGGGGTTGGGCTTCGCCATTCCGGCGGAGACCGTTCGCGCCAGTGTGGCGCAGTTCAAGGAAATCGCCCAGAACAAGCCGCCCGCGGAAAACAAGCCGGCTGAGGCCGAGGATAGCGGTTCGCAAGCCCTTCGGCTTTTCGGAATGCAACTGCAGGACCTAACGCCCGACCTGACCGACGCGCTGGGATATGTGCAGGGTCGTGGCGTGCTGATCAGCGCGGTCGTTCCCGACAGCCCCGCCGATCAGGCGGGAATCCGCCGTGGCCTCGTCATCTATCGCGTGAGGCGATACAACGTCGCGTCCATCAAACAGTTGGAGAATCTGCTGGCGCGCGTCGAATCAGGCACGAGCGTCGAATTCACAGTCGGCGTCGTCCGTGCCAACGGCCAGGGCCAGCAAGTGGAGACTGTGCGTTTGACGGCTCGATGATATTAAACGCAAGGCCGTTTTAGTTGTCTGAAAGCACTACCGCTACATGATCAAAGTTGAAAATCTTACCAAGCGCTACGCCGGCCAGACCGCAATTCAGAACCTGAATTTCGAGGTCGGAAAAGGCGAGATCATGGGGTTCCTCGGGCCGAACGGCGCCGGCAAGAGCACGACCATGCGGATTCTTTCCAGCTTCATGCCGC
>QHMY01000170.1 GCA_003218305.1 Verrucomicrobiota bacterium
GATCTGAAAGCCCGCCTGTTTAAGTGATTGCATGAGCACGTTCGACGTGAAGTGCGTGAGATGCCGCGGCACATCGAGATGAAACCATTTATCGCGCGCCGCGCGCCCTTCGATGCTGCCGAAATTCGGCACGGCGACGAGAAATATTCCGCCAGGCCGAAGCAGGCGATATACTTCGTGGACGACGTGTTGTGGACGTTCGAAATGTTCGAGCACGTGCCACATGACAGCGGCATCGAACGAATCGGCGGGCAAATTCATGTCGACCAATTCGCCGACGTGCACGGGCAGATTGAGTTGCTGTCGCGCGAATGCCGCGGCCGACTCGCTCATTTCCGTGCCGGCGACATCCCAGCCGCATCGTTGAAACGCGCGCAGCAAATGGCCGCGTCCGCAGCCGATGTCGAGCACGCGGCCCGGTTTGCCAGCGAGACGTTGGATTCTTCTTGCGCGAGAGACGTATAAACCATTTTGCAACCACTCGATGATTGCAGGAAAGCGCTTGGTTCGAGGGTCGCCGTAGTAGAAATCAGGATAATAGCGTTTCCATTCCTGCGGCACAGGGTCCGTGAACGCCAGACCGCAGTTTGTGCATTGGGCGATGTTAAATGAATCGCCGCTGATGTAATCGCGCGCCGCGAACAGAGAGACAGCTTCGCCGCTCTGGCAATCACATCGGCGTTGCGGCGTCGGGCTCATTTCTGCGACTGTAACAGACATTTTGAAGACGTTCGATGTGATCGTTGTCGGGCTGGGCGCGATGGGCAGCGCCGCGGTTTATCGCCTGGCGAAGCGCGGCGCGCGGGTGCTGGGTCTGGAACGGTTTCATCCGCCGCATGCGTTCGGCTTCGAGCTTCTGGCGCGTGAGGCGGATCATCGTTTCGATCAGTTCATGGCTCTCTTCGCCTTTGGCTTTGAGCGCCTGTTCGAGTTCGGCAATGCGATGCTCATAAGCCTTGATGCGCTCCTCGATTGGCGCGTGGATTTCGGCAAGCATTTGCTCCAGCCGCGCGAGTTCGAGTTCGGCAAGCTTCTGCGTCGTGAGCAATTCGTCGCGCTGGGCGATCAGACTTTGCACGCCCTGGCTCTTGAGCCATTGCAAAAATTTCGGCACGAGCGCCGATCGCGCTTCGCCGGCCAATTCCCGCGCGCGCTGTTCCGCGATCAATGCGCGATCGAGCCATTGCTCGTCGGGCGTCGATATCGAAGGGCGTTCGGCCGGAAAGCTCGGGAACGGCACGAGCGCGGTTGCTTTGCGCGAGGCGAACAGGAAGCGCCACGAAATGGTCATGCAGATCAGGCAGAGGAACAGGAGCACGCCACTCCCATAGAACAGGTATGGCGGTTTCGCCGGCGGCGTGACAACGATCTGTTCGATCGGCGCGGGCGCAGTGATAGGCGCAACCGGCGGCGCGACCGCGGCGAGTTCATCCAATGCCGCCTTGATCCGCGGCGTGATCGTCTCACCTGCGCGCACGATGATCTGTCCGGCAGTGTAGCGGTCGCCTTCCCACAGCGCGGCGACTCGCGGTGCGCGGCTCAGGTCCGTGAGCTTCTTGTCGTAAACGCAATTATCGAGCAGCAATTGCCCGAGAAACGCCCCGACCCCCTGCTGATTCGCCGTGAATTTGTGCGCCAGAGTCTCGCGCGCTTGCGCCAGCGTGAGCAGGTTCTTTCGCGGCACGAGCACGCTTTGCTCTTCCGCCACGTCGAACTCGACTGGTTCAGCGAGAAAATGGTTCGTCAGGATGCGGATTTGAGCAGAATACGAGGCTTCTCCGGGCAACTTGTCCGGCCGGATGTAAAGCGCCATCGTCTGACGCAGTTTGCTGTCCCACGAGAAGAGCACGGCCGAGCCTGCCCTGCCCTGCGCCCATTGCTGCGCCAATTCCGTGGTCATCGGGAAGGCGTTGTGGCGCGACGCGAAATCGTTCTTGAACTTCGTGAACCGGGGGTCTTTTGTTTCTTCCTGGGTGATCGATTTTGTGCCGTATTCCGACTTCAATTCGGCCTGAAACAGCTCGCGCACCGTTGCAAACGCCGCCACCAGGCGCGCTTGCGGATCGTCCACGGCGTTCGTGTTGAAGCGGAAATAGGCGGGCAATCGCGGGGTCTCGTTCTTGCGCAGCTCGTCCGTTTTTTTGGAATCGATCACCAGCAGTTGGACCGGTGTGCAAATGTCCTCGCGGGCAATATCCCCGACTTCGCAGGCGAATTTGTTGGTTTCGGCGGGAGCATTCGCAAGAAGACAGAACATCATCGCGGCTATCCATCGCGCTTCCCGGATCCGTGCAGATACGAGCGTCCGTTTGATGCGCTCTTGCGTACTGTCCACGTGAGATAGAGGCAAGCCTGAAATTTCGTTTTGGCAAAAAAAATTACGAACGCGCGGCGAAGTTGAAGTTGACCGATTGCGTTGCGGCGGGCGGCGCGCTAGCATGCGCGCATATGACACCAACGGCGGATGTGATGATCGAAGGCGTGCGAGCTGATGGGCGCCGAAGCGACCAGGTCCGCCCGGTGCGCTTTAAGAACAACATCGCGCCGAATGCCGCGGGATCGACCCTGATCGAATTCGGCAACACGCGCGTGATTTGCGCCGCGACTTTCGAAGAAAGCGTGCCGCGCTGGATGAAGGAACAAAGTGTGGCGGGCGGATGGATCACCGCCGAGTATTCGATGCTCCCCTACTCGACGCTGGACCGCAAGGCGCGCGACATCAGCAAAGGCAAAATCGACGGCCGTTCGCAGGAAATTCAGCGGCTCATCGGCCGATCAATTCGGGCGGCAATCGATCTGGACAAACTCGGCCCGCGCACCATTTGGGTCGATTGCGACGTGCTCCAGGCTGACGGCGGCACGCGCACCGCCGCAATTACGGGCGCGTTTGTGGCGCTGTCGCTGGCGGTGCGCAAATTGATTGCCGAAGGCAAACTCGCTGCGACGCCGCTGGTGCATCCCGTGGCGGCGGTCAGCATGGGGATCGTCAACGGCCATCCCATGCTCGATCTATGCTATACGGAAGACGCGGCTGCCAGTGTGGATTTTAATCTGGTGATGAATGCTGCCGGCGAGTTCATCGAGCTTCAGGGCTCCGGGGAAGAAGCCACCTTCAGCCAGGCCCAACTCACCGGCCTGCTCGAGCTCGGGAAAACGGGCATCGGCACGCTTCTGGTGGCCCAGCAACAAGCGCTGGCTTGAGCCAGCGCCGCACTGCGGATTACCTCGGGTAGGCTCGGGATGCGCTCGGAGGATCAGGGGGGAAGACACACCCACCTACCCCCCGAATTAACTGTTACACTGTTACATTTGCGATTTTCCTAAGGAATTCGCAAATCTGACTGTTACACGAACTGTTACAAGAAGGGTTACCTTGTCTTTACCCACATCTTGATAAATTTAACGGGGTGCGTTCGAGCAAGTCTGCGTAAGTGCCTGATTATCAATAGTTTACTATTGTACTTTTACAGGAGGCCTCCATAGTGGTCGGATATGTGCACGACTTTGGATGGTCCGACCCGATGGGCGCAAATGGAGTTTGCTTTAGCCGAGTTGGGTGATGCCCGGCTCTCACGACGGCTGGTGCAAGTGGCTTCAGCGATTGCGCAGTTCCCCAGCGGGACGCTGCCGCAGGCTCTGCCAGAGTGGAGTGAGTTGAAAGCGGCCTATCGATTGTTTAGTAATCCGAAGGTGAGCTATGAGGCTGTGATCGAACCGCACTGGCAAAGGACGCGCCAAAGCTGTTGCGAGCCAGGGGAGTATCTGTTTTTGGAGGATGCCACCGAGCTGGATTTTTCCAGTCACCAACATACTCGGGGTTTGGGATGGTTGGGAGACTGGGGCTACGGTCTCAAACTCAATACGGTAATCGCCGCGCGGGTGGAAGCCTGGACTTTGGATCATAGCCCGGAAGTCAGCCTTTTGGGCATTGCGGCGCAGCATTGCTGGGCCCGGACCGAACGGTCCTGGCGGCGGGTGGAAAATTCGTTCTCGCGGCTCAAGCGACGACGCGAGTCCGAACCTTGGGCGCGTGTTTTTGGGCAAATGCCGCAGCGGCCCGCGGGGGTGACTTGGATCCAGATTGCCGATCGTGATTACGACGCCTATGAAGTATTTGAGCGGTGCCAGGCCAGCGGAGCGGATTTTATCGTGCGAGCAAAAAAGCCGCGAGTAGTCATCGATGAAGCCCATTCCAGCTTTGAAGCAGTGGCGCAAGCGCCGGTGCGCGGAAGCTTTGAACTGGAGATACGGACCCGGCCGGAGCTGCCCGCTCGGGTAGCGCGTGTGCAAGTTCGGACCATGGCGCTGGTCGTGCGCGGGGTAATCCGTCCGGGAGGTCGCCGACCGGACTTGAGCTTGAATATTGTCCAAGTGGAGGAAATCGATCCACCGGCAGGCGTGGAGCTGATCCATTGGATCCTGTTAACGAGTCTGCCTTGTGAGCGCTGGCTGGAAGCACGCCGAGTGGTCGCGCGCTATGCGCGCCGCTGGTTAGTGGAGGAATACCATAAAGCGTTAAAGAGCGGGGCCAAAGTCGAAGCCAGCCAGTTGGAGAGCATTGAGCGATTAAAGCCGCTGATCGCCATTCTGGCAGTGGTGGCGCTTCGGTTGTTGAACACGAAGTTGCTGGCGCGTGCTCGACCGGATCAGCCCATCCATGCAGAGGATTTCAGTCCAGAAGCCATTCGCATTCTGAACGCCCGTTTTGGCGAACC
Organism: Verrucomicrobiota bacterium; assembly: GCA_003218305.1. Taxonomy (GTDB): domain Bacteria; phylum Verrucomicrobiota; class Verrucomicrobiia; order Chthoniobacterales; family UBA10450; genus AV80. The sequence continues at coordinate 4,716 of QHMY01000170.1, forward strand.
CAAAAGCGCCTGGACGCATGCGACACTCTTGATTGCCATTGCTCGCATGGGCGGGTTTTTGGCCCGGCGCGGAGATGGTCCACCGGGCTGGCTGACCATCTGGAGAGGTTGGTCGCGGCTAATGACTATGGCCGATGGTGTCAAATCCTTATCACAGCCTCAGCACTTGGAATCCTCAAGATGTGGGTAAAGACAAGCGAACTGTTACGGTAACAGTTGGAACTGTTACATCCCGGGGGGCAGGTCGTCGGTTACTCCAACATCCTCGCCCGATAAAATCGCTGCGATCCGCTCGCCGGCGTATCCAGAACTTCCACAGATCCAGATGAAAGTTGATTGGTAGCTAGCGGCCACCAAGTCTTCGTGTCCGCCGAAAACTCGGTTACGTAGGTCCGATTCGAAATCCCTGAAAGCTGAAACCGAAATCCACCATCGGCCGGATTCAGCATTGGGGAGTGCAACCTGGGCGCCGTGAGCGCGTCCGCGCTCAATTTGAAAACGATCAAATCCGTGGAAAAGAGTTCTGCT
>QHMY01000171.1 GCA_003218305.1 Verrucomicrobiota bacterium
CGGGATGGAGATCGCCCTCGATTTCGCGATCAACTGCTCGCCGGACCATCCCTACGTGAGGGAACACCCGGAATGGTTTTACCGGCGTCCTGACGGCACCATCAAATACGCCGAAAACCCGCCCAAGAAATACGAAGACATCTATCCGCTGAATTTTCGGTGCGAAAACTGGCCGGAACTCTGGCAGGAAATGAAGAGCATCATTCTCTTCTGGGCCGAGCGCGGGGTCCGCATCTTTCGTGTGGATAACCCGCACACCAAGCCGGTGGCCTTCTGGGAGTACCTCATTGCAGGTGTGCGCGCTCAGTATCCGGACGTGATCTTTCTCTCGGAGGCTTTTACCAAGCCGAAGATGATGAAGGTGCTGGCCAAGGTTGGGTTCACTCAGAGCTATACCTATTTCACCTGGCGCACCACGAAGGCGGAACTGACAGAGTATTTCACGGAGCTCACCCAAACCGGGATGAGCGAATATTTCCGGGGCAATCTGTTCACCAACACGCCTGATATTCTGCCGGTCCATTTACAGGAAGGCGGGCGGCCCGCTTTCATGATCCGGTCAGTCCTGGCGGCCACCCTCTCGAGCGTCTACGGCATCTACAGTGGATTCGAGCTCTGTGAAAACGCGGCCCTGCCCGGGCGCGAGGAGTATCTCGACTCCGAAAAGTATCAATGGAAAGAGCGGGATTGGAACGCACCCGGCAATATCAAGGACTGGATCACGCGGCTGAACCGCATTCGGAAGGAGAATCGCGCCCTGCAGTTGTACGATAACCTGCGTTTTTACCGCACCGATAACGACGCCATTCTCTGTTATGGAAAGGCGACTCCTGCGCGCGACAACATCATTTTCGTCGTGGTAAACCTGGATCCGCGACACTCCCAGAATTCGTATGTCCACATTCCGCTGGAAGACTTTGGAGCAATGGAGGCGGATATTTACCAGGTGGACGATCTCCTGAGCGACGCGCGTTACCTCTGGCGGGGGACGTCCAATTACGTCGAATTGAACCCCGAGGTGCAGCCCGCGCACATCTTTCGCGTCCGGCGGTGGCTGGCCGGGGAGAAGTTTGTTTGAACGAGAGGAGAGTCCGGGCGGTCTTTGGAGGCTAATGCGCTGTCCCGGCAGGCTCCTCACTCCCGCGGGGTCTGCTATTTGCATCTGTTGCCGCCGCTGCCTATCGTAACTGCACTTTCGGAATGAAAAATCTCTTCGCGCTGTTCGCGGGCGCAACGCCTTTTCTCGCGCAAACTCCCCCGGCTCCGGATTTGCCCCAACGCACCAAGTCGGTCCTGGAAACGATTATCGCCGCCGGCCCGGTGATGATCCCGCTTTTCATTCTCTCGATCTTTTCCGTCATGCTCGTGATCGTTTACTTCCTGACCATTCGGCGCGGTGCCGTGGTTTCGAGTGGCTTTATGGCGACGGCCGACGCGCTTCTGCGCAAACGCGATTACCTCGGGTTGCTCGCCGTCTCTAATCGTCACGGTGAGGCGATTGCCCGGGTTGTCCAAAAGATGCTCGATTTCACCACCAAGAATCCCGGGGCGGACTACCAGCAGGTGCGCGAGATCGCCGAAACGGAAGGAACCCGGGTGGCGTCGAGTCTGAACAACCGCGTCATTTACCTGGCGGACATTGGAATGATCGCGCCAATGCTGGGCCTGCTCGGCACGGTATTTGGAATCATAAAATCGTTTAGCGCGCTCGGCAGTGATCTGGGCACGGCACGTTATGCCTTGCTCTCCAGCGGCGTCAGCCAGGCTCTCGTGAACACTGCTGCCGGCCTTGCCATCGGCATTCCCGCGATGATTTTCTACGCTTTCTTTCGTGGACGGGTGCAACGGATCATTTCCGAGCTGGAGTCTGCCGTGACCCACGTCCTGGCTTTGCTTTCCTTGCAGTACAACAAGCGGGCGGTGGAGCGCGCGCCGGTGTTGCTTGAAGATGAATTTTAAGGTTTCGGGTCCGTCAGATTCCTGAATCCTTTGCCATATGAACTTGCGAAAGCATGCAACCCCGCAGCACCCGGGCATTCAGCTGGCGCCTTTGGTCGACGTGCTTCTGCTCCTGCTCATTTTCTTTCTCATGACCTGGAACGCGGCCCGCAATGAGAACGAGCTCGACGTTAAAGTCCCGAAGGCCTCCTCGGCCAAAGAGAAGGCGGCGCCGATTGGCGATGTCGTGGTGAACGTGAAATCCGACGGCAATGTCGTGGTCAATCGCCGCACGCTGACCTCGGCCGAACTGTCCGATATGTTGAAGAACCTGGTCCAGCTCTACCCCGACCAGGCGGTGGTCATCCGGGGCGATGAGACCGGCGCCTACAAGAATGTCGTCGAAGTCCTGAATATTTGCAGCGAGGCGGGCGTGACGAACGTCGCGTTCGCCACGGCAAAATGAAAACCAGGCGAGGCGGATCTTGCCTCGTATTCACGGCGCTGATCGTATTTGCCGGCTCCGGAGAAATCCCGGCGCAGCAGCCACGCCCGCCCGAGGTGCGCCGGGCGCAGCCCGTGGAAGAAGCGCCTGTGCCGAGAGCGGTGCCGGTCGAGCCCCCGGCGCCTTCGCTGCGGCCCCGGCGAACCGCGCCACCCTCCGTTCCGGATTCCACCGTAGCGCCAAGGCCAAACGTGCCCGACGAAAACCCGGAGCAACCTCCTCCCGAAGCTCCATCTGCCGACACCGAAGCGCCCGACCGCAAGCAGCTCGACTACGCCAATGCGCTTTTTTCCAGAAAGCTTTATGACCTGGCTGTTCCGGAATATGAGAAGTATCTGAGTCAGTATCCCGGTGTGCCGGGACGGGCGAGTGCCTATTTTTACCTGGCTGAGTGTTGTCGGGCGTTGAATCGCAGCGCGGCGGCGCGGACAAATTTCCAGAACGTCCTCGACAATTACTCCGAGAGTGAATTTGCCGGTCCGGCCTCCTACGGGGTGGCCGAGATTCTCTTCACCCAAAAGGATTACGCCGGAGCGCTTACGCTTTTTCATCGCGCCGCGGCCAAATCGAAGGAACCGGCGCTGGCTCTCTCCGCCCGCTATTTCGAAGCCCGCTGCCTCGAGAACGTGGATCGCAAGGATGAGGCGCAAAATGTTTATCAGGTGGTTGCCGAGGTAAAGAATCCAAATCCCTATCGGGACGACGCGCGGCTCGCGGCCGGGACGATTGCGCTGGCGCGCGGACGGAAGGCGGACGCGTTGCGAAATTACGAAGCCCTGGCCAACGAAACGCAGAAGCCGGCTTTGAAAGCGGAAGCGACGGTACGCGCGGGAATGGTCGCGGTGGACTTGCAGCAGACCGAGAAGGGGAAAACCGACAAGACGATGGCGGAGAAAGCATTGAGCTTGCTCCAGAAAGGCCGCTCTTTGCCGGAGGCCGGTCGTTGGCGGGCGGTCGCGGAGGTGGGACTGCTTCGGCTCCAATACCAGGCGGGGCAGTACGACAAGGTGCTGGCTGAATACAAGCGGGGAGAAAAAGAGATTCCGGAAGAAGTGCGCGCCGAAATGATGCTGATCGTGGGCAACAGTCAGCGCCAGCTGGCTCACGTGAAGGAAGCGGACGACATTTACCGGCAGATCATCGCGAAATATCCCGACCGGGAAGAAGCCAAGGACGCGCAGTATCAGCGGCTAATCAATTTCTACAACAGCAATGCGCCGACGCTTCTGGCGGAGATAGAGGAGTATCTGCGAGCGGGTCCCACGCCCGAGCGGGCCGACCAGGCGAAGCTGTTGAAGGCCGAGCATTTTTACAAGGAACAGAAGTTCGCGGACGCGGCCCCCATTTACGCGGAGCTGCGGGCCTCGCACCTCTCTCCGAAATTGCGCGCCGAAGCTGCCTACAAACTCGGCTGGTGCTTTGTGCAGCTCAAGGATGGCCCGCAGGTGATCGAGGCCTTCGGCTATTTCATAACAGGCTTTCCGGATAGCCCGCAACTGCCACCCGCTCTGACCCAGCGCGCCCTCGCCCTGCAGGAAACCAAGAATTACGACGCTGCCCTGCAGGATTTGAATATCCTCTTGGCGAAATTTCCGGCCGCAAAGGAACGGGAAGCCGCTCTCCAGCAGAAAGCGCTCATTCTCGGGCAGCAGGATAATTCCAAGGGAATGGCGGATGCCTTCCGGCAACTGCTCAAGGAGTTTCCGAAAAGTTCGGTGGCGGCGCAGGCCAACTACTACATCGGCAAGGCCGCCTTCGAGGCCAAGGATTACAAAGGGGCCGTGGCGCCTCTCGACGCCGCACGTCAGCTGAACAGGGAGCAGTATTACAATCTGGCCACGCTTCGGATTGTTTCCGCGTTCTTTTATTTGAAGGACCGCCCGGCCCTCACCAGGGAAGTGGACGGATTCCTCGGGACCGGTTCCAACGCCAGAGTCCCCGCGGAAATTCTCGAGTGGCTCGGCGTCGAGTACTACAACGAGAAAAATTATCCGGCGGCGGAGAAGTATTTCACCGCCCTCGGCCAAAGCGACAACCTCGGGAACGTGAAGCCCGATTTCTGGTTTTATCTCGCGGATACGGAAACGAAGCTGAAAAATTTTGCCCAAGCCGAGACTGCCTACGAAAAATACCTTCAGCTAGCGACTGATCCGGCCGCGAAGGCGAAGACGTTGCTTGCCCTCGGGTCCAC
>QHMY01000172.1 GCA_003218305.1 Verrucomicrobiota bacterium
TCCGCTCTTTCGCTTGAACCGGCAAAGCCACTCCGTAGTTTTGCCAATGCCCACAGCTGAAACGGACTCGCCACCCCAAAAAACCCAGTCGGGACGCAAGCAGAGCACCGGATTATCGCGGGAAAAGAACCAAACCGCTTCCTTCGCCCAACGGCACATCGGCCCGAATGAGCCCGCCCGCTCGGCGATGCTCGCGGAGATCGGCTTTGAGAACCTCGACGCGCTCATCGACGCGACCGTTCCGAAAAATATTCGCCTGGATCGACCCCTGAATTTACCCCACCCGGCTTCAGAATGGGACGCACTGGCCGAACTGCGCGGACTCGCCAGGAAAAATATCGTCGCGCGCTCATTTCTTGGCGCCGGTTATTCCGACACCATAACGCCGCCGGTGATTCAGCGGAATATTCTGGAGAACCCCGGTTGGTACACCGCTTACACGCCTTATCAGGCCGAGATCGCTCAGGGCCGGCTCGAAGCTCTGTTGAACTTTCAGACGATGATCACCGATCTAACGGCTCTCGATATCGCGAACGCGTCGCTCCTCGATGAGGCGACCGCCGCTGCCGAAGCGATGACGCTCTGCCACGCCGTTGCCACCGACCGAAATAAATTCTTCGTCGCAGATAATTGTCATCCGCAGACGATTGAAGTCGTTCTGGCCCGCGCGAAGCCTCTCGGCATCGAGGTCATCATCGGCGATTTCGGGCAATTCAAATTCGATCAGACCGTTTTCGGCGCGCTGGTCCAATATCCCGCAACGGACGGCGCGATTTCCGATTATGAACCTTTCGCGAAGGATGCGCACGACGCCGGCGCCCTGCTCGTGGTAGCGGCAGATATTCTTGCGCTCACGCTCTTGAAGCCACCTGGCGAAATGGGTGCCGACGTCGCTGTGGGCAGCACGCAACGCTTCGGTGTTCCACTCGGTTTCGGCGGACCGCATGCGGCCTACTTCGCGACCCGCGACGCCTTCAAGCGCCATATGCCGGGGCGGCTTGTCGGCGTTTCGCACGATGCGACCGGCCGGCCGGGATACCGGCTCGCGCTCCAGACCCGCGAACAACACATTCGCCGCGACAAAGCCACCAGCAATATCTGCACGGCCCAGGTGCTCCTCGCTGTGATCGCCTCGATGTATGCCGTGTATCATGGCCCTCGCGGGCTCCGCGCTATCGCGGAACGCGTCCATCACCTAACGAGTCAACTCGCTGATTCCTTACGAGCGGCTGGATTCAAAATCACGCACGATGATTTTTTCGATACCCTGCGCGTCGCGAATGCGAACGCCGTAATGGCTGATGCGGCCAAGGCCGGGATAAATCTGCGGCAGCTCGATGAAGATGCGATCGGCATCTCCCTTGATGAAACAACAAATGAAGACGATCTCGCGAACCTCTGCCAGATCTTGGGCGCCGATCTTGCAAGGGCGTCGAGCGAAGAAACTTTCCGGTTTCCGCAATCCGCGATCCGCAGTTCTGCCTTCCTGACCCACCCGGTTTTCAACACCCACCACACCGAGACGGAAATGTTGCGCTATCTCCGCCGGTTGGAGTCGCGCGACCTTTCCCTCACGACTTCGATGATCCCGCTTGGGTCGTGCACGATGAAATTGAACGCGACGGCTGAGATGTTTCCGATCTCATGGCCGGAATTCGCCAAACTGCATCCGTTTTCGCCCGATACGCAAACGATCGGTTACCGCGAAATGTGCGAGCAACTCGGAGACTGGCTCGCCGAGATCACCGGTTTCGCGGCCGTCTCGCTCCAGCCGAACGCTGGCTCGCAAGGCGAATATGCCGGCCTGCTGGCGATCCGCGAGTACCACGCCTCGCGCAACGAAGCACACCGCAGGGTCTGTCTCATTCCCACTTCCGCCCACGGGACCAATCCCGCGAGTGCGGTCATGGCGGGATTCAAGGTCGTGCCGGTGGCCTGTTTGAAAGACGGCGATATCGATCTTGCTGATCTGCGGGCCAAGGCCGATGCGCATAAGACCGATCTCGCCGCTTTGATGGTCACCTACCCTTCCACGCATGGCGTGTTCGAAACGACCATTCGCGAGATTTGCGACATCGTCCATGCCCACGGCGGCCAGGTCTACATGGATGGCGCGAACATGAACGCCCAGGTTGGCCTCTGTCGCCCCGGCGACGTTGGCGCGGATGTTTGCCATCTGAACCTGCACAAGACTTTCTGCATCCCGCACGGCGGAGGAGGCCCTGGCGTCGGGCCGATCGGCGTTGCCTCCCATCTCGCACCGTTCCTTCCGAGGCTCTCCTCAATCCGCGATTCGCAATCCGCAATCCAAAATTCGGTGGGCCCCGTCACTGCCGCTCCCTATGGCAGCGCCAGTATTTTGACGATTTCCTGGATGTACATCCGGATGATGGGCGGCGAAGGTCTGACTGAAGCCACCAAGGTCGCGATCCTGAGCGCAAACTACATCGCGAAACGGCTCGATCGATATTTTCCAGTTCTTTTCAAGGGCAAAGCCGGTCTCGTCGCCCACGAGTGCATCCTGGACTTGCGCCAATGGAAAACGGCAGGCGTGGAAGTGGAAGATGTAGCCAAGCGCCTGATGGATTATGGATTTCACGCGCCGACGGTTTCGTTTCCGGTCGCGGGAACGCTGATGGTTGAGCCAACCGAAAGTGAATCGAAAATGGAAATCGATCGTTTTTGCGAAGCGATGATTTCCATTCATGGCGAGATCGAAGCGGTTGCATCGGGCACGGCCGATCGGCAAAACAACGTCTTGAAAAACGCTCCCCACACCGCCCAGCAGGTTATTTCGGATCAATGGGATCGGCCCTACTCGCGCGAACAAGCCGCTTATCCGGCGCCGTGGACCCGCGAATTCAAATTCTGGCCGGCCGTTTCCCGGATCGACAGCGTTTACGGTGACCGCAATCTGATGTGCTCCTGTCCGCCGATGGAGGCGTTCGCGGAGTAGGCAAACGCTGTCACCCCGACTCCGGCCCCCACGGGAGTTTCAATGCCCGCCGGTCACGGTGTAACCTTCCTTGCGCAGGTCCTCCGCGAGCTCCATCTCCATCTGCAGGGCAGCTTCATACGGCATCGGATTAAGATGGGCGTAGAGCTCCGGCATTAATCGAACGCCATACTTTTTCACCACCCACGCCGCCTTGTAGCCGTGTTTGTGATTTTCGAAACGATGCTCGGGCGGCAGGCCGCTCATTCCGACATACACGCATGGTTTCGCGGCATCACGCTTCGGATTAAAACGCAGGATGGATCGATGTCCTGCCGCCTTCGCATCGAGCAGAATGACGTAAACATTGTGGTGGAATTTCCTTTCTTCCTCGCCGGGTTCATCTTCCCGCTTGTATCGCAGTCGTGCCATCAGCCGCGATCTTACGTCCCCGAGCCGAGATGGCCAGAACACCTCTTCCCCTCAGACGTTTCCTCCCCGACCCGGGGTCTCTCCAAAAAGTTCGCCTTTTGAGCGAACTCTTGTAAGTCGGGATTAGGTGACGTGAGCGTTACCCCACGCTGAGAAACCCGGAACGAATCATGTCTCGCCAATCCTCCATCAGCATTTGACCATGTTTGCCCGGAAGACATCCGTGGTCGTGATCGTCGCGATCGCTTTGTTGGCGATCAAGACAGTTACGCTGATCATTTTGGGTGCGGTCAGCTACATTCGTCACACAACGAGGGACCTGGAATATGTGCGAACGGCACTCGCGGTGGATGCAGACCAGATCGTTTCCAACCTGACAAGACCGGTCTCGAATTCTGACCGCCTCGGAATCGAGAACGTAGTCGAAAGCATGATGCTCGATCCTGCTCTCAAAGGGGTGGTGATCAAAACGGTGGACAATCGCACCGTCCTTTGCGCACGAGAGCGCGACGGCCAGGGAAAAGTGACGGAGGCCAAGGGAGAAATTCAAGTTGAGGGACCGCTGGTGGAGAAGCGAGAGGTCAAGTTCGACGACCAGACCCTGGCCACGGTTACCCTTTTTGGCACCACCAAACCTGTGCAGGACAGGACGGGAGGGACGCTGCGGTGGATTCTCATCAACATCCTGTGGGTCGATACGGTTTTGTTCGTCGGCGCGTATCTTTTGCTGAACCGCTGGGTGTTCAAACCGCTGCGGGAAGTCGAAGCCTCCGCGGCCAGGTCTGGCAGCGGCGAAGAAGTTGTGCCGATGCACGCCTCTCAAGGCGAATTCGAGAGTATCCGTTTATCTCTCGAAAAAATGATCGGCCAGCTCAAGGCCGAAATCGCCGAACGCAGGCGCGCAGAAGAGGTCTTGCGGGAAAAACAGGCGCAGTTGTTCCTCGCCATGGACATTGCCAGGCTGGCCTCCTGGGAGTTTGACGTGGAGAAAGACCGCTTCACGGGCGACGAGCAAATGTTCCAATTGCTTGGCACCACCCCGGCGCAGGAGGGAGGCCACTCCCTGTCGCCACAAGAGTACATCAGGAAGTTTGTTCACCCGTCGGACACCTCGATCGTTGCCAACGAACTGGCCTTGGCAGTCAGCGCGACCGATCCAAATTTTGCCAGGCAATTTGAGCATCGCTTTGTTCGTCAGGACGGAACGGAAGGCGTCATGATGGTGCGCTCAAGAATTGTCATGGGTTCTTCCGGGCGGCCCGGCAAGATCCTCGGCACCAATCAGGACGTTACCGAGCGCAAAAAGCTCGAGCAGCAGTTCCTCCGCGCCCAACGCATGGAAAGCCTTGGCGTCCTGGCCGGTGGTGTCGCGCACGACCTGAACAACTCGCTCGCGCCGATTCTCATGGCCGTCAGCCTCATGGAAATGAAATTCACCGATGCGCAAAGCAAGAAGCTGATCTCCACGGTGGACCTCAGCGCTCGTCGCGGGGTGGACATGGTTCAGCAGCTTCTTTCGTTTGCCCGTGGGGTCGAAGGCCGAAGGATGGAGTTGCAGGTTGGTCACCTTGTCCGCGACGTCGAAAAACTCATCAACGATACCTTCCTCAAAAGCGTCCGGGTAAGCACGAATGTCCCTGTCACGACCCGGACGGTGGTCGGCGACCCGACCCAGATTCACCAGGTGTTGCTAAACCTTTGTGTAAATGCGCGCGACGCCATGCCCAATGGCGGCGAGATCAATATCGTTGCCGAAAATGTCACGGTAGACACGCCGCCAGTTCATGTTCCTGACGCTAAAGCCGGAGCCTATGTTCGCCTGAAGGTCAGCGACACCGGCACTGGAATACCTCCCGAAATCATCGAGAAAATCTTCGACCCATTTTTCACGACCAAGGAAGTTGGGAAA
>QHMY01000187.1 GCA_003218305.1 Verrucomicrobiota bacterium
CTCCAATAACGATTGGCAGGATAACCCAGCGCAAGCCGCCGAATTGATTGCGGCGGGCCTGGCGCCGTCAAGCCAACTGGAGTCCGGTATCGCCGCGACGCTGCCCCCGGGCCTTTACACCGCGCTCCTCACGGGATCGAACAACGGCACTGGGGTTGGTCTGGTAGAGATTTACGACCGCGGAGCGCCGTAGCGCGCACGCCACCGAGAATCGGGATCGCTGTAGCCGCTTCGCTGTGCGAAGCGCAGATTCGTCTCTCGTAAATCAGGGCGCCATTCCCGAGTTCCGCGCACAACAGAATCTGCGCTTCGCACAGCGAAGCGGCTACAGCATCAAGGAGCGGCGACCGCCACGTGCCGGTCGCCGCTTCGCAGTACCAAGCGCCCCAAAGGAAGGGCGATTTGAAATCGCTCCAAGGGCTTACGCGATTTCGTAGCCCCGGGTCCGGTCGGTCTTTTCCGGGGAAATCCGGATTAGCTGGCTGACTCCGACTTGAGCAGCCGCATTTGGCCCGAATTCAGACGCAGCAAATCAGGGTCGACAAAACCCAGGGCGTTGGGGCGGTTTGATCACGCGGACGCCGGCGGCGCAGTGCTGATCGACAATCTGATCGGCAAAGGCGTGCAGACGGGTCCAATGCACCTTGGACGGAAATGATGTTCGTTGGTCTTGATCTAAAACGCGTGCGGCTGGCACGTCGATTTTATCGTAACCAGAACGATGCACGCGAGCCCCGATATTTAGGGATCATAGGCGGACAAATTCGGACAATTGAATTGAGCAAAGTCGTGGTATGACGCGAAACGCTCAACATTGGTGACTCATTGTCGGGGGAAATACCCTGCTGATCCGGTAATTGCCCGGCAACTCCACCATCTCGGGCAATAGTGCACCGGAGTGCAGGCACGAAGATTTCGAACGGCGAGCTGACGATCACCGATACAACCTTTTCGGGCAACACGGCGGCGGCGGTGTTTGTTTCACGTGCGACCAGGGTGGCGCGGTTAGCGCTCTCGTCAGCCACGCGAAAGTGGCGGAAACGGTACAGGCTCGAAATTGGGTTTCGGATCCCCGTAAGGGTCGCGCCCTCACGGGACGGGCCACAATTTTGCGCTACGGAATGCCGCGATCGTAGATTTCCACGAGACCAACCCCGGTTCCGTTGTTAAATCCGGCGAGTAGCGCGGTGTACGCGCCCGGAGGCAGCGCCGCTGCTATCCCCGATTCCAGCGGGCTGCTGGGTGCCAGCCCTGCCGCAGTCAGGATCGCTGCCTGGACCGGGTTGTCCTGCCAGTCGTTATTCGAAACAAGCAGCGCGCCGTTGCCGTCGCGCAGTTCCAACGTTGGATTTGCCAGCGCTCCAGCCACTCCCAACGCAGTCAGGCTCGGCCCGATTCCGCGCGCGATGACCAGGTCGTTACCGCTCTGGCCCCCCAGGATGAAGCCGGCGATCACAATGTCGCTACCGGTCCCGACCAGCGCTCGCGTGCTGATGTTGCCCAGCTTCGCCGGCACCGCCGGGCTCAAATCGTAAACTTCAATCAGGCCGACGCCGGACGTATTGTTCTTGCCGCTCACGATGGCGGTATAGGCTCCGGGGTTCAACGTCACGTCGATGGCTGATTCCAGGTTGTTCGTCGGGGCAATGCCGGTAGCCAGGATAGCTGCGGCCTGCGCGGGGTCGTCCTGCCAGTTGTCGTTGGTGATGGTGGGCAGGCTCGGGCGAAACAATTGCATGACCGGATCGGCCAGGACACCGGGGATGCCGGTGAGGGAGGGCCCGATCGCCCGGAGCAGCAGGTGCGCCGGAGCACTCCCGGTGATGATGAATCCACCAATGCCCACATTGTCTCCGGTCTGGACTCGCATCCGGGTCGAGAGATTGAGGGCTTGTGCCGGTGGAGTTGGGCTGGGCGTTGGGGTTGGCGGCGCGACAGTCGCGGTAGCCGTAGCCGTCGCTGTGGCCGTAGCGGTAGCGGTCGCTGTGGCCGTCGCAGTCGCCGTCGCCGTCGGTGAAGCGCTCGGGGTTGGAGTCGGAGGAGGCGGGGTTGGATCGGGTGACGGGGTTGGTACGGGTGTTCCACAACCCGTGGTCGTCGAGATGACCAGATCCCATCCACCAGCCATGGTGCCAAGATCCTGCGCCGCGTCGTCCACCACATAGAGCGACCACGTGCCGTTGCCGCTCACGCCATTAAAGATGGAGAGCGCAGAGCCACCCGAAGGTGCCGGCGCCGGCGCCGGGAAGGTGTCGCCCGTCCCTGAATTGGTCGGCTGGAACGTTCCGGTAGTCAGTAACGCTGTCGGCAGCGGACTCGCCGCCGCATCGTCCAGAGTCAGGGTAATACCAGAGACGTCATCGCTGCCTCCCACATCCGACATGATGATGGCGTTCTGGCCTCCAGGTCCCACCAGCAGGATATCAATATCGGACGGGAAGGTGTGGGTCAGGTTCTTGAGCCTCACTATTACTTTGGTCACGGTGCCAGTGAGGCCAGCGACCGTTATGTTGGAAGGATACGGCGCGCCTGCTCCGCTATCAGGAATGGTGATTGCAGCCGGGTTGGTGAACGAGTTTTGGCCGCAGGGTGTCGGAGTGGGTGTGACGGTCGGGCTGGGCGTTGGCGTTGGTGTCGGTATTGGTGTCGGTGTGGGAGTCGGAGAGGGTGTTATTCCGGGACTGAGAGTTGGCACCGGTGTGGGCGTTACGGCGATAGTCGTGAAGGGGTCGATATACAGGTCAAACGCGCTCAACGTGCCATTCGGGTTCGTGCCGTCGCAGTTCGAATTGTCCCCCCAGACGGGGTAAAACTTACCCGCGTGCGCGTCCTGGCCGACGTAATCGCCGTAGTCCACGCCGTTGCCTGCCGCGGCCGCGTTCGAGAACCCGCCGCTCAAACGCGTATTCGGCGCCCAAGTCACGCCGCCGTTGATGCTGAAGGTCCCGAAGTATTCAGCATCGTCGTTGGGGATGGCGTTTGTCCCGCCCACGCCTGGCACTCCCGTGTCATTGCGGCAGTCGTGAAAGCCTACCGCCACCGTGCCGGTGGTGCGGTCGAGCGCGATGTAGGGCAGGAACTGGCTCCGGGTGGTCAGGTCGTCATTCACCCGCACCGGCGCGCTCCACGTTGCGCCGTCATTGGTCGAGGTCCGCACCAGGATATCCGTGTCGTTGTTCTCATTGACCGTCTCTTCCGTGTAGACCAGGTAGATGCGGTTGTTAAACGGTCCGCCAGTGGAGTCCCACACCACGCCCGCTTCAGCGTCGACTGAGCGTCCGCTCTGCGCCGGAATGAAATCGAATCCGCCCACATTGGTCGTGGTGACCGTGATGCGCGCGCCGAAGGCGCCTGCTCCCAAGCCGTCGGCGTCTACGTTCGCAAAGATCGTCGCGGGTCCCTGGCCACCGGTCGGGCTCTGGTAGGTCACGATGACCTTGCCTCCGTTCGGACCTGGCCCGACAGCGATACCACCAAAGCTGCCGGTGCCCGATGGGATCGTTTGTTGCGCAGCGAACGGTCCCCAAGTGCCCAAACCTGTCACGGGCGCTCCACGTGCGACCATGCTTCCGCCCGAATTCCAGTCGACCCATACGCTGCCGTTGCCCACCGCGATGGAGGGCTGGTCAACACTACCGGTGCCCGCGGTAACCGGTGCACCGAAGGTAACCCCGCCGTCGGTGCTCAGGATCACGTTGATCTGATTGACGCTATTGTTGATGTAGACCACGAACAGGTTGCCGAACGTGTCGAAGGCCGCCTGTGCGTCGCAGCAGGCCACCCCCGTGGCGATCGTGCCGCGAGTCCAGGTGGCGCCGCCATTCATTGAGAATGCGCGAAAGATACTGTTGGAGGTGGTGTTCGAGAGGGCGACCAGGTTATTGGTGTTGGTCGGATTGACGACGACGAAACTCTCCGCCTGGTTGCCCGTGGTGGCGCTGGCGTTGACCACTGCCATCGTGCAGGCCAACGGCACGAAACCATTGACGGGTGTCGGTATCCGGTTTTGCGGCTTAATACATTTGCGCGTTCCGTCAGGCACATCGATGCCCTCGGGGGCTGCCGCCAGTACCTGCGCGTGCAGGGCGAACGGAGCGGGTGTGAGGAAAACGAAAACAGCAGCGAGGGCCGTCAGGCGTAGGCGTAAGTTCATAATTATCGTGTTGAGATCGAAGCGTCGGATGACGCAATCGGATGCGAGTCTGAAACGATTTGCCACCAAATGTCTAGGCGTATCTTAAATTCCAGAGGCGGTCGCTCCGGATGCGCGCCCAACATTTCCCGGCCAGGAGACCTCCTCGCCCCGGATCGAGACGGGGAAATTGTTGGCGATCATGTCCTGCGCTAGTCTTGGTTATGAACGTTGGGGGCAGATTCATCATTGTATCCATCCTCGCACCTCTCGGCTTCATGGGTGTCCCCAACGCGCCGGCGCAAGTGATTGGTGGAAAGACACCTGAGCCCCTCTCAGCAACTGCTGACGCGGCGCTGCTGCAAAAAAAAGCCAGCGAAGCGCAGGCCCGGATTCGCGGAAACGAAGATGAGAGCAATCAGGTTAAGAAAGCGGTAAAGACCAATGAGGTAGCCGTGGCCAGGGAAATCCTCCTCAGAAACGGATTCACCGCCAAAGATCTGGAGGGCGCAAAAATTATTCTACGGACGGGTGGCGGAAAGGGAGGAGAAGACACGATAGAGATTTTCGTGACTTGCTGTGATCCCAGGGAAATCACCCTCCAACGGACCGTGGAAAATTTCACCAAAACCAACCGTTAGAGAAAAAGATCTGGCTCGCGGCGCCTGATCCGACCCCACCCAGCGGCCAGGAATCAATCCAGCCCGACGATCGTAAAAGTGGCTTGGGTCTGAGGGCTTGGGGTCTCCGGGAAAATTCCCAGACAACCGAAGTGGATGTCCAACACTGCCGTTCTGGTAGGCACATTCGGAACGGTCCAATCGTAATAACGGACGCTCGGGTCACGGAAACCTGTAATCCACATATAGGTCGTCGCGCCGCCATCGAGCGAGAGGCGAATCTCCGTCTCACACATCGTCAGGTCCACGTCTGGAAAGGTCGCCGTCCATTCAATCCTCACGACCTGGCCCGGCACCAAAACGTCCCCGGCTTTCGGCGAAATCAGCTTGGCCTTATACCCTTTTTTTTGCGACGCAGACGCCGTTGAAATCGGCTGCGGAGCCAGGGCAAATGTTAATGCAAGCAGGGCTAGAATTAACCGCGAGGTTTTCATGCTTTCAGTCCATCCTAGTGGGGGTTTGTTGTCAATCGCTAACGTAACTTCGTGAGAGATGAACAGGTTTCGGGCAGTTTCGACCCCGCCACTTTATTTCAGGCCGCGAAGAATCAATCCAGCGAGCTGATCACAAAAGGGGATTGAACCTGAGGACTTGAGGTCTCCGGGTAAACCCCCAAACACCCGAAGCGGATGTCCAGCACCGCTGCTCTGGTGGGCATGTTTGGGACGACCCAATCGAAATATCCCTGCCGCGGGTCAAGCTCACCGGTAATCCGCATAAACGTCCGGCCGCCATCGAGCGACAGGCGTACGTCCGCATCACACCACGTCAGATTCACACCTACGTCCGGAAATTCCACGTTCCATTTCACCCGGAAAACTTGTCCTGGCACCAAAACCTCTCCCGCCTGCGGTGAAGTTAAGGTGGCCCGGTACTCTCTCTGGCGCGCCGCGGAGGCGGTAGGAAGCGACTGGGGAGCGAAAGCAAACGTCAAGGCGAGTAGCGCTAGAATGAATTGCTGGGTTTTCATTTTTTCATTCCATCCGAATCGGCGTCAACTGTCAATCAGAGTCGTAATGTCGTTGACGTCAGGGAACCGGAATTCGGCGGTTTACCAAGGCGCGAATTGAAATAACCACCTGCTTTTATTTTATGGACGCTTCGCGCCTCTTTTCCTATCTTGCTGGGCTGCTTAATCGGATGGCCATCAGGGCGAACGCTGCGTCGCCTTTCATTCGCGAAACGAAAGAGAATCGGAAGGCGTGGGCAACGCTGCATAACTCCGGGGCAGCGTGAGTATGCAAGCGAACTTTTATCACGCCGATTTCGACCAGCCGCATCCGCAACGGACGCGCGCGATCCTGAAGGCCCACCCGGAAGTTCGAAGTTTGATGAGGCGCAACCCTTATACCGCCCTGATCGCCTGCCTGATCCTCGCGGTGCAGATCTCGATCGCCTTTGCGATGGGCCGGCTCGGCCCGGCGGGTTGGTGGGTCGGCTTGCTGCTGGCCTACGGCATTGGCGCGTTCGCCAACCACTGCACCTATGTCATCATTCACGACGCCACGCATAACCTTGTTTTTCGAAGCAAATTCCTGAACAAGCTGCTGGCGATCGCCGCGGATATTCCGAATCTCGTTCCCACGGCGATTGGTTTCGGCGTTTACCATCTCAAGCATCATGCGCATCAGGGCGACTACGAATCGGATGCCGATATCCCGAATCAATGGGAGGCCAGGCTGATCGGCGACAAGTGGTACGCGAAAGCGCTCTGGCTCCTCTTCTTCCCGATTTTTCAAATGACGCGCCCGCCGCGTCTCCGGGCAATCACGCTGTGGAGCCGCTGGACCATCGCGAATGTCATTTCCACCGCCATCTGCGATTTCGCCCTTTTCCAGCTCTGCGGCTGGGTCGGCATCTGGTATCTGGCCTGTTCGTTTTTCTTTTCGGTCGGCCTGCATCCCCTGGGGGCGCGCTGGATCCAGGAGCATTACACGCTCGATCCGGACCAGGAGACATTTAGTTATTACGGACCAATCAATCTGGTTGCGCTGAATGTGGGCCACCACAACGAACACCATGATTTCCCCTCGATCGCCTGGAACAATCTGCCGAAGCTGCGTGCGATGGCCCCGGAGTACTATGACACGCTGCGCTTTCATACCTCGTGGAGCCGCCTGCTGGCGCAGTTTTTGTTCGACCCGCGTTACACCTTGTTTTCGCGGGTGGAGCGGTTGAATGCATCTCCGGCGATACCACCACCCGCGCCGGATTTGGTCTCGCCCGGGGTCCTGGCCTCGAACGTCAAATGACCGCAAACAGGACGAATTTATTTTATGGACGTTTCCCAGCCGCCCCTTATTTTAGCGGCCTGGTCAAATCGGATGAACATTCAGGCGGTCGCTGCATCGCCCCTCATTCGCGGTCGTCGAAGGAGAACCCAATGCCTGGAATGTCCCATAAGTTACGTGGGACCCGTTTGTCCTCGGTCCGCAGCCACTCTTGATTTATGCACGTAAACGGTCAGTCCCAGGCGGAAGTAGAGACAAACTTTAGCGGCACGCTTGGGCTGGGCGATTTCGTCGTGGGCGAGCGCAAGGATCCGCTGGCGCCGCCCGCCGGCTTCATGGAGTGGCGGCGCAAGGAAATCGCCTGGGCCGCCAGCCTTTATGAGCCCGACATGCTGGGCGCGGCCGATGCGCGCACCACGATTCAATACGAGGGCAAACCGAAACCGGTCATTAACCTTTGCTCTTACAATTATCTGGGACTGGCGAACCATCCTGAAGTCATCGCTGCTGCTACCGAAGCGCTCCACAAATATGGAGTCGGCGCGTGCGGTTCACCCATGCTCTCGGGCATGACCGATCTGCATCGGCAACTCGAACGGACCATGGCCGACTTTCTCGGCCGGGAAGACGCGATGCTTTTCAACAGCGGATTCGGCGGCGCGCTCGGCACCATCTCAGGATTGTTGCGCAAGAATGATGTGGCGACCCTGGATAACCGTTCCCACCTGAGCCTGCGTGATGGCGCCGTCCTTTCCCGCTGCCGGCTCGATCGTTTCGAACATAACGATCCCGCCTCACTCGATGCGGCGCTCTCCCGGCGGCAGGGCAGGAGCCGGCTCGTCATTATCGAGGGGATTTATTCCATGGAGGGGGATTTCGCGAGGATGGAGGATTTGATCCGGGTCGCGGAATCGCATCAGGCCAGCATCTTTATCGACGAAGCGCACTCGATGCTGGCCTGCGGAGAAAATGGGCGCGGCGCCGCCGAGATTTTTGGCGTCGAAGACCGGATCCCCCTGGTCTACGGCACTTTCTCGAAAGCATTTGGAGCCCTGGGCGGTTTTGTCGCCGGCGCCAGGAGCACGATTGATTATCTCCGGCTTTACGCCCACTCCTATGCCTATTCCTGCGCGCTTCCTCCGGTGGTGGTCGGGGCGATTTTGAAGGTGCTGGAGGTCGCGACCCGCGAGCCGCAACGCCGCGAGCGGCTCTGGGAGAACGCGAGCTATTTTCGCTCGCAGCTAAACGGGCTCGGCATAGATACCGGCGAGTCCGCGACCTACATCATGCCGCTGGTGGTCGGGGATCGCGACCGGATGTGCCGGCTCGGCCATGAACTTCGTCGCCGCGGTCTGTGGGTGGCGCCGGTGGATTATCCCGCCGTTCCAGAGGATCGGATTTGCTTCCGGGCGTGCGTTACCGCGGACCATACCCGCGCGGATTTGGATGAGGCGTTGAATATCGTTTCAGACACATTCGCGCCTGCCGAACTTCAGCACGCTTCTGTCTGACGATGTAGAGGCGGGTGTGCCAGGCGCCTGAAATCAAGAATGCTGGGCGCTTGGCACAAGCGCCCCTACATCGGGTTCTGGTACGCGCTGCGAATAACGGAGAGACAGAGGGCCGCCTCTTCGAGCGATTCTCCAGCCGCTTCCGGCCGGCGGAAGCTGGCCATGACATCCGGCAGCATGGCCGCGAACCAATCCGCGTGGTGTGATCCAGCTGACAGAGCGCTCTCGAAACAAAACGATTCGTCGCCTACCCTGAGCGTGTCGTCGTCGATCGCGATCTCGCCCCGCTCGCCGATCAGGCGCATGGCATTTCGCCGCACCTCGGCCCGCCAGGTAAGAAAGATTTTTGCGGACCCGGTTGGGAAAGTGAGGGTGAGGGTAGCTTCGTCTTCGACTCCGTTGTTGGTGGATCGATGGAGGGAAGCGCGGACATCGTTCGGCGCTTCGCCAAACCAGTGGCGCGCGAGATAGATTGCGTGCCAGCCGTGATCCATGAGGATGCCGCCGCCCGCGATGGCAGGATCGCGCCGCCAATTCGGATGATCCGGGTCGGCTACGGCGCAATCTTGAATACGCAATGTTTCGATCTCCACTCTGCGCGGTTGCCCGATAATCCCTGAACGCAACAGCTGGGTCGCTTGCCTGACGATCGGCGCGTATTTCCAATTATGGACCGGCACGATTGCCCGCCCAACCTCGGTCGCCAGGCTCCGCGCCTTCTCAAGCTCGACCGGGTCCAATAATAACGGTTTTTCGCAAAGGACGTTCCATCCCTTCCCGAGCGCGGACAACATTGGTTCGCCGTGCAGCGCAGGTGGCGTGCAGATGTCGACGAAGTCGATTTCAGCCCCGGTGGCCAGTTCCTCGATCGTCGAAAATGTCGCGACGCCCGGCAATAAGTTACGCGCGAACTCGCGGCGTTCGTCGGTCCGATCGACCACCGCGACTATCTTCGCTTCCCGTGATTTTTCGTAGGCCGGCCAATGCCCATGCCGAGCTACCTCGCCGAAGCCGATTATTGCGCCTCTCAACACACCGCTACCTTCGCGGTCGGACAATAAAATCGCCAGTTCAATGCTGCGAGCGTCACCGTGAGATGGCGTGCCGTTTACCTGCCATCCCGAGGCTGGCGCAGCGCGCCGAGGGACCTCTCAAATGCAATGACGGCGTCCTGCCAAGCGAAGGCGAAGTTTGCAATTGCGAGGTCCCTCAGCGTCTTCGCGCTTCGGGATGACAGGGGAGAGAGCGCCAGCACGGTTAGCGATCGGACTCGAGAACGCCCAAGCCGCGATCGATGATGGCCAGCGCGGAATTTGCCTGCTCCGCCGAAAGAATCAGCGGCGGATGGACGCGCACTCTCGGCGTGTAGCTCATCATGATGAGACCATCAGCCAGACAGCGCTTGAAGAAGGCGATGCATCTCTCTTTGGGCAGGAGCGTCTTCGTTTCCCGATCGGCCACCAGATCGAAGCCAATCAATAATCCTTCTCCGCGGACGTTCGCGATGGAACGATGTCGTGTTGCGAGCGCTGCGAGTCCATCGCGAAGAAGGCGTCCAACGCTGGCGGAATTTTCCACCAGCTTGTCCGACAGAATGGTTTGAATCGTCACCAGCGCCGCCGCGGCGGCGAGCGGATTTCCGCCGTAGCTGGAAGATGATGCACTGGGCAGAGAAAACGGCTTCGCGGCCATGATCTCGTCGGTGGAAACCAGTGCACTGACCGGGTATCCCGACGCAATTCCTTTGCCCAGGGTCATAATGTCCGGGACCACCTCATCGTGGCTGCAGCCAAACATTCGGCCCGTGCGGCCGAAGCCGGTAATCATCTCATCCGCGATAAGCAGCGCGCCATACTCCTGCGCGACCGATTTCACATCCCGGAGAAACCCGGGCGGGGGCACGATGTTGCCGGCCGTCCCTTGGATGGGTTCCATCACAATCGCGGCCGGCGTTCCCACCACCTCCTTCTCGATTACCCGCCTCAGTTCCTTGATCGCATGCTCTCGGCATTCGTCCTCCGACCCGGCGAATCGCGTGGGGTCGGCATAAGGGGCCAGATGATGACCGGCCGGCAGCGGTCCGATCAAACTCTTCCAGTCGACATCTGAAAGCGGGAGAACGCCCGCGGTCTTTCCGTGAAAGCCGCCAGTGAAACCAACGATGTCGGTTCGCTTCGTGTGGGAGCGCGCCAACCGGATCGCGGCTTCAACGGCTTCCGCGCCGCCGCTGAAAAATTGGGTCCGATTGAGTTCGCCCGGAGTGAGAGTGGCAATCAGTCGCACTAGTTCGGCCCTTGGCTGTGAGGAAAAGCTCCCAACCGAAACCGCCCCGAGTTGTTTTGTCAGGGCGGCGACGTAAGCGGGATGGGCGTGGCCGAGACTTGCGACCGACACTCCCGCGTTCAAGTCGAGATAGGTGTTTCCGTCGAGATCCGTGAGGGTCGCGCCGGCCCCGCGCTCAATCGCTAGTTCGGATAATAACGCGATCGTCTGCAATCCGGGCGCGATGAACTGATGCTCCTCATCGAAGAGCGCCTTCGTTTTCGCTCGAGGGCGAGGCTGGAGATCATCCGCCATGGACGCGCCTCGTGATGAAGTCTGCTATTGCGTAGGAAGCCCGCTCCCGGCAAGGGGCGAACGACGGCCAGTCATTCAGGTCTATCAGTGTTAGTTCGCCTGAGGGGGAGATGATTACGTCCCCGCCGAAAATGTGAAGGCCCGCCGCTGTGGCCGCCCGCCGCGCGAGGTCCTCCAACGCGACAGAATTGAAGGGATATTTCCGGGCCTCGCCCGAATAGAACCAGTGAAAAAATCCGCCATCGGCGACACCGTAGAATTTTATCTCGTCCCCGGCCCGATGGGCCTGCAAGGCCGCGGCGTCGATCCCGCGTTTCGCAAAATCGGCCATGCCCGCTTCGAGGCGTTCGACCGAATCAACCCACTGGACATCGGCCGTGACGGAGGCGTGGACATCGCCTCGTTTTAGCCAGATACCACCATTGAGATCGAGAGATTGCAGGTCCGCTTTCTCCTTTGTGCTGACCAGGTGCGTGGGTGGAAATGAAATGCCTGCCTCGACCATCAACGCCGGAAGCCGGTCGCGATGGGTATTCAGGGCTGCCTGCGGACTGTTGATGATCGTCGCGCCCTGGCGTTCCCAGTCCGCCAGGTTCTCCAGCGCCGATTTCCCCTGGCACATCGAAAAGATGGTCGCGGCGGCCTCGCGGCGTGCCTCGGCCTCGTCGAGTGTGACCAAGTCCACCGCAAAGTCGCGCTCCCGCAGCCGATGCGCGATTTGGTCGAGCAACAGAACATCATTCGAGAGATGGCGACCGGGCGAGTATTGCCGTTCCCGGTATAGTCCGAGCAGCAGTTTCATACGGCCGTTCTCCGGAGCAATTCTTCCGCGCTACGGATATCGCGGGGATAATCGACATCGATCGACTGAGCCACGGGAATACCCGCCAGGTGGTAGCCACGGTCGAGGAGACGAACGAGAAATTTGCGCAACGCGTCGATTCCATCGCGCCGGGCTGCGTCCGCTTCACGGAGAATCGAACCGCGGATTGCGTACAGACCCGCCGTGGCTTGAGCGGATGGCGCCGCGGCTGCGCCCAGGGCAATAATGCGGAAATCCGGCGCGCATCGTACGAGAAGCGGTTTTTCATCCTCGCCCGGCGACGTGAGCCCGAGGACGACCGCGGCTTCCTCATGCCGCCGGGCTTCCGTGATGAAACGGGCAAAAGTCTGCGGGCTGGTAATCGTATCGACGGTTGAAAGGAGAAACGGTCCGTCGTCGCCATCGGCGCCCAGCGTCTCGATCAGGCGCAGAAAGCTGTGCATCGAGGAAGGCGTGGTCTCAACGATCCAGCGCAGCTCGAACGGCCATTGTCCCGCGGCGACATGATCGCGAACAGCCAGCGAATCTTCATTAATGATTACACCCACTTCGGCGGCGCCGGCCTCGGCCAGTGAGTGCAGGACGCGTTCGATCAGCGTCTGGCCGCCTACTTTTGTGAGCGGCTTGAGCTGACCCGACTCCGTTCGCAATCGTTCGCCGCGGCCCGCGGCCAGCACACCGGCTTTCAACAAAAAATTCCCGGAAGCGTTCATGCGAGCGATAGCGAGCTTTCCGATAACGCGACCGGGAGATCGGCGAGTTTGTGGAGATGCAGATCGACGAGCGTCGGATCAGGGCATTCCTGCGGTGACGGGCCCTGGAGCCAGGCGGTTTTCATGCCTGCCTTTTTCGCCGGCCGCACATCGCGCTCGAACGAATCTCCCACCATCATCATTGTTCCCGGATCGCCGCCGAGTTTCGCAGCGGCGTGGGTATAGATCGCGGGGTCGGGTTTGAACAGTCCTACCCGCTGCGAATCGACAATGACCGACAGATAGGGTTTGTAGCCAAAATCGGCGCAAAGTTTCTCGACATTGCCGCAACCGTTGGAAACCACTCCCAGCTTGAGACCTCTGGCCGCCAGGCTCGCGAGTAATTGAGCATTGGCGGCGGCAGCTTCACGAACTGGCTCGACGAAACCATCGATGAGATGTCGCTCCAGCTTTGCGTCGTTTAGCCCCAGATGGACGAGCTGCCATCTTACATGTAACGCGATCATCCTCGCCAGATCCGCCGACGCGATCTCCTCGTCCAAAGCTGACCGCCTTTCCGCTTCGTCGAACGCGCCGCGGACCGCAGCGCGCGAGAGTTCCATGCCGAAACTTCGATAGAGCGCCTCGAAACGATCGAGCCAATGGCCGCCGTCGCCGTCGAGCGTGCCGCCCATGTCAAAGAGGATTGCCTGAATCACGGTAGAAGAATCCAGCGCTTCATGTTTTCGCAAGAAACCTGCGGTCAGCGTTGCGCTGCCAAAGCCAAAGTCCGACGAGCGCCACGTTCATCGGCACCAGAATAAAGATAAGAAACAGATCGATCCGGTGCAGCCAGGCCAGGACACCGATGGCATAGAAGCGGGTGTTGTCTCCGAGCAGGTTCCAGCCGCGGACGACCCAGTAAAAGCATTCCCGATATCTCAACCGGTCGTTCGGATCCACCACCCCGACATTCGAGCGCGCCGCGATGACCGATTCCACCTCCATGTGTAGGCCATTGAGCGATTTTTGCTGGGAGAGGTACCACCGATAAAGTCCTTTGATCCAGGCGGAATCGATCCTGGCCGGATCATCCTGCAAAATGCGGCCCTGCCCGACAATGGTCGCATAATGATGCCGATGAAATTCATACATCTGCGCCTGCGCGGCGTTGGAGACCGCGGCCAGCGCGGCCCAGACGAGAGGTCGCCCGGTTTCAGTATTCGAGACGAGGCTGGCCACAATTCCAAGGTAGATGGCGGCGTGGGTGATGTATCCGCCGACGCCATCCAGGACGCGGCCAAGTTCCGTGACCCGCCCGGTTAGGCGCGCGAGTTGTCCGTCGGCTGAATCGAGAATGCTGTAGACGATGAGCAACGCAAAACCGAGAAGCGCGAGCTGGGCGTTGTAGAGCAAGAGGCCACCGGCCACGCCGACAACGGTGCTGAAGAGTGTCACCTGCGTTGGGGTCATGCGCAGGGCCGCTGCCAGGCGCGCCGCGACGAACCCGAGCGGCCGGAAGAAGTAAACGTCCGCCAGCTCCTCGATTTCCCGGGCCTTGAAAGCGAGGCCCTGGGCAAGAACAGGTTGGCCGGCAGGAGGCATCACAAGGCCGTTGCTAGTACTCAGATTCGCCGGGGTCGCAACGTCATTTTGGCCTTGCGTGGGACCCCACGCGTGATGGAATCCCTATCTCGTGCCGCCTCTCCAAGTCATCCAGGTCGAATCCCGCGCGGACCGGAACGCATTCATCAAGTTTCCCTGGAAGATTTACAAGAACGATCCGGCCTGGGTGCCTCCGCTGGTGATCGAGCGCAAAGAATTTCTGAGCCGGAAACACCCCTTCTATGAGCACGGAGATGCCGCGCTCTTTCTGGCTCGCGCCGGCGGTGAAATCGTGGGACGGATCATGGCCAGCGACGATCCAAACTACAACGCGCTTCATCAGTCAAATGTGGGATGTTTCGGGCTTTTCGAATCGATCGACGACCAGGCGGTGGCCAATGCCCTGTTTGAGGCGGCCGCGGGCTGGATTCGCCGGAAAGGCCGGGAGGAGATCATAGGCCCGATCGATTACTCGACGAATTATGTGTGCGGTTTACTGATCGATGGGTTCCAGCATTCGCCTACGCTGTTGACCTCGCATAATCCGCCATATTACCGGCAGCTGATCGAAGGTTGGGAATTTGAGAAGGCGATCGATCTTTACGCCTGGTGGTTTTCGGATTTTGCCGAGGCAGCCGCTCGCCTGCGCCGGCTCACGTCGCGCATGAAGGATCGCCAGCCCGCTTCAATTCGGCCGGCGGACCTGAAAAATCTCGAAAAAGAAGGCCGGCGTATCCGCGAAATCTACAACGAAGCCTGGGAAAAAAACTGGGGCTTCGTTCCGTTCGCGGAACGGGAGATTGATTACATGACGAAGGAGCTGAAACCGATCGTCGAATCTGATCTCACGCTACTGGCCGAGGTGGAGGGCCAGCCGGTCGGATTTATTCTGGCCGTCCGCGACATCAACGTCGTTCTCCAGAAAATTAATGGGCGTCTGACCTGGTTTGGATTGCCGATCGGGCTGATCAAGCTGCTGTATTACCGGAGACGGATAAAGAAGGGGCGCCTGATCGCCCTGGGCGTAATCCCGAAATACCGGCGTCGCGGCGTCGCCGAGGCTCTGGTCTTGCGCATTATCGAGGAAGGCATGATCAAACGAGGAGGTGCCGGTGAACTCAGCCTTACCCTTGAGAACAATTTCATGATCAACCGGTTTCTGGAAGCAATCGGCGCTCAGAAGTACAAGACCTATCGAATCTACCGGCGCCTTTTACCGGCGAGCGATTCCGCGTGAAGACTCTGCGGCGGGTTTTGATTCTGGCTGATGAATCCGCGGAGTGGATGGTGGCCGGTTTGCGCCAACTCGAGCGCCTGGCCCTTTCGATCGATGAATTTGCCGTGGAGAACAAGGAGACGGCGCCGGTGCTGGTCTGCATTATTTGGCGGCCGGACTTGGATCAGGCGCAGAGGTGGGTTCCGACACACGAGCGGCTAACCATGGTCGCTTTCACGACTGATCGTGGCGAAGAACCGTTCGATCTTGTTCTCAACACTCGCCTGTTCCTCTATCGCAAGGCCGTTCGGATCTTATTTTCGGAGGGACGTGCTTCCGCGCGTCCGACTACGTTCGCACACGATCTTTTTGAGAGTGGGGACGCTCCGACGCAGGTCGCTCCGACCGGGGAAGATTTGTGGAAAATCCAGTTTCGCTCGGCGGAGTTGGTCCCGCAAAACCGAATCGGCGTGTGGAGCTACATCACGGACGGAGAACAAATCGACGAGATCGAAAAGGAATTCCTCCGCGATAGCGGCAAGTCCCAGGATGGTTTCGTTTCCCGGCATTTGAATCGCCCCATTTCGCGCCTGATCACGCGCCTCCTTTTGAGATTCCCCACCACTCCGAACGCATGGACTGTTTTCATTTTTCCAATTCCGGTCGTTGCCTCACTCATTCTTCTTCAGGGCACGTACTGGTCTTTTCTTTGGGGTCTCGTGCTCTTTCAGATTTTCAGCGTCCTGGATGGCTGCGACGGCGAGCTGGCGCGCGCCAAGTTTTTGGAGAGCGAACGCGGACGCCAGTTGGACGACCTCTTCGACATTCTCAGCAACATCTTGCTTGTCCTCGGCCTGGGATTTGGATTGAGCCAGCCGGCGAATTCTGCCGGTCAGTTCGCCTGGGTATACGTCATCGAAGGACTTGTTGCGGCCGCGTTGATTGGCGGGAATGAATATTACCTCGCGACGCCTGACCGCGGCTTGGACGAGGGGAAGGCCGAACCGCTGGACGGTGCCCTCTATCCGCGCCATCGCGCCCTGGTTCAGCGCTCTGGGATATTGGTCTTCGGAGAGAGGTTCGCGTCCGGGCTCATCCAATTCACCAAGCGTGATGTCGCGGTGCTGTTTTTTGTTTTCCTGGCGGCGATCGGCTGTTCCGCCTGGATTTTGCATTTGCTCCTGGCTGTTACCGTCGCCAGCCTGGCCCTCGCGGTGAAAGCTTCAGTCCGCGGTCGCTCAGGATAGGCGGATCGAGGGCTCGACGCTGTAGCCGCTTCGCTGTGCGAAGCGCGGAGGAAACGT
>QHMY01000188.1 GCA_003218305.1 Verrucomicrobiota bacterium
GGTTCTGCGCCGCTTCAAACAAATCTGTCCGACAAGTAAACAGCGTTTCAAAGAAACTTGACCAGGGCGTCGGTGGTTTCCTTGGGCTGTTCCTCCATGATCCAGTGTCCGGTGTCTTTCAGGACGACAACGGTGACATCCGTCGCGACCAACTTCATCTGGTCCGCCAGTTGAGTGCCCAACGATTTGTCACCGCCGAGCGCGAGCACTGGCATGGTCAGTTTCGTCTGAGAGAGTTGCGCGAAATCTTTCGCCAGTTGCGGCCAAGAGGCGAAATAAGCCCAGGCGGCGCGCATGCGTCCCGGCTTTGAATAGGCCTCGACATAAGCCTTCCGCTCCGCTTCCGGGATCGAGCGTGTCTTATCAGCGGCCAGGACGTTCCAGAAATACTCGAAGTAGGTGCGCTCGCGGCCTTTTACCAAAGCTTCGGGATATTCGCCGTTGAAACGAAAATGCCAGATATTGGGAGCGTTGTAGATCAGCTCCCAGCCCGGGACGCCGGGGAGAAACGCATCCATCACCACGAGCTTTTCCGTCTCGCTCGGGAACTGCGCGGCATAAGCGTAGGCGACCATCAACCCAATATCATGCCCGACGACCCGCGCTTGCTCGATCCCCAGCGAGCGCACCAGTGCGTGAATGCGGTTGGCTGCCTCAATCATATCGATCTTATCCGTTGGAATGGAAGAATCGCCGATCCCCGGCAAGTCGGGCGCGATGACGGTAAACTTCTCAGCCAGGAGCGGAATGATCGGTCGCCACATTCGCGATGTCTCTGCGTAGCCGTGCAACAGAATGACCGCCGGCCCATGGCCCGCGCTCAGGTAATGCAACTGAACGTTGTCTATCTTCGCGGTGTGCGAAGTAATCGGTTCGGAAGCGGCGGAGACAAGGCCAGGCATTGCGCTGACGAGGCCCAGCCATGCGAAGGCCAGAAGTGGAGTCGAAGATCGTTTCATGTTACCGCTCGGATTTTGACACCCGCGCGATTCATGACCAGCCTTTCCTCCGCTTTTCGCCACTAATTCAAGAGCACAGCCGCGCGATTGACGGTCGGGGAGCAACGAGTCTTCGTCAGCTCCCATTCGGAGAAATACTGGGAAAGCCGCCGGGCAAATTGCCGGGGGCGCTCCGCGTAAAAGCGTTCGCCGAGCGCGAGAGCAGTGCGCTCGAGTTCCTTCTCTCGGGAATCGACCAACGCGTGGAGAACGCGGTCGCCCTGTTTTCGGGCGGGTCCAATCGAGGAGAGGCGATCGGCGACAAATGCCAGGTCGTGAACCTGGCCAAGGTATTGGCCGATCGCTTGCAGTTCGTCGTTTAACTCCTTGAAGACAGCAGGCGCCAGCGGCCGCAGGATCCGGAGCTGGTAGCCAAGTTCCTTGGCCCGTTTTCGGAAAGTGTGGAGACGCTTCGTGCTGGTCTTTTCAATCGCCGCGGTCAGCGCCCGACGGCCCCGCTGGTAAGTTTTCTGGACGCATTTTCGCAATTGTTTGCACCGCAGATCATCCAGCGGCCAGGCCCGGATGCGATCCAGCGACTGGGTTAGCCACTGCTTCGCTTCATCCGGCCACTCCGAAAACGCCGCCAGGAAACTGTCCAGCTCGAAGGCCAGAAGTTCTTCCGTCTCGCGAAAACTGCGCTTCCGGCCCCGGGTGAACTCGCGCAGTTGCCGGACCGTCTGAAGCCGCACTTCGGCGTCCCGCACTTCGGAAATGAGACGACCCACCTTGCGCAGGCAGTCATCTTCGCGTCGCAAAATCTTCCGCTCCACTTCTCCCGAAGCCAGGCGCAGAGCGGAACGCGCCTTCTTCAAGTGCTTGCGGGTCTCATGAACCGGCGAGCCTTTCCCATTTTGCGGGGCGCTGCTCGCCTTGATTGCATTCTCGATCTGCCGACAGATGATTCGCTGAACTCCGTCACCAACCGTTTCATCCTGCCGCAGCTCGTAGCTCATGGCGTTGCGTCTATACGGCCTCTAGGAAAAACACCGGCAGGCGGTGCGCCCGCCCTCCAAATTTCGAAGTTCGAAGCACGAAATCCGAAACAAATTCGAATGACCGAAACGGGAAGCCTTTGTTTCGAGTTTTCTTCCTCCTTGAACATTCGGTCATTGTTTCGAATTTCGAGCTTCGGATTTCGAATTTCCTCAGGTCTTGAGGGCGAGCGCGACATTACTGTATTTGGGCTTGCCGGTAACATCCCGCCCCAGCCAATCCGGCCGCTCGAAAGCCGCGCAACTCCTTAGATCGTCGAACTCCACCTCGGCCACCACCAGCCCTCGATGACGCCCACGGTAGATATCGATCTCGACCGTGTGTTTCTTCCACGGCACGTCGTAGCGGACCTTGGTCAGGCGGCGGCCGATCGTTGCGGGCCAGAGCGCGTCGAATTGCTCGGCGGTCAACCGCACCTCCCGCTCTTCGCGAGCGCCTTTGGTCCCCTGCTTGAAAGTGAGGGAGCGGACCGAGCCTTTTTTGCGGAGACGAACTTGCAAGCCGCCCCGTCCCACCGCCAGATAACCCTGCACGATCGTGTCGTGCGGAAATTTCTTCAGCCCAGGCGGAAAACGTTTCAGGAGAAATTTCCGTTCAATCTCCCGAGTGGACTGCTTTTTCGACGCGCTCATGGCTCCCAACCGTATTTTGGTGAACGCGAGGAACATTTCCAGAACGTTATCTCGCCGCTATTCGCCGATCCGGTCAAAAACTTTCATGTGACAATTCTGTGGCAGGGCAACGTCATTCGATTTTCCGTCACCCCTGCCAGGGGTTCGAGGATTTTCGGAGACGACCGGTTCCCGGAGTTCCGCTCCGCTGCACTCCGGGCTGTAATCCTTCGCGCCTCCGGCGCTGTACGGAACGACGCGATGTTGGCATCCCCCAACACTCTAGGAAGCGAGCGCCCGGAGGGTGCGGCGGAATAAAGCCCGGAGTGGAGCGAAGCGGAACGCCGGGTACAATCCAAGACAACCCAGCCCCTGAAACGGGGCGACGGAAATCCCTGTCTGGAAGGCGCAGGGTATCCCTCTCGATAAACCGCGTTACAGAGTTCACGCGATTGTTACTTTGCGGATGCGCCCTGACCGGCACCTTAGAATATGAAAACGACATGCTTCGCGCTTGCTTCAGCATTTGCCCTCACTTGTTTCTCCACTACCGCGCAGGCGGACAAGCTCGTCATCAAAGGCTCGGACACGCTCGGCGCCAAGCTGGTCCCGCAACTGGCCGAGCAATTTAAGGCGGAACACGCGGACGCGACTTTCGACATTGCGGCGGAAGGATCGACCACCGGTTTTGCCGCGCTGATCGACAGCACGGCGCAGATTGGCATGTCCAGCCGCCCGGCGAAACCTGCGGAAGCCGCCGCGGCGACGGCAAAAGGCGTTACGCTCAAGGAGACGATCGTGGCCTTCGACGGCGTGGCCGTGATCGTGAATGCAGCGAATCCGATCAAGGGCCTGACGAAAAAACAGGTCGAACAAATCTTTACCGGACAAGTCAGCGATTGGAGCGCTCTGGGTGGCGCCGGCGGACCAATTTCGATCTACACGCGCAACACCTCGTCCGGCACTTACTCGGAGTTCAAGGAACTCGCGATGAGCAAGCGCGATTACGCGCCTTCCGCCCAAAAGATGGCGGGCAACGAACAAATCGCAGCCGAAGTAGGCAAAAACGCGAACGGTGTTGGCTATGTAGGTCTTGCCTACGTCAAGGCGGCGGGAATCAAGGTCGTCCCGATCGATGGCGCGCTCCCATCCATCGAGAGTGTCCAGAAGAAGACCTATCCATACGCCCGGCCGACCTTCTTCTATACCAACGGCGAGCCAACGGGACTGGCCAAGGCTTTCGTAGAATTCACCCTTAGCCCGGCCGGTCAGAAAATCGTGGCGGGCGCAGGCTTTGTCCCAATTCAGTGAGCCGCGTGGCAGTTCTCCGCGCAGAACTGCTCGACTCGCTCCCGAATCGCATCGCGGATTTGCCGGATTCTCTCCAGTTTCTCTTCCTCCGTTCCTTCCACTTTTGAAGGGTCGGGGAAAGGCCAGTGCAATCGCTGGGTCGGCCCGGGGAAGATTGGGCAACCGCCCGCCTCGGCCTCGCTGCAAACAGTGACGACGTAGGTAAAGAGCTGGCCCGACTTGAAAACATCGAACACGGCCTGCGTTTTGTTCTGCGAAATATCGAGGCCGGTCTCGCGCATCACTTTCACCACGAGCGGATTCAGGGTGCCTGGTTCCAGGCCGGCGCTCTGCGCTGCGAACTCGGCGCCACAGATGTCGTTCACGAACGCTTCGGCCATCTGGCTCCGCGCACTGTTGTGAACACAGATAAAGAGAATCCTGGGTCGGTTCATAGTGTTTCCGCGCTTCCATCTGAACCACGTCCAGCTCGAGCCGACCAGGGAGGCTCGCAGCATCCTTCCGGGCAAATTAATCGACACACCGCGACGGCGAAGCACGCGCCCAGAATCGGCGCGAGCAAATAAATCCAAAGATTCTCGAAGTGCATTGAAATCAACGCCGGCCCCAGCGAGCGGGCTGGATTCATCGATGCGCCTGAAATCGGCCCGGCGAACATCGCCTCCAGTCCGATGACCGCTCCGATGGCGATGCCTGCGGTGATCCCTTTTTCCTTCGCCCCGGTCGAGACGCTCAGGATTACCCACATCAGGATGAAAGTAAGAACGGCTTCGAGCACAAACGATTGCCACGCGTTCCCAGCCGGCAAGGTGATCCCCAGGGTTTCACTTTGAGGAAAAAGGTAGTGCACGAGCAGGCTCGCAGCGGTCGCGCCGAGACACTGGCTCGCGATGTATCCTGCCACCATTCCCAACCCGCATCGGCCCGCCGCAAAGAATCCCAGGGTGACCGCTGGGTTCAAATGCGCGCCGGAAACATCCCCCACCGTGTAGATCATGGCCAGGACGACGAGTCCAAACGTCAACGCGACGCCCACGTGGGTGACCGTGCCGCCGCTTACACCGTCGATCACGATGGCGCCCGTTCCCGCGAAGACGAGCACGAACGTTCCGAAGAATTCCGCGGCCAGCTTGCTCATGACTAGTCTGCCCGCGCCAGAAGGCTCGGCTCTTCGGGTGGAAGAAAATCCTGGAGCGGCTTGGGGGAAATCCGGACGTGGGTTCCGATGTGCACCAGACTGTACAAGGCGATCACATCCTTCGAACGCATGCGAATGCACCCGAAGCTGGCGCGGCGTCCAATGCGCTGCTCTTCGGCGGTGCCGTGAATGTAAATGCAACGATCGCGCGTATTCGCCGTCGTGCCGTCCATCCCGCGAAGCCAGATCACGCGCGAGACGATCGCGTCCCGCCCCGGCGCGCCCGCCTTTACGATCTCCCCTGTGGGATTGCGGTTCTTGATCACGGCGCCCAGAGGCAGGCCATCCCCAATCTTGGCGCTGACGTAGGTCTCGCCTAGCGGCGTGCGGTAACTGCCGACCGCGTCGCCCGTCCCGAACTTTGAGGTCGAAATCGGAAAGCGCTTCACCACTTTGCCGCGCGCGATCAGGGCGAGTTCCTGGTCCGCCACGCTCACCACAATTTCGGGCGCGACACCAGCCCGACAGGTCGTGGCGACACCCCGCGCACATAGAAGCGCAACCGCCAGGAGCGCGATCTTTGGGAGGGACGGCGCGCTGCGCCGTCCGGGAATTACGTTACGCTCCAAGCTCACGTCTTATCGCTGGACCTTGTTCGGCACCAGAAGCTGGAGGTCCTCGATCAGCGAATCGATTTTGCGCAGATCTTTGCGCCGGCCCTTCTCTGGCTTCAGTTTGCGTTTGCGCACGAGGATCGTCAGCTCACGCAACTCATGAAGCCGCTCGCGCGATAGCTCTTCGGCAGGTTTGCTCACTTCGAGCGCGGCGCGGCTTTCGGCCAGACCGATCTCCAGGCGGGCCGCATAGGCCCGAACCGTGGCTCGCAGATCCTGACGAAGTTTGTCCAATTCAGACTCCAGCATCCGGGCCGGGGAGGTGTTCTTGGATTTGGCGCGCGCGCGTTTGTATTTGGTTGTGGTCATAATGAGGCTTCCGCCAGCTCCGGTTCTTCCGCGTCCCCCGCGGATGGCACCTGGAAGGGATTGAAATTCAGCAGTTCAATCGTGCCGTCGAAATTCTCCACGAGCGCCGAACAACTCTCGACCCAATCGCCGCAGTTATAATAGGTGATCGCGCCGACTTGGCGAACGCCGGCGTTGTGGATGTGACCGCAGAGGACCGCGTCGACTCCGTATTGCTGCGCGTAACGCACAATCGCGTTTTCAAATTCACCGATGAAATTGACGGCGTCCTTCACTCGCTTTTTCGCATAGGCGCTGAGCGACCAGTAACCGAGGCCGAAGCGGCGGCGGACGAAATTGATCAGCGGATTGAGCGAGAGCAAAAACTGGTATCCAAGGTCGCCCGCGAAGGCGAGCCAGCGCGCGTTTTGGACCACGGTGTCCAGCTCGTGCCCGTGAATGACCAAAATGCGCCGTCCATCCGCAGTGTTGTGGATGAAATGCCTGGCGATCGCGATATGCCCATAATAGCCGCAGAAACCGCCCAGGAATTCGTCGTGGTTTCCGGGAATGTAAACGATACGAGTCCCTTTGCGTGATTTGCGCAGGAGTTTTTGGATGACGTCGTTGTGCTGCTGCGGCCAGTAAATTCCGCGCCGCATCTGCCAGATATCGATCAGGTCACCGACGATGTAGAGCGTCTCGCACTCGTGATCGCGCAGAAATTGGAGAAAGGCGCCGGCGTTGCTGTTGCGCGTCCCGAGATGCACATCGGAGACCCACGCCGTGCGAAAGCTGCGGATTTTCGGCGTCCGGACGACGCGGAGATTTCGGATGCGCACGGGCGGATGGAGCGTCTGCATTTGCCCCGCAAAAATAGCAGGCCGGGCCGCGTCCCGACAAAGGCCGTTTTGTTACGTTTGTGTGGCGAAAGATCCCGTTGAGCGCCGAGCAATCCGACGCGCTCTGGTCCGCGATGGTTGGACATCGCCTGATCAAGGTCCGCTCTGTTTCAGTCCGGGCGGAAGCGCTCATTGGGGACCGCTGTTGTGGACACAGATGAAGAGGGCTTCCAGCTTGCGCATAAGCGGTGCGATGTCGCGCAAAAGCCTTCTCACGGCAGCGAAACAATGCATCGACAGCAACTCTGTTTTATTGGTAAAAAAGCCGGCAATTAGCCTGAGCGAAGTCCATTTCTGTTAGGCAAATCCAAGACCATGTCCAAACATCTTCGCTTCCACCCCGTTCGCATCTGCTCCGTCGCTCTCGCCGGTTTGTTTCTCGGGTTTTTCGTCCCCCAGGCAGTGGCGGTCTCGCCCAATATCGTCATCAGCCAGGTTTATGGCGGTGCGGGCTGCGCGACGGCAGGTTGTTCCACGTACCAGAATGATTTCATCGAGCTCTTCAACCGAGGCAGCTCCCCCGTCAGCGTCAACGGGTGGTCGGTCCAGTACGCCGCGGCGACGGGGACTACGTGGCAGGTGACCAACCTTCCAAATGTCTCGATTCCGGCCGGAGGCTATTTTCTCGTCGCCGAATCATTCAGCGCGAACGGCGTGAGTTCTCTTCCGACCCCGGACGTGACAGGAACCATCGCCATGAGCGCCACCGCAGGAAAGGTCGCCGTCGTGAATAGCACCTCCGCTTTGACCGGCGCATGTCCGGTCTCGGGAAGCATCGTCGACTTTGTCGGTTATGGCGCGACCGCCGACTGCAACGAGAGCGCAAACGCGCCAGCACCCAGCACGACGACAGCTGACATCCGCGGCGCGAACGGTTGCACGGACACTGATAACAACTCCACTGATTTCCAGAGCCTCAGTCCGAACCCACGGAACAGCTCGCATGCGGTGAACTTGTGCTCTTCGCCTTCCACGCCAACCCCCACTCCCGGCGTTACACCCGCCTCTCCAACTCCGTCGCCTCCCGCGACGCCAGCTCCAACCCCAACACCGGGATCAACCCGGATCCATGACATTCAGGGCGCGGCTCATCTTTCGCCCAGGACCGGACAAACGGTGGCGAGTGTTCCAGGTATTGTGACCGCGAAAGTCTCCAACGGATTTTTCCTCCAGGATCCCTCCCCTGACGCCAATGACGCCACCTCCGAGGGCATCTTTGTCTTCACCTCCTCGGCTCCCACCGTGAATGTCGGCGACTCCCTCCTGGTCGGTGGAACGGTGGCGGAGTTCCGGTCCGGCGGCGCCAGCTCCACCAACCTGACAACCACGGAGATTTCTTCGCCGACCATTTCCGTGCAATCAACCGGCAACCCGTTGCCTCCGCCGATTATCATCGGAACCGGCGGACGAATTCCGCCGACCACTGTCATCGACGACGACGCGACCGGCAGCGTCGAGACCAGTGGAACGTTCGACGCCGCAACGGACGGCATCGATTTCTACGAAAGCCTCGAGGGCATGCGGGTCCAAATTAATAACCCCGTGGCGGTCGGGCCGCTGAACAGTTTCGGCGAGATCCCGGTTCTTTCGGATAATGGCGTCAACACGAGTATCCGGACCACCCGCGGCGGCATCGTCGTGCGGTCCAATGACTTCAACCCGGAGCGTGTGTTCCTGGATGATGCCAT
The DNA here is from genome assembly GCA_003218305.1 of Verrucomicrobiota bacterium. Taxonomy (GTDB): domain Bacteria; phylum Verrucomicrobiota; class Verrucomicrobiia; order Chthoniobacterales; family UBA10450; genus AV80. The sequence continues at coordinate 8,607 of QHMY01000188.1, forward strand.
CGCCGCCACGCCCACGGTGAGTGTCGGCGATCATTTCAGCGGACCGGCTGTCGGGGTGTTGGATTACACCGCGGGAAATTTCAAACTCCATATCACCCAGGCGCTCACGGCGGTTTCAGGAGGCTTGGCGCGGGAGATCACCGCAGTCCCCACTGCTACCCAGCTCGCTGTCGCCACCTTCAATGTGGAAAACCTAGACCCGGGCGATCCGCCGTCGAAGTTCACCGCCCTGGCCAGTCTCATCGTCAACAATCTCCGCTCCCCCGACATCATCGCCGTGGAAGAGATCCAGGATAACAACGGGCCGACGGACAACGGAGTCGTCGATGCCACCACCACTTTCAATACGCTCATCGCCGCGATCCAAACGGCCGGTGGTCCGACCTACCTTTTCCGGCAGATCAATCCGGTGAACGACCAGGATGGCGGGGAGCCTGGTGGGAATATTCGCGTCGGTTTCCTTTTCCGGACCGATCGCGGGCTCGCTTTCATCGATCGGCCGGGCGGATGTTCAACCTGCGCTACGACAGTGGCAAATGGCCCAACGGGAGTTGAGCTTTCCTTCAGCCCGGGCCGCGTCGATCCGACTAACGCTGCTTTCAACAGCAGCCGGAAACCGCTGGCGGGCGAGTTCACCTTTAGCGGACAGAAGTTGATTCTCATCGCCAATCACTTCAATTCCAAGGGCGGCGACGATCCACTCTTTGGCCGCTTCCAGCCGCCAGTTCTCAGTTCCGAAGTCCAGCGCACCCAGCAGGCGCAGATCGTCAATAACTTCGTCGACAGCATTCTGGCCTTGAACGCGAGCGCCAAGATCGTCGTCCTGGGCGACCTGAACGATTTCCCTTTTTCCACGCCCATCAACACGCTGAAGGGCGGGGTCCTGCATGCCTTGATTGAAACGTTGCCGGAGAGCGAGCGGTACACATACGAGTTCGACGGCAACGCGCAGGCCCTCGACCACATTCTGGTGAGCGACAATCTCTTTTCGGGGCCGTTCGATTACGACGTGGTTCACGTGAACGCAGAGTTTGTTGATCAAATCAGCGATCATGATCCGCAGGTGGTGAGACTGGCCCTTACTGGCGGTCCCACACCAACACCAACGATTACTCCACCGCCGACACCAACTGCCACAGCAACGGCCTCGGCGACGGCTACCGCTACGGCCACAGCGTCCCCTTCGCCTTCGAGTCCAGGTTCGCCAACCCCACCGGCGACGCCAACTGCCACAGCGACGGCTACGGTAGCGCCGAGTCCCTCACCTACCTGCGGCCCGAGCTTCCTCTATGCTTTGAATGATGACCCGGCGGGCGACAAGGTGTACGGGTTCCAAGTCAATGAAGGAACCGGAGCGTTGACGGCACTTGCCGGGTTCCCGGTCGCGGCCGGTGCGGGCGGCACGGGACTGGTAAGCGAGCGGATGGTCATCGACTCGTTGAACCGGAGACTCTACGTCATCAACGACGGCTCCGACTCGATCAGCGCCTATTCGATCAACCCCGTGACAGGCGCCATATCGCCGCTCCCGTTCAGCCCCATTCCCTTAAGTGCCGGGAGTTGGAACACGATCGCGATTCACCCAAGCGGGTCGCCGCTCATCGTCTCCAATGGCGGAACAGGTGGTGGCGTGTTGAGCTACAACATCACGCCGTTCTCGGCGACGCTGGCCACCGGCACTCCCTTCCCGGTCGGAGGCCCGACGGCCTTTTCCAGTGTCCTGAGTAGAGACGGCAATTATTTTTATGTCGGCGGTAACACCGGCACCGCCGTGGCCGGATTCAGCGTCAATACCGCGACCGGTGTCCTGACCACGCTGGCCGGATCGCCGTTCGATACCGGGGCCGCGAATCCGATTGCCTTTGCGATGGATTCGACCGGGCGGTTCTTCACCACGACCGACACGAACGACGTTCGGATTTTCACATCGTCCTCGGGGGTGCTCTCCTCGGTGACGGGGAATCCCTTTCCGACGGGCACGACGGCACACCGGTTCGGGATCATTCACCCGAACCAGAACTTCTACCTCCTGGCGGGCAGTAACAATAATACCGTGGGCGTCTTCCGGATCTCCGGCATCGGAGCGGCCACGACCCTCGCCCCGGTAGCTGGCTCGCCCTTTGGCACTGGTGGGACGACGGCCAACGCCCTCGCCATCAACCAGACGGGCAGCGTGCTTTATCTGGCCAACCGCGTGAGCCGTAATATCACCACGTTCAGCGTGAATGCAGGAACCGGTGCGTTGACCAGCCTCGGCGTTCAGCCTAACAACACGTTGGGAACGGCGGGCGCGATCAACGGCATTGCCTACCTTGCCGCTCAGGGCGGAGGGTGTCCGTCACCGACACCGACAGCCACGGTGGGTCCAACCATTACCCCGACCGCCACACCCACAACCAGTCCGAGCGCGACACCATCGCCTACGGCAACGCCACCCAATACACCTCCACCGTCTACTGCGACACCCACCGCGACCGTAGCGCCTTCAGCTAATCCAAGCGCCAGTCCGTCCGCGACACCTGAAGTAAGTCCGAGCGCGACACCGCCGACCCAGGCGATCAATCTCTCGACGCGGCTGCGGGTGCAGACGGACAACAACGTCGGCATCGGCGGATTCATTATTACGGGCAGCGCACCGAAACAGCTACTCCTGCGCGCCATTGGACCGTCGCTAACCAACTTCGGAGTGCCCGGAGTGCTGGCCGATCCGGTCATGGAACTGCATGGACCGGGCGCTTTCATTACGATCACCAACAACAACTGGAGAGACACCCAGGAGGCGGAGATCCAGGCCACAGGCATACCGCCCACAGACAATTTGGAATCGGCCATCCTGGTGACGCTGAGTCCCGGAGCCTATACAGCGATTGTCAGAGGCAACAATGGCACCTCGGGAGTAGGACTGATCGAGATCTACGATCTCAACCCGGGCGCGGCGTCGAAACTGGCGAACCTGAGCACACGCTCGTTTGTCAGCACGGGAAGCGACGTGATGATCGCCGGCTTCCTCCTGAGCAATGGCAACGGAGAGAGCAGAGGAGTGGTGCGTGGAATAGGACCGAGCCTGGCTCCAAACCCCTTCCCGGCGAGCGCGGTGCTGGCCAATCCGACGTTGGAGCTGCGCGACGGCAACGGAGCGCTGCTCATCTCCAACAACGACTGGCAGGATGACGCGGCCCAGGCGGCCTTGATCACTGCCGCTGGCCTGGCGCCGACGAACAATCTGGAGTCAGCCATCGCGGCCTCGTTGCCTCCGGGTCTCTACACGGCGATCCTGGCGGGATTCAACAACGGCACCGGCATCGGCCTGGTGGAAGTGTATGATCTCGGACCGTAGCCGCGGCGAGGCCGCGGAAATTCGAATTCCGAATATCGAAACTCGAATGGAGCGCATGGGATAAGCGACATAGAAGGCAAAGCTGCGAGGGTAGCAGCGAGAGAGCGAAGGGCCGCGAACGAGTTTCAAACAAATTCGGATTCACCCAGACAAGGAAATGACCAAAACTCGGAACTCCCGTTTCGGTCATTCGTTCTCGGACATTTGGTAATTGTTTCGGATTTCGTGCTTCGAATTTCGAATTTTCGATCCTGTTCACCAGTACCTCGTTCCCAAGTTGAACTTGGGAACGCACCTATCTCGGCAGTTGGACTGCCTTCTGCGAGTGATAACGCCGGCAGCGCGACCCGCTTTTCGAAGCACAGCTTCGGGAACAAGGCCTTCCCAAGTGCAACTTGGGAACGAGCAGCACATGTTAAAACGGGGAGCAAAACGGAAACCACTGTTTGATCATTTCCTCGTTTTGGTAATTCGAGCCTTGTTTCGGATTTCGATATTCGGATTTCGGATTTGGTTTCCATAAACAAGAACCCCCGCCGGATTTCTCCGGCGAGGGTTCCGCTTAACTTTCAGCTGCGATTATTTTGCGCAGCAGCTTGAATTGACCATGCAGCACATCCCGCCGTCACAGCAATCAGCCGAGCGCGAAGTTGCGCTCGCTGTGCCGACCAGCGCGATAGCCGCCAAGATCATCATTAGATATTTCATAGAATTCTCCTGTTGAGTTTCCTTCACCTCGCCCCGCCGTTGCGGAACGAGCCAGCGCGGACACGGCTCAGGCGCGCGGCGGTGGAACAGGTGGACGATGCGAGCGGGCTTGCCCGGAAATGGTAAAGGCGGCAAAAGATTCCTCGCCCGTGGGCGAATAAACAAACGGAGCGGCCGACGAGAGCACGGCGAGGCAAGACATGCAGGCCGCGCAACACTCCTTCTCCTGGTTCGACTTCGGAACGTGATGCCCGCAGTCATCACCTGGCCCGTCCATTTTCATCGTCGCGCAGCAACCCGCCTTCGCCTGCGGCGCCATCGCCTGAGCGGGAATGACTGCGACCGCGATCGCCAGGGAAGTCGCCAGGCAAACCAGAAGCCGGAGAAGCGCTCGCATGAGAAGAATCTTACAGCCTTCTCCATCCCGCTCAACCTTCTCCTTCGTCTTCGTGCTCGCCCGGCGCGCCGTAGCCTCGCGCGAAGGCGGATGCTCGATCCTCTCTCCATCTCCGCAACACCACGCGCTACCAGAAAACTCCTGCGCAAAGGAAAAGTGACAGTGGCGTTACCTTCCACTTCTAGACCCAAGCTGATGCCTGTCCTATTTCCCAGTGGCAAACGAAGAACCAGAAAGAAAATTATGAACACTAAACTCCATCAGAATTACGCCACCACGTGCCGTCCGCAGAGTCCCTTAATCAAACCGCCGCTGTGGCTCCAATGGATGATCGTCATCATCAGCGTGATCTTTTTCAGCGCCGGCGCCACCACGATGCTAGCCCAGGGGCCGAGCCCATCACCAAGCCCGAGCCCTGGTATCTCACCAAGCCCGAGCCCTGGTATCTCACCAAGCCCGAGCCCTGGTACTTCGCCAAGCCCCAGCCCCGGTACTTCACCAAGCCCAAGCCCTGGTACTTCGCCAAGCCCCAGCCCCGGTACTTCACCAAGCCCAAGCCCCGGCACTTCACCAAGCCCGAGCCCCGGTACTTCACCAAGTCCAAGCCCCGGCACTTCGCCAAGCCCGAGCCCCGGCACTTCGCCGAGCCCGTCACCAAGTCCAAGCCCTGCCGCCCAAGCCCTTAACATCTCCACCCGTCTCCGCGTGGAAACAGGCGAAGGCGTGATGGTCGGAGGTTTCATCGTCACCGGAAACGAGGCTAAGCGCGTCATCATCCGCGGCATCGGTCCTTCCCTAGCCAGCCTCGGAGTTCCCGGCGTCGTCGCTGATCCCCTTCTGCGCCTCTTCGGCCCGACCGGCTCTCCCATCGGTGTGAACGACAACTGGCAGGATACCCAGGCAGCCGAAATCCAGGCCACCGGTATCGCGCCGTTGGATTCCCGGGAGGCGGCTATCATCGCCACGCTCCAACCAGCCGCTTACACCGCCACCCTCGCCAGTTCGAACGGCGGCAACGGTGTCGGCCTGGTCGAAGTCTACGACCTCAATTCCAACGCCAACGCCCGCCTGGCCAACATCAGCACCCGCGGTTCGGTTCAAACCGCCGACAACGTGATGATCGGTGGCTTCGCATTGGGTGGTAGCAGCATCAATCCCGCGAAAGTGATTGTCCGCGCCCTCGGGCCATCGCTCGCGGCGGCTGGGATCAACAATCCGCTGGCCAATCCAACGCTCCAGCTCTTCGATAACAACGGACAAAGCGTCGCCTTCAACAACAACTGGCAGGACGATCCGAGCCAGGCCGCTCAACTCCAGGCGCTCAATCTGGCCCCGACCAACCCGAGTGAATCCGCTCTCGTCATGATGTTGGCGCCCGGTCTCTACACCGCCGTGGTCTCCGGCCAGGGCGGCGGCACTGGCATCGGCCTGATCGAAGTTTACGCGACCCAGTAGCCAAATCATAAACCCTACTTCACCATCGACGCGCTCCGCGGGCACCATCGGGAATCTGATGGTCTGCTCCGCGGGGCGCCGGGGTGAAGAGTAATTGCAAACGCTGAACACACTGCTTGAAAGGCGATCGCCGGTCGCATTAATCAACACGAGAGAAGATTCGCTCGACCTCGGAGCGAAACCTTCCCCGCGAGGGTTCGGGCTCTTCCCCGGAAATCGCCCGGGCAAAGATCTACTGGAAGATTCCCTTTTCGTGACCGTCTGCGTCGCGCTGGCGCTCGCTCTTCGTCTCGCCCTGTTCCCGCACGAGACATACGACTACCACAACTATCTCAGCCATTGGTACGACCACCTTCGGCAGAATGGTTTCCAAGGTTTCAAGACCGGGTTCTCCGACTACACCCCTCCTTATCTTTACTTTCTGTGGCTCGCCACCCATCTGCCACTGCCGAAGCTTTACGCGATTAAGTCCATCAGCCTCGTCGGCGATTTCGCTCTCGCCTTCGTCGTGCTCCTCTTGGTCCGGCTCAAATACGATCGGCGTTCGGTCTGGCTCGCGGCCTTTGCCGCGGCTCTCTTCGCGCCATCCATTTTTTTCAACAGCGCGCTCTGGGGACAGTGCGACGTCATCTTCACGACGTTCCTGCTCGCGGCGCTCTACTGCCTCCTCCGAGACTGGCCGGGTCGGGCTCTCCTTTTCTTCTCCATCGCCTTCGCCTTCAAACTCCAGGCTTTTTTTCTCCTACCACTCTTCCTGGTCTCCTGGACCAAAGGAAAGTTGCCTCTGAAATATTTTCTTCTGATTCCGGCCGTCTATCTGACGCTCTGTCTGCCGGCCCTACTCTCGGGACGACCGCTTTCGGAGCTGCTCACCATCTACCTCGGACAGGCGAACACTTATCCCAGCCTCACTTCGAGCGCGCCGAATCTTTACCAATGGCTTCCCAACAAAGCGGACGTGTTCGGCCGGCCGGGCCTGATTTTCGCAGCCACACTCGTCGGCGGCCTGTGCTACGCTTGTTTGAAAAGTGAGACGCCCTGGGGGGAACGGCTCACCGTTCGCCTCGCGCTCGCCTCGGCTATCCTTGTTCCTTTCACGCTTCCTTACATGCACGAGCGCTACTTCTACGCGGCCGACTGCATTGCCATCGTCTACGGCTTCTATTTTCCCCGGCGCTTCTATATCCCCCTGGCGGTAATAACGATCTCTCTCTTTAGTTATTTCCCGTTTCTTTTCGGTGATATGACGGTAATCAAGTTGCCTTACCTCGCTCTGTGCCTCGCGGTGGTTCTTGTGATCGTGCTCGTCGATCTCTTCAAAGATCTATATCCATCTTCGGCCCGGCACAACGTGGTGGCGGAGTAGCTTGACGCCGGGATTTCCTTCGCCCCCGCCGGGGCTTGCCCTCTCATTCGCGGCGAACCGGTGGTTTTGCCCCACCGGCTGATCGCCTACCTCCCTGCGGGACTCAGACTCGCCGTTCGCGATCCGGCGCCGCCCACAGGGCGGCGGCTACAGCGGAGCAGCTGAAGACGCCGCACTCGCCAGAAGATTTTCCAGCTTTTCCACGATGACTTTCTTCGCCGCCGCGCCGACGATCTGGTCGCGCACCTGGCCGCCGCTAAAGAAAAGCAGAGTGGGAATGCCCCGAATTCCAAACCGCTGCTGCAGTGCGGGATCGTCATCGACGTTC
>QHMY01000001.1 GCA_003218305.1 Verrucomicrobiota bacterium
GGGCCGTCCGCAATGCCATCGGAATAATCCGGCTCGCGACCGAAAAGAAAATCGCGATAGCCGGCTGTGTCGTCGAAGTGACCTCCGGTCGCACCAATCCCGTACGTGGCGACCAACATCCGCGGACCGACGATGATCCCCTTTGCGATCGCATTGCGGAGCGAGACATCGACAAAATCATGGCTGCCTGCGTAGCGGCTGCCCAGATCGCGCACCGTCGTGAAACCCGCTTCGACCGTCGCTCGCGCATTCGGAATCGCCATCAACGCGAGTTCGGAGACGTTGGTCTCCAGCAGCTTCAAGCGACGCTCATTAAAATTGCCGGTGAAATCAAAGGTAACGTGGGTGTGCGCATCCATGAATCCCGGGGAGAGCGTCGCATCACCGAGATCGATCACCTGCGCCTCGCTCGGAATCGGCAGGTTGCTGCCTGCGTCGGTGATCTTGTCCCCCTGGACGATGACGACGCCGTTCGTGATCAGGGCCTTTGATTTGCCGTCGAAGAGCCGGGCCGCTTTGAGAACGATTATCGCCGACGTCGGATCAACGGCCTGGGCCAGGGCCGGAGAGAAAGGGAGAACCGAAACCAAGAGGAGGCGGAAGAGGAAGGCACAAAGTTGCTTCATGCCTGCGAATATGAAATCCGCGTGCACAAAGCAAGATCGCGCGAAGCAATCTGATCGGACCTTGGGAGGAGCGCCGACGTCGCACCGCCGCCTTGCGGTCACACGATTCGGATGCGCGCAACTCAAGGTAGAAGCATTCTCTCGCGCGGTAGCACAGGAGCGACTGTGCGGTCGGCGCTCCTCCCTAGGTCGCGATCCCGGTCTGCGCGGCTCGGGATGCCAGTAATAACGCTTCGTTCTTAATCGACGATCTCGAGGCCCATTTGGCGGGCGGTGCCGGCGATGATGCGGAAGCCGGCTTCATCGTTGCGCGAATTCAGGTCTTTGCCCTTCGTTTTCACGATGTCCATGACCTGTTTGCGCGTCACTTTGCCGACCTTGGTCTTGTTCGGCTCTTTCGAACCCGCGGCAATATTTGCCGCTTTCTTCAAGAGAATCGCGGCCGGTGGGCTCTTCGTGATGAAGGTAAACGACTTGTCTTTAAAAACGGTAATCACTACCGGGAGGATGTCCCCGGCCTGCTTCTGGGTGGCGGCGTTAAATTCCTTGCAGAACGCCATGATATTGACGCCGCGCGGTCCAAGGGCCGTGCCGACGGGCGGCGCGGGATTCGCCTGCCCTGCGGGGATCTGCAATTTGATGTGAGCTACGATTTCTTTGGCCATTGGAAGAAAGTTTCGAGTTGAGAGTTAATAGTTGAGAGCCGCCTAGCCACGTTCCACCTGCCAATATTCCAGTTCGACCGGCGTGGCGCGACCGAAAATCGTGACCGACACCCGCAACTTGCCGCGATCGGGATCGATCTCCTCGACGATGCCGTTTTGATTCTGGAAAGGTCCGTCGGCCACCTTCACCGTCTCACCGACTTCGAAGCTGACTTTCGGCTTCACCTTCTCTTCGCGCTCCTGCATCTGCGCCAGCATGTTGTCGACTTCCGACTTCCGCATCGGAATCGGTTTGTCCTTCGTCCCGGCGAAACCGATCACGCCCGTCGTCTCACGAATAAAATACCAGGTGCGCCCGACCAGTTGATTGTTCTCATCGAGCAAATGCATGTTGACGATGAGATAGCCGGGGAAAAACTTGCGGGTCGTCTCGCTTTTCTTCCCGCGCTTGATCTCCGAGACGCGCTCGGTCGGGACGAGCACGTTGAAAATCACGTCGCTCATTTCCTCTGTCTTGACGCGCTTCTCGATGTTGTCGCGGACCTTGTTTTCCTGGCCGGAAAGCACGTGCACAACGAACCACTGATCTTTTGGGGCGAGAAGCTGGGCCATATCAGTGGAGGCGGGTGAAGTAGTGGATGAAATTGATCAGGACAAAATCGAAGAGCGCGACGTATCCGCCCATGAGGAGCATCGCGATGATGACCACAAGGGTCGAATCAGTCAGCTCCTTGTAACGCCGGATCCCCTTCTCCTTCGATTCCCACGGCCAGGAAGCCTTCTGGAGCTCGGTCCTGACTTCGGCGAAGAAGTTTTTCGTTTTCGTGATCATCTCGGGATTGTTCAGGCGGGTCGCGTTCCAACAGGTCAGGAGGGACTCGAACCCCCAACCGACGGTTTTGGAGACCGCTACTCTACCAATTGAGCTACTGACCTTTCGGAATTTTCGATTTTCGATTGCCGATTTTCGATTGGAAGAAAATCGACCCCTCCAAGTTCATTCGGCAATCGCCCTTCGGCAATCGGCAATTCTTCGTCAGTCCAGAATCTCCGCCACACGACCGGCGCCGACGGTTTTGCCGCCTTCGCGAATCGCGAACCGGATGGTTTTTTCCATCGCGATCGGGGTGATCAATTCGACTTCCACCGAGACGTTGTCTCCCGGCATCACCATCTCGACGCCTTCGGCGAGCTTGACGGTTCCGGTCACGTCGGTCGTGCGGAAATAAAATTGGGGACGGTAGTTGGTGAAGAACGGCGTGTGACGGCCTCCTTCCTCCTTGCTCAACACGTAAATCTCCGCTTTGAACTTGCGGTGCGGCGTGATGCTGCCCGGCTTCGCGATCACCTGGCCGCGCTCGACGTCTTCCTTCTTCACGCCGCGCAGCAGCACCCCGACGTTGTCGCCGGCACGCGCTTCGTCGAGAAGCTTGCGGAACATTTCGATGTCGGTGGCCGTCGTCTTCATCGTGTCCTTCAGGCCGACGATTTCCACTTCCTCCATCTTCTTGAGGATGCCGCGCTCGACACGACCGGTCGCGACGGTGCCGCGGCCTTCAATGTTGAACACGTCTTCCACCGGCATGAGGAACGGCATGTCGACCGGACGATCCGGTACGGGGATGTAATCATCCACCGCTGCCACAAGCGCCATGATCTGCGCTTCCTGTTCCGCATCGCCGTTCAGCGCCTTGAGCGCGCTGCCCTTGACGATTGGAATCTTGTCTCCGGGAAATTCATATTGCGTGAGCAGATCGCGCACTTCCATTTCGACGAGATCGAGCAATTCCGGATCGTCGACCATGTCGACCTTGTTCAGGAATACGACCACGGCAGGCACGCCAACCTGGCGGGCCAGGAGGATGTGCTCGCGCGTCTGAGGCATCGGACCGTCGGCGGCTGAGACGACGAGAATCGCGCCGTCCATTTGCGCGGCGCCGGTGATCATGTTCTTCACATAATCGGCGTGGCCGGGGCAATCGACGTGCGCGTAGTGGCGCTTGTCGCTCTGGTATTCCACGTGCGCAGTATTGATCGTAATGCCGCGCTCTTTTTCTTCCGGCGCATTATCGATCGAATCGTAAGCGCGGACCTCGGCGAACCCTTTCTTCGCGAGCACGCTGGTGATCGCGGCGGTGAGGGTTGTCTTGCCATGGTCTACGTGACCAATCGTGCCGACATTAATATGCGGCTTGTCGCGTTTAAATGCTTCCTTAGCCATCTCGATTTTCCTTGGGTTAAACTACTCTTTCTTTTGTTATTGCTGCCGGCCGCGAGCTCTGGAGCCCATGACCGGGATTGAACCGGTGACCTCGTCCTTACCAAGGACGTGCTCTACCAACTGAGCTACATGGGCCGCTGTTTGTCATTAAATTCCTCGTCCCGCCGATGCGGAACAAAACCGGTTTCTCTCTCGTTTAGAAGTAAAAGTCCCAGAGCCGTCAAACTTCCGTTTTGAACGACCTTGGGACCTTGTCTCGTTCTCCGAAAAAGCGTCGCCAAGCTAGCAGCGCCCCCCGGAGTGTCAAAGAAATTTCTTCCCGCCGACCGCGTTCTTTCTATGGAAACTGCGGCCTAATATCCGCGGCTCTTCCGTCGAGTCAGCATGATGGCGATGATGACAATCAAAACCAGCGCGGCGACGCCGATGCCGATCTTCATCTGCACGCTCATCGGTTCGGGTGGAGCCGGAGTGGGCGCAACCGTCGCGACAGGTGAAGAAGAAACCCGGGCGGGGGCCGGCGACACCAGCTTTGCCTGCACATAGGCCATCCGTTGCGTTGTATCGAAATCGTCCGGCTTCAACTTCAACGCCGCAGCCAAATCCGCCGCAGCCGGCGCGTATTGACTCATCTTCACATATGCGTCCGCACGTCGGTTCAACGTGAGGGGATTGTCTGCCTTCATTTCAATGCTGGAGGTGTAATCCTTGATCGCGTCCTCGTATTTCCCGAGATTGTAAAAGGCGAAGCCGCGCCGGTCGAAACAGACAGGATTTTTCGGGCTCAGCTCGACCGCCTTGTTGTAATCCGCCAGGGCCGGCTCGTATTGGTTCTGCGACATCAGCGTCTGGCCGCGTTCGAGATATCCGACTTCGCTCTTCGGGGTCAGTTCGATCACCTTCGCAAAGTCAGCCAGGGACTCCGTCGGTTTCGCCGCGGCGCGATAAACCCGGCCCCGGTCGGTATAAAGCCGCGCATCCTGCGGGCTGAGTTCGATCGCCTTGGTAAATTCGACGAGCGCTTCGTCGTACTTGGTGGCCTGAGCGAGCTCGTTGCCTTTGTTCCCGTGCAAAGCCGCCTCGGCCTTGTTGTCCGCGTAAGTGAAAGCCGGCGTTGCCAGCAGCAGCAGGCTGGCCGCCAACCGCACAAAACTGTTCTTCGTCATGTTCATATTAATCCTTCGGCTGAGATTCGTGGTGGGGGTGAAATCTTTAGGCCATGCGCCCAGCCACGGAAAGCATAATAATCGCGTGCCGCTCCGGAAGGCGGGTTTGCCACGGCCAAGGCGAGTCCGCCTTGTGGAATCCTAGTGCGGTGAAGCCGCCGGCGTCGCACCGCTCGGAGCCGGTGACGAATTCGCGCGGGCCTCCAGCGCCTTCAACTGCGTCTGCGCCTCCGCGTCGTCAGGCTTGATCTTGAGCAACGCTTTGTAATCGGCTATCGCGCTCTTGATGTCGCCCGCCAGCAGATGGGTATTTGCGCGGCGTCGATATCCGTCGGGATCTTTGGGATCAAGCGAAATTGCCTTGGTGTAATCCGCGAGCGCTTCCTTGTATTTTTTCAAGCTCCGGTAGGCGAACGCGCGCCGTTCCAACGCGCCCCCATCCTCAGGAACCTTTTGAATCACCGCTGTGTAGTCATCGATCGCCTTCTACCATTCCCCTTTTGAAACAAAGACGAAACCGCGAAAGCGCCGGGCGTTCACGTCGTTGGGGGCGATCTCGAGCGCTTTGTCTGCGCCAGGAACACGTCCCCGCGCGCGATGTAAGCCGCGGCATTCTTCGGATCGATCTCGATCGCTTTCGAAAAATCCGCCAACGCTTCGGTCAATTTGTTGGCGCCGCGATACGCCGTCCCGCGATTAAAATAATTCTTGGCGTCTCCTGGCTCAGCCTCGATCGCCTTGGTAAATTCCCCGATCGCTGTTTCGTAATCCCGACTTTTCGCCGCCGCGAACCCCTTGGCCGAATGTCCCCCCGGATCCTGTGGGTTGGTCGCCGCCGTGTTCCCCGCTGCCGGAGGGGCGGTTTGCCGAGGTTTCTTCGCGTACAACGCACCTCCCGGATACACCGCGAGGGCGATCGCCAGACTGACCACGATTCCAATTTTGTGATTGTTCATGTTCCTCCGTCTACTAGATGGAAGCGTTTATCGATTGCAAGCCGCCGCTGCTTTCTTTGGAATCGGCTGCGGGCGACGCCCGAGCCGTAAAATGAGCGGAGAAAGACGCGACACATTTCTAAAAGGCTACGCCGCCATTCTCGCGACGGTGCTCATTTGGTCGACGCCCTCGTTGTTCCAATTCTATCTCAACCGCTATTACGATCCGTGGGCCCAGAATTTTTATCGCTACTCAGTCGCGTTCCTCGCTGTCCTCCCGTTCGCTTTATATCGTTTTCGACGCGGCGGGCCGCGGCTCGATCGCCGCCTATTCCTCTCCTGTCTCATCCCGGCCCTTCCCAACGTCGTCCATCAAATCACCCAAACCGTGGCCCTCACCCACATGGGCCCGGGGGTTTTCGCGATCTTCATTCGTTCCTCAGTCATCATCACCACGCTCCTCGCGCTCATCTTCTTTCCAGAAGAGCGATGGATCATTCGCCAATGGCAATTTCAGGTCGGGACTCTTTTCGGCTTGGTTGGCGCTATCGGTGTTCTTTGGTTCCAACCGGGACGGGAAGGCGGACCCATCGCACTGAGCGGAATCGCCATTGCCTTCACCGCGAGCTTTTGCTGGGCGCTCTATAGCGTCCTGGTGAAACGGCCCTCCGCGCGCCTCGGCCCCATCCGCAGCTTCGGTTTGATCAGCTTCATCACTTCGGTGTTGCTTCTGCCGCTCACCCTGGCGTTCGGAAAAATCGGGACCCCGCTGGAGGCCGGCGCGCGCGTGAATCTCATTCTGGTGGTCTCCGCCGTCAGCTGCATCAGCCTGGCCCACGTTTTGTACTACGTCGCGATTCGCAAAGTGGGGGTCGCTCTTTCCCAAACTTTGCAGCTTCTCTGTCCGGCCGGCGCCCTCGGGCTTTCCGCCCTGTTTTTTGGCGAGCGGCTCACGACCGCTCAACTTTGGAGCGCCGGGCTGCTGCTCCTCGGCGCGTTCTTATCCATGCGGGTAAAGATCGAGGCTGCTCCCGCCACGGCCGAGAATCTCTAAACGTTCGACCCTTCGCAATCGAACCAGCGCTATCGGGCGCACTAAGGCGTTGGGCCGAGGTCGTAAACTTCAACCACGCCAATACCTGTTTCGCCGTTCAGTCCAGCAAGCAGTGCGGTGTATAGACCGGGAGGCAAACTCGCGAATACGGCCGACTCGAGGTTGTTTGTCGGCGCGAGGCCCACTGCGGTTATCGCGGCGGCCTGAACCGGATTATCCTGCCAGTCGTTATTCGCGATCAGAAGCGCTCCGTTACTGTCGCGCAGTTCCAGCGTTGGATTTGCCAGCACAGCCGAACCAGGGGGCAATGAGGGAGCGAGGCTTGGGCCGATGCCGCGCACTATTATCCTGTCCAAACCGACGATGTTGTTGAGCTGCAAGCCCGCGATAACGATGTCGTCACCGATGCTAACAAAGGCGCGTGTGCTCAGGTTGGCCAGTTTTGAGTCAACAAACTGATTGAGGTCGTAGATTTCCACCAGGGCAACACCGGAGGTGCCGCCATTGCCTCTTACGATTGAGGTATACGCTCCCGGAACCAGCGTCGCGACGATCGCCGATTCGCGATCATCGATCGGCGGAATGCCGGTGGCCTGGATCTCAGCCTCCTGCGTGTCCCTCCAGTTATCGTTCACGACCGTGCTAAATCCGGCCGGACCGTGCAGTTCGAGCACCGGATCAGCCAGCGGATCGGTAATTCCGAAACGGACCAGGCTTGGTCCGATGGCTCGGATGATCACATGCTTCGGAGCGGTTCCAGTGATGATAAAGCCGCCGATGCCCACGTTGGCGGCGGTCTGAACCTTTACCCTGGTCGAGAGGTTGATCGCCTGCGTCACCGGGAATGGCGATGCGGTTGGAGATGGAGACGGTGCGGGCGTCGGGGTGGGCGCAGCTGTCGGACTCGGGCTCGCCGATGGAGTCGCTGTCGGCGTGGGAGTCGGCGCAATGGTGGCGGTTGGCGTTGCAGTCGCCGTTGGAGTGGCGGTGGCTGTTGGGGTGGCTGTCGCTGTAGCCGTTGGGCTAGGCGAAGGCGTGGGAGTTGGCGCAATGGTGGCGGTTGGTGTTGCGGTCGCAGTCGCTGTTGGAGTAGCTGTCGCGGTGGCCGTCGGGCTCGGCGAAGGCGTCGGAGTGGGCGCTATGGTGGCCGTCGGTGTTGCGGTCGCAGTCGCCGTTGGAGTGGCGGTGGCAGTCGCAGTTGGAGTGGCTGTCGCTGTGGCCGT
>QHMY01000002.1 GCA_003218305.1 Verrucomicrobiota bacterium
CCGGACTAAAGTTGATGGTCCGGCGCGAAAATCGGCGCTGACTCGCGCTACGGCGACCCATCGCTTCGGGAAGTGTCTCTGAGAGAATAAACGCGCATCGGCCGATCCACGCCGCGCACCGATTGCGGCGGCAACTCTTCCAGCGCGGTTTTGTCGAGCAGGTGCTGCGCTGTCGCCTCCGTCAAAAGCAACGAGCGTTGGACGGTCTTGGTCAGGCCTTCGATCCGCGAGGCAATGTTCACTGCGCTCCCGATAGCGGTAAACTCGAGGCGCTCGGGCGAGCCGATGCTGCCGACGATGGCTGCGCCGGTGTGAATGCCGATGCCAATGGCCGTCGCCTCGCGTCCCTCCCGAATGGAAGATCGATTGAGTTCTTCGAGGGCGGAAAGGAGATCGCGTCCCGTCGTCAGCGCTTCGTCCGAGTGATGAGTGGCATCCGCGCCAATGCCAAACAAAGCCATGAAACCGTCGCCAAGAAATTTGTTGATGATGCCATTGTGGCGCGTCTCCACGACGTCGACCATGACGCGCAAGAACTCGTTCAGCATGCGAACCGTTTCGCCCGGCGGCAAATTGGCCGTCCGCTGGGTGAACGAACGAATATCCACGAACATGATCGTGATGAGTTGCTCGACTCCGCTGAGGCCAGGATCGCGCGCGAGAATTTGCTCCGCGGTCTTGCGGCCGACGTGCAATCCGAAGGTTTGCCGAAGGCGCTCTTTCTCGCGCAACTCGTGCAGCATGTGATTGAACTCCGCGATGAGAAGCCCGAACTCGTCCGCCCGCCGCAAATCGACGTTGGCATCGAGCCGGCCCTCCGACACGCCCTGAGCCGCAGCACGCAACTGGTCGATCGGCTCCGAGACGAGACGGCTGATCATCAGCGCGGTGCAAAGACCGAACGCGACCCCGACGGTGCCAACGAAAACGGCGAACCAGGCCGGGTCCGTTCCCGGCGCGGGCGGCGCAAAGCTTAGGAGAAGAAGCGAGCCGATTGGACAAATGCCCGCGGAAATCGCCCAGAGCAGGCCACGGCCGCGCAACGAAAGCGCCCGCCCTCCCGGGGTGAGATCGGCGCGGGCATCGCGAAAAAGGACAGGAAACAGTCCCCAGTGACTCGCCAGTTCCACCAGGAAGAAACTGTTGGTTACGGAGATGAATGCGGAGACGAGAAACGAGATTGGCAGATGCCAAAGCAATTGGCGATCGAGCGAGCCGGCCGCGCCCAGTGAGATCAGAAAAACGGGAACGCAGAGCAACCAGGCCGCTCCAGAGATCTCCGCAATCCGCCACGGAAGGTTGATTGTCCCGCGGCGCGCCTTCAACAGCGCCGCCGCATCGGGTTCGCGACCGCCGTGCAGTGTTCGCACCACGGGCCCAAGGGAGAAAACCTGCCGAAGCCACAGGTAGAGCGCGACCGGATAGACGACCGCGTTATAGACGATGCAGGTCTGAAGGAAGCGAGTTTTGAGCGCCTCATTGCCAAGCAGCGGTCCAACAACAGCGAGATTGTACCAGATGTTGAAGGCGGTTCCGAGCAACTGGGGCACGACCGGAGCGAGGGCCGTGACGGCCAGGGCGAAACGCGGTGGCGGAGCTTTTAGCGCAGGGTCCATGGCCGGAAGTAATCCAACAAAATCAATTGGCTGGAGCTGGCTGAAGCCGCCGCCCGCACCGCGGGAAAATCGGTGAACGGAAGAAAAACAAAGCCGCGTTCGAGCGGCCGAAAGAAGTCGTCCTGGTGGCTCGGCAGGAAGTAGCGAGGGCGCAACTGCGCGAGGAAGGGTGAAACGGCCTGAATCGAATCGCGCGCGGCCACCCCGAGAATCGCGAGATCGACGGGCCGCCCATTCGTGGAAACCACGTCATTCGGCCGCCCACCGGAATTGATGAAGATGCGCTTTCCGCCCATCTCGATGATAAAGGCGAGTGGAACGCCTGTGACCCAGTCACTTATTTTTTCCGGCGGAAGCCGCTGCAACGGGCCATCAAATGGAACGGCGCCGAAGAGGCGGTCATGTTGCGCCGGCAGAACGCGAATAATGGCATTCTTCACCGATAGAGTCCGCCCGGGAAGGACAGGGCGCGTCTGGCTCGCGGGCACCCCGAGCGATTCCACCAGCTTTACGCTCGTGGGCGAGGCGATTAATCTCGCTCCCGTCTGCCGCAGAATTTGGGGCGCGTCGTAAAGATGATCGACGTGTCCGTGAGTGACGAGAATGGCGTC
The DNA here is from genome assembly GCA_003218305.1 of Verrucomicrobiota bacterium. Taxonomy (GTDB): domain Bacteria; phylum Verrucomicrobiota; class Verrucomicrobiia; order Chthoniobacterales; family UBA10450; genus AV80. The sequence continues at coordinate 2,228 of QHMY01000002.1, forward strand.
GGCCTTCGGATGACCTTGGAGCCATCGGGCAATCAAGTCGTTCCGGGGCACCGGTCGAAGTCGGAACGCCATCCGGAATAAACTCTGTCGCGAAAAGTAGGGATCGACCAGCAGCGTGGTGTCGCGGGTCTCGAACAGATAAGCGTTTGTCCCGAGATAAGTGATTCTGACACCGCGGCGAGGCGGTGCAGAGGTCGCCGGCGCTGAATCGGCCCGGACCAGGCTCGAATACTTTTCGAGGCCGCCCAGCACCGGAGCCGTCAGCGCGAAAAAGCCGAAGAGAATTATTGCCTTCAATTCGACGCCAATATTGCGCCGAAGCGATTCAAATGCGGAAGCCCAAAAAGGTTGTCTGGAGCATATCTGTAGCGTTCGCAGAGCGCCGGAGGTGCGACGGAGTACAGCCCGGAGTGAAGCGCAGCGGAACTCCGGGGAATTGAAAAACGAATCCCTGAACCCCTGAATAGGGGTGACGGACGCCGCCCGCGGCGGCGCATGAAACGCCCATATTCGGGCCGACAATTCCGTCGCCCCTTCCGGGGCTTGAACACTTAAACTAATATCCCGGAGCTCGCTCTGCTCGCTCCGGGCTTTATTCCGGCGCACCCTGCGGGTGCTAAAGCCGCCAAGCCCCTCGCCTGATCGAAATCCCGCTCGACCATAATCATACCCACAAGGCTCTGCCGGTAGACAACCTTGCTGAAGTCGTGAAAGAATCAGGCATGAGCAAACGCCTTTTTGATCACATCGATCTCCGGGTCAGAAATCGGGAAATTGCCCAACGTTTCTACGCTCAAATCCTACCTGCAATTGGTTTCAAGGTCGACAAGAGCGGTGAGGAATGGGGTCAGTTTCAGCCTGCGGGAAAGACGCCGGTCGAATTTTTTGGATTCGAAGAAGACTCTGATCACAAGCCGAACGGAACCCGCATCGCGTTCTGGGCCGAGAGCCGCGCCGACGTCGATAAAGTGGCTGAAGTCGTCCGCAAAGCAGGCGGGAAAAACATCGAAGGCCCGGAGCTATGCGTGGATTACAGCCCCGGCTATTACGCCGTGTTTTTCGAAGATCCGGACGGGAACAAGCTGGAAGTTTGCTGCCGCGAAAGCGGCCTCAGCGCGCAGTGATTCCGTAAGCGCCGAGCTGGCGTGCGGTTAACTCCATCGGCAAACCGACGACGTTGGTGTACGACCCGTCGATCCGCTGGATGATTTCCTCGCCGTGTCCCTGCGCGGCGTAGGCCCCCGCCTTGTCCAACGGATTTACTTTCGCGAAGTAGTCCTGGATATCGTGATCCGTCAGGTTACGAAATTTCACCCGGGAAACGGCGCAAAAACTGTGCGACTTGCCCCGTGCCAGGTGGCAGAGACAAACCGCCGTCCAGACTTCGTGCGAGTGCCCGCTCAGGAGCCGCAGAATTCTCGCGGCATCATCGAGGTCCACCGGTTTTCCGAGTACGCGATCGTCGATGGTGACAAGGGTATCGGCGCCGAGCACGACCGCACCGGGGAAAATTTGAGCCGCGGACCAGGCCTTGCGCGTCGCGTTGCAGACGGTCAACTCGCGGATGGTAAGCCATCCGAAAGAAACTTCCTCGACTTGAGGCGAAGCGATCTCGAACACGTAGCCCCCTTCTTCCAGTAATTGACGGCGGCGCGGCGAACCGGAAGCGAGAACAAACCGCGGAGCCGAGCGCGGCGACCGAGGTTCAGCCGTCACGGCTTTCTCGAAGGGACGGACGCCTTTTCCGAAAACACGTCCTGAAGATTGGGAACTTTCAGCTCCTCGAAATCCCGGGGCACAGCGAATTCCATGTCGCTCAACAGGTCCTGTTTGATTGAGACGATCGTGCAGACGACTTCCTTCCCGTTGGTCTTGATGATCGTGCGCAAGGGGAGACCCGGGAAGTCGCTGAAATCGAGCATTCCCTTGGCGATGTCGTTCCAGGCGGTCGGAGCGATGGTCTG
>QHMY01000003.1 GCA_003218305.1 Verrucomicrobiota bacterium
CCAGCCGCGGCAGATGCCGAAGGTTCCGATAGGCGCGGCGGTATTGCTTGTCGACCAATGATCGAATCTGTTGGCCCAGCCGAGCCGCAAAGGCACCTTTGGATTCGGTTCGAGCCTCGGTGGAACGTTTCATGACACGGCGGCCAGCAGGCGCTGGCTGCGCACTCTGACACAGGGGGCGCGACCGCGTCACCCATGAAATACCTTGCAACTTGGGCTGATGAGCAGATGCTTTGTCTCACCTATGAGCCTCTTGGCCAGCATCATGAATTTGGGGGGACCGGACCTCATCGTCATCCTCCTGATCATTCTCGTTCTGTTTGGCGCGAAAAAACTGCCGGAGCTGGCCCGCGGCATGGGTTCGGCCATCAAGGAATTCCAGAAGGCCAAGGACGAATTCACCGACGAGCTTCATACCGCCGGCAAGACGGATGTGGCCAAGGGAGACACCCGCGCACCCGCCGCCACCGTTCCGAGGATTGAAAACGCCCCGCCCGCCTCGACCGCAAGCGACCTTCGGCGGGATTCCGACCAGTCTCGCGTCCCCGGCGACCACTCCGGTCAGGTCTAACGCCCGCAGCAGTTGACTTTGCCCGGCGTTGCGACAGAGTCGCGACTCGCGCGGGAGGACGTTTCCGCGCCTTTGCGCTAACCACACACGATGTCCGAGCCCGATCTCCGCACCCAGATCAAGGAAATGCTGGTGAAAAATCTGATGCTTCAGACGACGGCGGATCAAATCGGCAATGACCTCCCCCTTTTCGGACCCGGTGGCCTTGGTCTCGATTCCATCGATGCCCTTGAGCTCGTGGTCAGCATGGAGAAGACTTTTGGCGTCGGCGTCCCGAATTCCGAAGTCGCGGCGAAAGCCCTCCGGACCGTGGACACGATTCACGATTACATTCTCGAAAAGCGCGAAGCGGCCCCGCCCGCTTAGATGTAGAAGTGCTCGCGGCAGCGGGCACCGGTTTTCTGATTAGGCGCCTGGCCCGGTCGCGTCAATACCCGCGGCGTTGATCGCATCGATCAGTTGACGGAAGCGGCCGAAACTTCGGCGGTGGGGAGTGAGAACTAATCGCGGCAGGTCCCAAATTTCGGGCTCGTTCTTCTCCTGACGGAGGGCGCTCCCCTGAACGATTTCACCCGTGCGCACAATATCGCGAAATTCCTGATTGAGCGCCGCCACCGCCTGATCGGAAATCTTCCGGCTGAGGCGGATCGCAAGCTGTTCGCCGACCCAGCGGGAGGATTGATAGACGCTGTAGAAGTGGACGATTTCCTGCACCGCCGCAGCTACGTTCGGCACGATCTTGAAGAGGTGAAAATCGTCCGAGTCGACGTAGCCGAACTCGAACAGGTGCTCGGTTAGAAATTTCATCCACGTCTGCCAATAAGTGCCGTCAGGCCGGTCGAGCAACACCACCGGAATGACCCGTGCCTTGCCCGTCTGCATCAGGGTGAGCGCTTCGAAGGCCTCGTCCATTGTGCCAAACCCGCCAGGAAAGAGGGCGAAGGCGTGGGTTTCTTTCACGAAATTGAGTTTGCGGGTGAAGAAGTAGTTGAAATTGATCAGCTTGGCGTCGCCTTCGATGATCGCGTTCGGGTGTTGTTCAAAAGGCAGCCGGATGTTGAGGCCAAAACTGTGTTCGCGCCCTGCGCCTCTTTGGGCGGCCCCCATGATGCCGTCGCCGGCACCGGTGATTACCATGTAATTCTGGGCCACCATCTCGCGAGCGAATTCTTCCGCCACCTCATATTGCGCTTCGCTCGGAGGCGTCCGGGCCGACCCGAAAACACAGACCTTCCGGAACTGGCGGTACCCCGCGAAGACCTTGGCGGCGTATCGCATTTCCTTGAACGACCGGTTCATCAGCTTCAGGTCGCCCGTCCCCATTCCGTCACGCGCCATCTTTAGCGCCGTGATGATCATCTCTTCGATCAGCTCCGGAGATTTTCCCGCCCCCCAATCAGCCACCAGCTGGCGGACGCGAGCGTCGAAATTCGGATCGATCGACGATTGCCGGTGCGCCGGTTGATTATGAGTGGCGCCTGCAGTGAAATCTTCCACCGGAGAGTTTCGGCTGAGCCTGCGCCACGCGCACGCGAAAAGTGCTTCGGCCCGACGGTGGCTCGTCCTACTCAATCAAGTCTCGCAAAATCTCCTCGATGTGGCGGATAGGAAGCGAGTAGTGGCCAGCGTCATCGACAAGATGAAACTCGCAATTCGGAAGACGCGCTGCGATTTGCTCCGCGAGACGGAAGGCAAACGTGCGGTCTTTTTTTCCGTGCCAAAGCCGAACAGGCACGTGGACGTCCTCGAGTCGGAAGCCCCAGGGCTCCGCATAGATATCGGCATCGGCCATGACCCCGGCGGCAGACGCCCGCCATGCCTGCCGGGCGCTCTCAAAACACGCCTCAAAGGATTTCGAATCCCGCAGGACATTCGCATCGCACGGCTGGAGAACCTTGAGCAAGAGCGGACGGATGCGAATGGGCAGCTTCACGCGTGCAAACGGACGCGCGACGTGAAAAAGCGCCCGAACCAACCCCGGCGATGATTCGCGCAGGTCCAGGATTCTGTTGTAGAAGTTGAGCAACCCACTGCGGTCCTCGAGCTCAGCAATAGGCGGCGCTCCACTCACGACGGCAATCGCTTTCACCTTTTCCGGAATCACCCAGGCGGCCGCATAGGCATATGGGGCACCTCCGGAAATACCAAGGATCCTGAACCGGTCGATCCGCAAATGGTCCGCTAGTTCAATCAGCAACGGCGGCCAATCGAGCAGCGTCCGGCCCGGATGAAACGTTGAGTCCCGAATTCCCGGGCGGTCGGGCGAAATGATGCGCACGCCGAGTTTTTCCGCCGCTTCATCGGTCAATTCCGCCATGGTGCGCGAGCTCGGCCAGCCATGGCAAAAAATGACCGGCGCGCCTTGCGGGTCGCCGTACTCGTTAAAAGCAACGACGCCGCCCTTTTCGCGCTGGAAGATACGCGCCTCTCCTTTCATGCCGCAGTGTAATTGCCCCAGGCGGTTTTCGCACTTAACAGAATCCTGCGCATTTGATTGCTTCCCCTCCCATCCAGATAAATAATGTCTCATGCGGACAACGAGTGTTCGCGTTACGAACTAATATTATGAACGATCAATCGCATCCCCCGACGGGAAAGATCAGCGTGCACGGTAATGGACTCGGAGTGGCATCGCCGGATGCGGTGGAGCATCGAGCCAGGGAGATCGCACTGATCGCCGGACGCAACCCGGAGGAATTCACGGACGCGGATTGGGACCAGGCCCGGCGGGAATTACTTGGCGCCCAGGAAAATACCGCTCCCGAGGAAACGGAGGAGAATGCCGAGGTGGTCGAGGAATGGAACGTGGTGGCCTCTTCCACGGGACACCGCGCGCATCGGACGGAAGACGACGAGACTCTCGGCGAGCAACTCGTAGGCGACGGAATCGAAGAAGCCGCGCACGATCAAATGCTGGAGGCTCGCCGGGAAGAGCGCGAACAACAAGAGGGCTGACTGGTTGAAAGCGACCGAAACCCTCGTGGCCGGAGAAGCACCCGGACGCATGGAAATTGACTCCATGCCGGGTACCTCCAGCGCGCGGTCGCGGCGGTTGGTTGAACAATTCCGCCAGGTCCGCAATTTCAGCGCGCAGTTGTGCCGGCACCTGGAGCCGGAAGATTACGTTGTGCAATCGATGCCGGACGTCAGTCCGACGAAGTGGCATCTCGCGCACACCAGCTGGTTCTTCGAGACCTTCATCGTGAAGGTTTGGATGCCGCGTTACCGTTCCGAGGTTCCGCAGTATGCCTATCTTTTCAACTCCTACTATAATGCCGCGGGCGACATGCACCGCCGCGATCTCCGCGGATTGATCTCACGCCCCACCGTGGCCGAAACGTACCGGTTCCGGGAATCGATCGATCAATGCGTGATCCAATTGATCGAGCAGGCCGACGGCGCGCTCCTGGAGGAAATCGAACCCGTCCTCACTCTCGGTCTGCACCACGAGCAACAGCACCAGGAATTGTTGGTGACCGACATCAAGCACGTCTTTTCCCAAAACCCGCTCTACCCCGTGTTTCAGCCTGATGCCATCGAGCCCGCGACCGGCCCGGTGGCGCCGCAGCAGTTCGTCGAGTTCGATGAAGCGACCGCCTGGATTGGCCACGAAGGCGAAGGCTTTTCCTACGATAACGAAGGACCGCGCCATCGGGCACTGATCCCGGCATTTTCGCTCTCCAATCGCCTGGTCACGAACGGTGAGTACCTCGCTTTCATGGAGGCCGGCGGTTACACGCGGCCGGAGTTTTGGCTTTCACTTGGCTGGACCACG
>QHMY01000189.1 GCA_003218305.1 Verrucomicrobiota bacterium
TTACGCCTGTTCCGGGAGGAGTCGGTCCGATGACGATTGCAATGCTGATGGCGAATACGGTAAAGGCCTGTCGTCAGACGTAGCGACGCTGCCCTTGCCGACCCAAGGAGAGGCGCTTTCCAAACCGCCTTCTGCTTTTCGGTTCAGCGGTTTGTAAACCGCCGCTCCTTGACGCTTGCATTCCACGACCAGCCGAATCACTGCACGATCCTTTTCGTGAGAAGCCGAAGGAGCGCTGGTTGAAACCGCGCCACTTCCAAAAACGTCGAAGCGACCCGCGGAGATAATACAGCGGCGCGCGCCAGGCTATTGATCCAAAGCCGGCCCCGGTAAAGCGCGTCGTGCGCAGCAGAGTAAGCTGCGGCGACCTCGGTTTCCGCCCGACCCTGGTGTCGCGCAATGATCGCGCCGGCCGCCAGCTCGCCAGATGCGAGTGCGTAATAAATTCCCTCCCCCGTGAACGGCTCGACAACGCGGGCCGCGTCGCCCACCAGAAGAAGCGAAGGATTCGCCGGAGCGATAGGCGCCCGCGTCAGTGGCGTAATCGTGCGCCAGGAATGGCCGGGCGAAATTCCGAATCGCGCTTCCGCCCAATGGCGCAGAGCCGCTATTTTGCGCGGCCCACTCACCAGACACAGATTCAATTCGCCGTCGCCCACCGGAGCCTGGCCCGAATAGCCTTCCGGCAAAAATTGCAGGACCACACGGTTTCCGAAGCCGTCGGGCAACGGCAAATGCGTTTGCAAAGCGACACGCTCTCGCGCCCCTTTCGGGAGCAGGTTGCAAAGCCGGGCCACAGTCGAGTTTCGGCCATCCGCCGCAACCAGGGTGCGAGACTCGAAGGTTCTGTCCGCCGTAGTGATCGTCCAGTTTCCCGCGACCGAGTTGGGTCGCGTCAAAGCGGTCAGAGTGGTTCCTTCGTGAATGGTCGCACCGAGTTCGCGCGCCCGGTTCATGATGAGTTGATCGAGGAGACTGCGTTTCACGGCGATCTCCGCTCCGTCCCCAACAGGCAGAGCCACCGTCAGGGTCCGGCCGCCGATCCCCATGAATTCGACGCGATCGAGCACGCCATGTGGCAAACTCCAAACTCTTTCCGCTAATTGGAGCCGTTCCAGGATTGGCCGGCACGCCGGGTTCAGGCAATCGCCACAGACTTTTTCGCGCGGAAAGACTTCGCGCTCCAGCAAGAGCGTTCGCAACCTGGCGCCGGCGCAAAAAGCTGCGCAGCTGGCTCCGGCCGGCCCACCGCCCACGATCGCCACATCGAACATGTCCCAGTCTCGCGGCAAGGAGGAAACGCCTCAAGGAGCGGCGATTTGCAATCGCCGTTGTTTTCCGCCGGCGGTTTCAAACCGCCGCTCCTTGAAGGTTTTCATGATTCGGCGCAACAGTAAGGATACGTGGCCCAAAAAGAAAAACCCGACCTGAGCAAGAAAGTGCACGAGGTGCCGCACAAGCCCGGTGTCTACCTGATGCGGGACCGGTTCAATCGGGTGATCTACGTGGGCAAAGCGCGGGATTTGCGCAAACGCGTCGCCTCCTATTTCATGCCCTCCAAGCTGGCCCAGGCCGACATCAAGACGCGCGCCATGCTCGACGCAGTCTGGGACTTCGAGATCCACACCGTGCAGAGCGAGCCCGAGTCGCTTCTGCTCGAAGGCAAGCTGATCAAGGATTACCGGCCTCGCTACAACATTTCGTTTCGTGACGACAAACGCTTCCTCGTGGTCAAAGTGGATCCGACCGAGGAGTGGCCGCGGTTTCGCCTGGCCCGTTTCAAGAAGGACGACGGGGCCCGTTACTTCGGTCCGTACGCGCACGCCGGCGCTTTGCGGCAAACGCTTAACTTCATGCGCAAGAAGTTCGGCGTTCTTACGTTTGGCCGGGGCTCGCCAACCGAGCGCGAATTGAAATCGGCGACGTATCAGGTTCCGACGCGCCTGAGTGAAATCAGCGCGGAGCTGTATCGCGAGCGCATCGCGCAAGCCTGCGATTTCCTGGAGGGACATTCGCGCGAGCTGATCGCGGCCGTCGAAGTGGAGATGCGCAAGATGGCGGAGAACCTGGATTTCGAAAAAGCCGCCGAGCTGCGCAACATGCTGGAGGATTTGCGCCGCACGACGAAACCAATGCGGCGATTCACCCGCCACACTTTGCCAAGCTCGATCGACCCCGTCAGCGACGTGAAGGCCCTGGGGGATGCGCTCCAGCTCACGCGCCTCCCGTCTATCATGGAATGCTTCGATATCTCGAACATTTCAACCACCCACGTGGTGGCCTCGATGGTCTGCTTTCGCAATGGAGTGCCCGACAAGGATAACTACCGCCGTTACCGGATCCGGAGCGTGAAAGGCCAGGATGACTTTGCCAGCATGGCGGAGGTGGTGCGGCGGAGGTACGCACGGGTGCTCGGGTCCATTGCGGAAACCGGAAACCGGAAACCCGATAGTGAGCAGGAGGCAGTCGCGCTCAGTGCCGTTGAATTTTCGCAGGAGAATCCAGCCGAAATCGCCGATCGCCTGGCGAAAGCCAATTTGCCATCCGCCATCCGAAATCCGAAATCCTTCGCCGTTCGGTTGCCGGATTTGATCATCGTGGACGGTGGGAAGGGACAGCTCTCCTCTGCCTGCCGGGAACTGCAACGGCTTGGCTTACACGAACTGCCCATCATCGGGCTCGCCAAAGAGTACGAGGAGATTTACAGGCCCGGGCGCGCGCTGCCGCTCGTCCTTCCGCCTGACTCCGGTGCGTTGCGCTTGCTCCAGCGCATTCGAGACGAAGCGCATCGTTTCGCCAACACCTACCACCAGCTCCTGATGAAGAAGCGCATCGGCGAAAGTATTCTCGATGATTGCCCGGGCGTGAGCCAGAACCGCAAGAACCTTCTCCTGCGCAAATTCGGTTCGGTTAAACGACTCCGGAAGGCGACCGTGGAGCAAATCGCTGCCACGGAAGGCATCGGACCGAAGCTGGCTGAAGAGGTCCACCGATTTCTCGAGCGGCATTAGTCGCAGCAAGCCTCGTTACCGCGCCAACGTACTCTGACGGTGGTTGGCAAAGCGCGGCTCCTGGCCCTGTATTTCCGCTTGTCGATAACGGCGTCGCCACCACAGTTGCTTCTGTGAATCTCCGGGGTGCCTCTCCGTTCCTGTTTGGTTGCTTCCTCGCGGCGTGCTTTCTCGCCGCGCCTCAGAGTGACGCGCAAACGGAAAGTCCCGCGCCCGCCTCCGGCGCCACGCCCTTCGAGGAAACGATCGTGCCGACCTTCGAGACGCAAAAACTGGCCCGCACCTATGTCCTCGATATCCCGGCGCCGCGTGGTCAGATCACCGATCGAAACGGCGCGCCGCTCGCGCAAAACCGGCTGAGTTACAGTCTCGCCCTCAATTACCCGACCCCGCTCGATTTTTCCGATGCCCAGCTACTCAGCTTCGCCCACGAAAAAATTCGGGCTGTGGAAAAATTATTGGGACGATCGCTTAAGATTTCGGACGATCTGATCAAGCGCCATTATCGGAACCGCGGCGTTCTTCCTTTCGAGATCGTGCAAAATCTTAGCTCGACCGAATACGATGCGGTGAAGGACCGCTTACCGCCCGCCATCGCGCTGCGCCCCTTCTACGTGCGCACTTACCCGAATGGGAAAGTCGCGGGCCAGATCATCGGATACAGCGGGAAGACTGGCCGGAACCCGGATGGCATCATCGACAACCACGAAGTCCTTTGGCCGGAAACAGAGGGACGAGAAGGGCTGGAGCAAACATTCAACCAGGTCCTGACCGGCAAGCACGGTGAATACAAAATCACGTTCGACCAGGATGGCCGCAAGACCTCGGAGCGAATCGTGACTCCTCCGGTACCGGGCCACACGGTCGTGACCACGCTCGACCTTCGGTTACAGGAACTGGCCGAAAAATCCCTGGAAGCGAAAGCAAAGCGCGGGGCGATTGTCATGATCGATCCCAATAACGGCGACATCCTGGCCATGGCCTCCTGGCCCACCTACGACCCGAATACCTTCACTCCGACCATTTCCGCCGAGAGATTCAAAGCATTACAGGACGACCCTGACATTCCGCTGCTGCCCCGCGCCTTTCGCTCTTCGTATCCCCCCGGGTCCGTCTTCAAGGTCACCGTCGGCATCGCTGCCCTGGAGAGCGGATCGGTTCGCTCGGACGATGAATTCGACTGCATGGCGGCGTTGCAAATCGGCAACACCGTCATGCACAATTGGAAGAAGACGGGCCGCGGTCCGTTGAATTTCGTCCAGGCGCTCACCGAATCGTGCGACACCTGGTTTTATCAAGTCGGCATCAAAATCGGCGCCGACCCAATTCTGGCGTGGGCGCAGCGGCTTGGTTTTGGGATGAAGTGCGGCATTCCATTGCGGGGCGAGTTGGAGGGCCGCGTGCCCAACGATCAGTACATGAAAGCCACGCATGGCCGAAAATTGCTCAATGGCGATATCGCGAATCTTTCGATTGGCCAGGGCGATTGTCTGGTGACGCCGCTTCAGATGGCGCAGGCCATGGCGATCATCGGCAACGGCGGAACGTTTTATCAGACCCGCCTCGTGCAACAGGTCCAAACGGTTGATAACGAAATCGTGACCGCCTTCCAGGTGCGCGCGAAAAAGACCCTCAACGCTTCGGCCGATACGATCGAGCAGTTGCGGACCGGGCTGGTCAACGTCGTGAATGGCGGCAGTGGCACCGCTCACCAGGCTAGTTTGGAAAACGTGGACGTAGCCGGAAAAACCGGGACTGCGCAGTGGGGGCCCAAGACGAAGGAGCGCACGGCGGCGTGGTTTGCCGGTTTCGTACCGGCGGAACATCCGCTCTATGCCTTTGCCGCGGTTTACGAAGGGGATGTCGGCGCGAATGTTCACGGTGGATCGCACGCCGCACCGCTAATCGCGACGATCCTGAAAGACCTTTACAAGAACAAGAACGCCAACACCAAGCGCCCACCCCGCGCGGAGCGGGCCGAAGAAGACGAATCGGATTAGGGCGAGCGGGTCCCCATTTTTCATCCCGAGCCGCGCAGACGGCGAGGGACCTCACAACTGCCTTAGCCGCTTCCGCGTCGGATAACACATGGCCCTCGGAAGAGGCCAACATGTTTTTCGATGGCGCGAGGTGCGACTGCGGGGTCCTTCGCCGTCTGCGCGGCTCGGGATGACAGGCAACTATCTACACCGCGGCGGCTTCAGCAGCGGCCGGGAGTTCCATCGTCCCCTTGAACTTCGGCTCTTCCCGCTCGACTCCGAAATTGTCGGCATAAAGCTCGTCGATTCTTTTCATTTCTTCGTCCGTGAGCGGCGGGCAGGAAGGGGCTTTCGCGAACTCGATCAGCTGCGCCTCTTCGTAAATATTCGGCAGAGTCGAGGCGACGCGTTCGTCGTGGAGCAGCCACTGCAATGCCGCCTGGCCGAGCGTTCGATCGGTACTTTCGAGAAAACGCAGGCGATCGATCTTTTTCACCCCGTTCAAAAGCCAGCTGTGGGGACGGTGGTTCCGATGATCGTTCGGAGGAAAAATCGTCTCGGGAGTATATTTTCCTTCGAGCATGCCCGATGAATGGGTGACGCGAATGAGAAACATCGTGTCCTTGCCGGCTTCGGTCGCGGCGTCCTGCATGGCGCGTCCGGGATGTTGCTCCAGCATGTTGTAAATATGCTGCACGCTTGTGACATTCCGTTCCCGGATGCAATTAACGCCTTCGTAAAGCCAGCCCACGGCCGGCCCCAGCGCAATCCCCGAGCAACGGATTTTCCCGCTCTCCTTCAATCGGTCGAGCGTCGTCCAAAGGGCGTCGTCGTAGATTTGTTCCATCCGGATATTGTGCAGTTGGAGCAGGTCGATTCGATCGGTCTTCAGGCGTTGGAGCGCCGCATCGGTCGCGCGCACGATGGCGTCCGGTGAAAAATCCTGCGGGATCTCGCGCTGGCCACGGCCACGCGTTTCCCCGTGCGTGACAAAATCGTAGCCAACCTTCGTTGCGATCACGATCTCATCGCGCTGCTTCGGAAATGCTTTCGCCAGCAGCTCTTCGCTCAGGCCGTTGCCATAGGTATCGGCGGCGTCGAACAGGGTGACGCCAAGATCGAACGCCTTGTGCATGAGCGCGATCGCTTCGCCTTCCGTGAATTGGCCCCACCAGCCGGTCGAGATTGTCCAAAGGCCGAACCCGACCTCGCTGACGCGCAGATCAGTGTTTTTGTAAGTGCGGAAGCGCATGCTGTGAAATTAGCCATCATCCCGAGCGAAGTCGAGGGACCCCGTGGCATGTCGAGCGACGTTCCGCGGGGTCCTTCGACTCTGACCGCCGGAGCGGCCTCCGCTCAGGATGACCTGCCTTAATTCGGCGTTGGACGTTGGACGTTGGACGTTGGACGTTTCCCCTTTCCCGATAATCCCATGATCTCCAGCTCCACCAGCGCGCTGCTCATCGTCGGCCACGGCTCGACCGTGAACCCCGACTCGAGCGCGCCCACGCTCCAGCACGGCGCCGAGATTCGGCGGCGCGGAATTTTTTCGGAGGTTGCGTGCTGCTTTTGGAAAGAAGAGCCAAGCCTCCGAGACGCGCTTCTTTATTTTGCTGACGAGACAATCCGCGACGTTTATGTCGTCCCAAACTTCATCAGCGAGGGTTACTTCACCCGAACGGTGGTTCCTCGGGAGCTGGAATTGACCGGACCGGAAACTCACCGGAAGAGCGGCCAGGCTTGGAAGTATTGCAAACCAGCGGGCAGCCATGAGCGAATGAGCGAGTTGCTCCTCCAGCGCGCGCGAGAGGTGGCGCCGGGCATTCCGGAGGCAGAAACGACGCTGCTCGTGGTGGGACACGGCACCAGCCTGAATGACAACAGTGCGGCGGCCGCCAAACATCAGGCCGGAATTATTCGCGGGCTCAACCGTTACGCGGCTGTGCTCAACGTTTACATGGAAGAGCCGCCTCTCGTGGCGGATTGGCTCAAGCTGACCCGAACGCGGAATGTGGTGGTGGTGCCGTTTTTCGTTTCCGACGGACTGCACAGCGATGAAGACATTCCTGCACTCCTCGGGATCAGGTCCCAAGAGCGGAATGGACAAGACGGTAATCCTCATCAGATCCAGGGAAGGTCGCTCTTTTACTCGACAGCGATCGGCACCGATCCGAAGTTTGCCGAGGTGATTATCGAACAGGCCGCTTCTTTCGAAACTCAGGGGCAGGAAGTAGAATCGGCCTCGTAATTTTCGCCGGGGCAGTTACGATAATAAATGGAAGCGACGCGCACGAAGAAACTCCAGGAGCTCGGCGCCTACGTCCTGGCCGGGGCCCGCGACCCCCATCAGTTGTGCAGCATGGCGGAGATGATTCGGGCCGCCTGCGATTATCGCTGGGTAGGGATTTACAAAATCGTGCGCGGCGACTTCGTGATCATGGGCAAGACAGGCGAGTGTCCACCCGCTTATCCCCGGTTTCCCATCACCCAGGGGTTGGCCGCCTCGGCCTTGGAAACCAAGGAATCGGTCATGGTGGCGGATGTCCACAAGGACCCTCGCTATCTGCCGACGTTCGGAAGCACGCAGTCGGAGATTGTCGTGCCGGTCATCACCGAATCGGGAAAAGTAATTGGCTTGATCGACGTGGAGAGCGAAAAGCTGGACGCGTTTACGGAGTCCGATCGCGACTTCCTCGAACACGCGGCTTTCATGATCGCGCGCGCTCTGACGTGAGCGAGACGGCGCTGAGGGCGGCGCTGGCAAAATCGGGCGCCGCGGGCATCGGACAGATTTCCATCGCAACCAGGGAAGATGGCTCATTTGCTTTGACCCATCACGAGGATGCGGCGCGAGACGATCTCGCGCTCTACGCGAACGCCGATGATGCCGCTCAACTCTCGCGTTTCGACGATGCGGGGAACTATCGCCCGCTCAAGACGGCTCCGAGTCTGCGCCACGGGTGGCGCTTGACAGTGCCGGATCACCGATCCCTGGATTTCGCGCTCGATCTTTTTTACCCCGGGCGACTGGCTGCATTTCTCGCCTGGGACAGGGGCCGGTTGGTAACTACGCCGTTGCGCGAAACTCTCCAGCGCCAAACGGGGATGTATCGTCCGGCGGCGAAGATCAGCGACCCGGAAGCAGACGGGCTCGTTGGCAGCTTCTGCCGGTCCGACGGTGGGTGCTTGCGGACGATTCTTTGGAAACGGGACCGCGACGGGTCCCCCGCCTCTACCCTTTTGCCGCCGGAAAAGTTCGATCCGGCCCATGACCAAACGGGCCTCGGCCGGCCAACGGTGCCATTGCTTTGCCAGGAAGCCTGCAACCTTCTGGTGGCCGAGGCGCGCAAGATCGTGAAGTGCGGCGCTTCTGCCGATTCTGATACTTCGAGCGAAGCCGGAGAGCCCCGAGATGGAACGCACCAGTGATTCCGCCGGGTCCCCCGACTCCGCTCGGGATGATGTGAAAATCATCCGTTCGCGCGTGGTCGTGCCGATGGTGGGCGAACCGATCGAGGACGCTGCGGTTGCGATCGTCGCAAACCAAATAGCCGACATTGGCCGCTTCAAGGAGGTGAAAGCCCGCCACGTGGGCCAGATCCTGGACCTCGGCGAGCAAATCCTGCTTCCCGGGCTAATCAATGCGCATTGTCACCTTGATTACACCTGCCTGCGCGGCCGGATCCCGCCGCGGGCTTCATTCACGGACTGGATTCGCGCAATCAATGCGGAGAAGGCGAAACTGACGACAGGGGATTACGTCGCGTCGATCAATCAGGGGTTTGCCGAGGCGCAAAAATTTGGAACAACGACCCTGCTTAATCTGACGGCGTTCCCGGAATTGGCCGCTAAAATCAAGGAGCCGATCCGAACATGGTGGTTTGGAGAATTAATCGACGTTCGAAATCCGGATCAGGCAAAGCAGACGGTCGATCTTGCGGTTGCGTCGCTAAAGCCCGCAAGTCACTGGGGCCTCGCGCCGCATTCGCCATTTACGGCCTCGTCTGAGTTGATCCGGCGTTGTGAAGAGGTTGCCCGACGCGAAGATGTTGTTCTCACGACCCACCTGGCCGAGTCGTCCGAGGAGATGCAAATGTTCCGGGATGCGGCGGGACCACTCTACGATTTCCTAAAAGGCATCGGGCGCCCCATGGATGATTGCGGAGGACAGACGCCGCTTTCCTCCCTCAGCCGGTGTCATCAGTTCGACGAGCGCTGGATTCTCGCGCACCTGAACGAGCTGGCCGAAACCGATTTCGATCTGCTGGCCAGCGGGAGGAAATTTCACATCGCGCATTGCCCGCGAAGCCATTCGTTTTTTGGACATTCTGCGTTCGAATTGCAGCGACTACGCAATCTCGGGTTCAACATTTGCCTGGGCACCGACAGCCTGGCGAGTAACTCGAACCTCAGCCTCTTTGCCGAAATGCGTGAACTCTTGCGCAAGGAACCATCGATTTCACCGCGCGAGGTGCTGCTGATGGCCACAGTGAACGGGGCGCACGCCGTGGGCCAAAGTGCGACCCTGGGGAGCATTCGGGCCGGTTCTCGCGCGGACCTGATCGCCCTTCCATTTCCGCAAGGCGGTGCAGACGTTTACGAATCCATTGTCGCCTTTGATGGATTTGTCCCGTGGATGATGGCAAACGGCGAAGAAGCGCTTCTTCGTTAGTGCCGGCCGAGCTGCACTGATTGCTGCTCCCGATATCTAGCAGACATCTGGATTCCTTTTCCGGTCGTGATCTGCGCTGTGCTTGCAGTGATCGCCACCACTGATTTGGGTCTCAGATGGACGAAATAATTTTCTGTAATGAGAATCATTACTCCCCCCATCGAGCGTGAGTTTCTGACGATTCGGCAGGAATTGAAACGTTCGCGGCGCAAGAGCCTCGGATATTCCAAAGACCTTGAGACTCACAAATGCGCGTGGCGCTCTTGCTGAGCGTTTACAACTTCGTGCGTAAGCATGCGACACTAGGCTAATCGCCAGCGGTCGCTTCGGGCATTGAGTTGGAGCTTGGTACGCGTCGTGGGAGTGACCGAAACTTATTGGCAACCGAAACTACTTATGGCTAAAAAAGAAAAGCAATGGCAGCGCCGAATTGACAGAAGACGCAATGATTCAGAAAGCGCTGACCGAAAAGCCTGGTGAAAATCAGCACTAAAGGCCTTTATCAGGTTTTCTCGTTTTTGCTTTCCTTTTCTCAATTCTGAAATATTCTCCGCCCTGCGAGTATGGCTAAAATAATCATTATAGACGACGAACCCGCAATGGTTGAGGTGATTGTGACGCTCTGTCGCGACAAGGGACACCAGGTTTTCCCCTTCAACTCCGCCCCGAAAGCTATTGAGCAGCTCGATGCGATCGCTCCGCAGGTAGTCATCGCGGACATCAAAATGGAAACGATGACGGGGTTCGATGTCCTCCGTCATATACGCGAGCACCATCGCCAAACCGCCGTCATTCTGATTACGGCTTACGCGTCGGTGGAGACGGCAGTCGAGGCGATGAAGATGGGCGCGTACGACTACGTGACCAAGCCGTTCAAGATCGACGAGCTCCAGATGACGGTGCAGAGGGCGCTCGATTACCAGGCCGCATTGCGCGAGAACGTTTATCTCCGGAAGGAGCTGAAGAATCGTTATCGGTTCGAAAATATCATCGGCACCAGCCGAAAGATGCAACTCGTCTACAACCTGATCAACAAGGTCGCCGATACGGACAGCACCGTCTTGATCCAGGGCGAGAGCGGGACGGGGAAAGAGCTCGTCGCGCGCGGGCTCCATTTCAACAGCAACCGGCAGCACCATCCGTTTGTGGCGATCAATTGCAGCGCGTTGCCTGAAAACCTCCTCGAATCAGAATTGTTCGGCCACAAAAAGGGAGCGTTTACCGGCGCCGTCGCGGACAAACGCGGGCTATTTGAAGAGGCCAATCTCGGCACGATTTTTCTGGATGAAGTGAACTCGATGGCTCCGCCCCTCCAGACAAAACTCCTCCGGGTCCTGCAAGAGCGTGAGGTTCGGCGCGTGGGCGACAACAAGAGTGTTCCAGTGAATGTCCGCGTGGTCGGCGCAACCAACGAAGTCCTTCAGGGCAAAATGAAGGATGGCTCATTTCGGGAGGATCTTTATTACCGGCTCGCCGTTATCCCGGTTGAAATTCCCCCCCTCCGGGAGCGCTTGGAAGACGTGCCGCTCCTGGTGAACCATTTTCTGCAAAAGCAAGCGAGTGCGTCCGGGGGAGAACCGAAGAAGATCGATCCCAAAGCGGTCGATATTCTTTGCCACTACGACTATCCGGGGAACGTCCGCGAGCTCGAGAACGCAATCGAGCGCGCTTGCGCCTTGTGCGAGGAAGACATGATCTTGCCAACCGATCTTCCGCCGCAGATCGTGGCCGCCGCGGCAGGCGAGAAAGCCGAACAGGCGATTGCCGCGATGCCAGTTGGCCAGAGTCTGGACGAATTCATTCAGCAACAGGAACGCGGATATATCGACGCCACGCTGAATCATTGCGGCGGCTCGCGGGAAAAGGCCGCAAGCATGCTCGGCATCAGCATGGCGACGCTCTACCGAAAAGTAGAACCGAAGAGCAAAAAGTAGCGCGCTGGTCCCTGTCCAGTCCGTTGAAATTTCGGACGTGGCAGCGCCCGGTCTTTGTGAAAATATCGGCGACATGAATGTCGCTCGCGAGGCCTCACGAGTTTTCAGGCGGTCGCCGTTGCCTTGGATGTTTTTTCTTGGCTGTCTCGTCGCAGTCAACGCCTCCGGCGCGGAACAACTTGCGCCGAGCACCAGGGAAATGGAACGAATCAACTGGATGGAGTTCCGCGAATTGGTGCCCGGAAAGATCAACACCGTCCTCCTGCCCGTCGGAACAATCGAACCCCACGGCGTCACCGCAAATGGCGCCGACATCATTGCGCCTGTCGCCATTGCCAGGGAAATCGCGCCAAAACTAAACGCCATGATCGCGCCGGTTATCCCCTACGGATTCACCGGAGTCATGGATGCGTATCCGGGAAGTTTTACGGTCCCGGAAGAGGCCTTTCGCGCTTATGTTCGCGCGGTCCTGGTGGGTCTGGCGAAAAACAAATTCAAGAACATCATCCTGATTAATGGCCACGGCGGCGGCCAGACTGCGATCCTGACCGCGCTGGTGCAGGAGGTGGGCCGCGAAACGGGCACGCGAATGCTGGTCGTGAACTGGTGGTCGTACTGCTCCGACGTCACCATGGAAGTCTTCGGCGAGGATGGAGGTCACGCGGCGGAAAACGAAAACGCCTTCATCATGGCGATCGATCCCTCGCTGGTCCATCCCGAGCGCTACAACAAGGAGATGGTGACGGCGAATCCTTCTCCAGGAACCTGGAGCGCGTATCCGAACCCTTCAAGCATTACGCTCTACAAGGAGGGGCAGGGCTACCCGAAATTCGACCTCGCGAAGGCGAAAAGCTATTTCACGAAAGTTAATGAGAAAATGGCGCGGCTGATCCAGGAAACGATCCGCAAGTGGGATCTGGCCGGGCTTTGAGCAGAACCGGAGGCTAGCCGCGCTTCGAGAAAATCTTGAGTTGGTCCGCTTCTTTTTCCAACGCGTCCAACTGCTGCTGCGTGGCGGCCTGTTTCTGAAGCATTTCCTCATTCGCCGCTTTCATCGCCTGCAGCATTTTCAATGCGGTTTGAAGAGAACTGGAACTTTCGACTGCAGCGGCCGCAGGCACCGCAGCTTTGACCGCCGGCGTCGCAGCCTGGATGACCACCGGTGACGGCGCCTGCGCCCAGAGGGTGTAGGCAAGCGCAAAGGTGATGAGGAGAGAGGTTATGGTGCGCATATTAATTCTTCTTGCCTCCCCCTCTGCTGGAATAGATTCGCGCCACCCGCAGAGATTCGGCGATCGTGGCGAGTTTCAGATCAATCTTCGCCTGGTTTTCGGCGATGGCGGCCTGCTGATCCTGCACTTCTTTGACCACCGCGAGGATCTGCTGCTCCTGCTGCTGGGTCGCGCTCGGAGCATCCGCCCCGGGAGCAGCCACCAGCAGGGCCAGCGAGAGAAGAAGAATGAGAGATGAAAGACGTTTCATAGGGCAAAGGGTCGACTCTCTTCAGAGCAAGTCGTATTCCGCCCCCGACCTTGTCGCGCTCAAAAAGTCTCGCCAGCCGCTCCCAGACTACAGCGATTCGCTACGGTCCCGGTTCACTCTGAATCTGGCCGTGCGGTCAGAAACCAGGACCGCACATGTCTTAAAAATATTGCTTTAGAAAAAGGTGCCGCCCCTCACGCTGTGTTGGACGGGGAACGTGAGAGGCGGCCTTGGTCGCGCTTCCCCCCAGAATACGCCACCCGTTGCAATAATATGGAAAACGCTCGGCTGCGTTGAAATTGCACCCGATTTGCGAAAATGGCCCTCAGAGGGGTCATTTGTCATGTGCATAACTGCCGCTCTACGAGGGTTACGGCGCGGAAATTGCTTGCTTTTCGGCCCTTCCAACCTGTAGCGTCGGTTCATGGCCGGCCCGGGGATGCATCAATCGCAAAACCTTTCGTTACAGCAGGTTCTTGCACCCCAGCTTCAGCAAAGCCTCCTCATCCTCCAAGCGCCCCTGCTCGAGCTGCGGAACCTGGTCCAGCAGGAAATGGAAACCAACCCCGTCCTCGAGGAGCTTGCCACCGAGCCCAACGCCGACGGCAGCGAGGAAGCGCCCACCCCGACGGCCGACGAAGAGTTCAAGGCCGAGTTCGATCAGCTGGCAAAACTGGACGACGAGTGGCGCGATTACATGGCGCAATCCGGCAG
The DNA here is from genome assembly GCA_003218305.1 of Verrucomicrobiota bacterium. GTDB lineage: Bacteria > Verrucomicrobiota > Verrucomicrobiia > Chthoniobacterales > UBA10450 > AV80. Next base: position 13,793 of record QHMY01000189.1, read on the forward strand.
CTACAGCGCCCGTTCGCAGGACGACGAGGAGAAACGCCAGTTCTTCTTCGATTCCATTGCGACCCAGGAAACGCTCCAGCAACACCTCATGGGACAGCTCAACCAGGCTGCTCTGAGCGCGGACGACCGAAAGACCGCTGAGCTCATCATCGGCAACATCGACGACAACGGTTTCCTCCAGGTCAACCCGGAGGAGATGTCGCTCAATACCGGAATCGCGCAGGATGATTTCGAGACGATGCTCCTGCTCGTCCAGAGCTTCTATCCCCCCGGCGTGGGCGCGCGCGATTTGCGCGAATGCCTGCTGATTCAACTGAAGCGCTCCGGAAAACAGAGCAGCCTCGAATACAAGATCATCCAGGACCACATGCTGGACCTGGGGAAACGGCGCTTTCCAGAGATCGCACGCCGGATGGGGATCAGCGTCGAACAAATTCAGAAATGCGCGAACAGCATCGCTCAGTTGGACCCGCGTCCCGGCCAGATCTTTGCCGCCGCCCCCCAGAATTATGTTCTGCCCGATGTGACCGTCGAGAAGATCGACGGCCAATACCAGGTCATTCTCAACGGCGAACAAATTCCGCACCTGCGCATCAGCAATACCTACAAGGACATCATGTCGCAGGACGGGAACGGCAGTGAAGTGAAGGACTACATCCGGGACAAGATCCGCAGCGGCAAGTTCCTGATCAAATCAATCCATCAACGGCAACAAACCATTTCGAACATCGCGCACCAGATTGTTCTCCGGCAAAAGGAGTTTCTCGATCATGGCACCGCCCATTTGAAGCCGATGACCATGGTCCAGATCGCCGACATCGTCGGCGTGCATGAAACAACGGTGAGCCGCGCCATCTCCGGGAAATACATGTCCACGCCCCAGGGTGTCTTCGAGATGAAATATTTCTTCACGCCGGGTTACCAGACTTCCAGCGGCGAATCGATGAGCAACACCAGTGTGAAGGAAGCGATCCTGGACCTGGTTAAGAATGAGAACTCTTCCTCGCCGCTCAGCGACAAGGAAATTGTCGAGATCCTGAGCGAACGCGGCATTCCCATCGCTCGCCGCACCGTCGCGAAGTACCGCACCGAGTTGAACATCCTGCCGAGCAACATGCGGCGGAAATACTAGTTCGCGTTTCTTCATGAACGCATCGCTCCGCGCCGCCGTGATCGCCGAATGGCGTGGGCTTCCGGCGAACAAAATGCGCCCCGACCGCTGGCAGGCGCCGGGCGACCTTCTCCCGAAGCTCATGCAGCAGCTCGGATTGAGCGACCGTTTGCGCGAAACGGAAGTTATTGACGCCTGGAAAACTATTGTCGGGGAATTTATCGCCGCTCATTCAGCGCCGGTCAGCTTGCGCGCGGGGGTTCTTTCCGTGCGGGTGCTGCAACCGGCTTTGCATTACCAGTTCGAGCAAATCTCCAAGGCCGAAATCCTGCGCAAATTGAAACAGCGTTTCGGCGCGAAGATTATCCGCGAAATCCGTTTCCGGGTCGGCTAGCTTTTCGTCCCGGTCTGATGCTGATCCGGCAAATCTTCATCTCGCCCGGCCATAACTTCGTCGGTCATCACGGGCGGCCGCCAGGCGACTTTCCTCTCGTCGAAGTGCCGAACGTGGAATGCGTGGCCGGCCAGGGCCTGCGCGGCGACCGTTATTTTGATTTCCGCGAAAATTACAAAGGCCAGGTGACATTTTTATCGACCGAAGTGTTTGAAAAACTCTGCGCGAACTTCGGAATCAAGGACAAGCCGGCTGGCGTGCTGCGCCGCAATGTTATCGTATCCGGAATCGATGTTCTTTCGCTCATCGGCCAGAAGTTTGAGATTCAGGGCGTCAGATTCCTCGGAACGCAACATTGCGCGCCGTGCGAATGGATGAACGTCGCCATTGCGCCGGGAGCGAAGGAATTTCTCAAGGATAACGCCGGTCTTCGCGCCCGGATTTTGAGCAATGGAACGCTCACCGTCGGTGAAGCGCGATTGTCGATCCTGTCAGAGCCGATTCAAACGTGATCGCCGGAATGTTTGTGCCGACCCTTGAAGGTGAGCTCGGCTACGCCTGATTTGTCGAGTTCGCCCAATCCCTCGGCAACCATGCGGTCGAACTGTTCCCTGGTCGCGCGCGCAAGCGGAAGATCGAGCCCGATCTCCCTCGCCAGTTGAAGCGCAATGCCGCTGTCCTTGGCCGCATGCGCGGCCGAAAAGAA
>QHMY01000127.1 GCA_003218305.1 Verrucomicrobiota bacterium
ATATCCCGACACGAACCTGAATTTTACCGGAGCGGCCGTGGTCTCGCTGCATTCCGACGTCGTGGGCAATGTGCGTCCCGCCTTGTTCATCCTCCTCGGCGCGGTGGCGCTCGTCCTTCTCATCGCCTGCGCCAACGTGGCCAATCTCCTTCTGGCGCGCGCCGCCTCCCGGAGCCGCGAGATCGCCATCCGCACCGCGCTCGGCGCGAGCCGGAAGCGCATCGTTCGCCAGTTGCTTTGTGAAAGC
>QHMY01000128.1 GCA_003218305.1 Verrucomicrobiota bacterium
TCCTCCTGCTCGCGGGCGCGGGATTGTTGATCAAAAGCTTCTTTAATCTGCGCGCGGCCGATCCGGGATTCGATCCGCAACGGTTGATGACCATGTCAATGACGCTGCCCCGGGTGAGATACCCCGAGCTGGATCAGCAAATTCGGACCCATGACGCGATCATGGAAAAAATCGCGGCTATTCCTGGGGTCGAATCCGCCGGGGGCGCGAATCCGCTGCCGCTGTCCAACAACGTCAGTAATCGGTCGTTCATGGTCAGTGGCGCCGATCCCTTGCCACGCGGCAATCATCCCGGGGCCGGTTACCTGATTGTGAAACCGGACTACTTCAAGGCGATGAAAATCCGGGTCCTGAGCGGGCGCGCATTTACCCGCGCCGATACCAGGGAATCGCCGCTCGTGGTCATGATCAACGAAGCTTTCGTGCGAAAACATTTTCCCGATCGAAATCCGATCGGGCAGCAGGTCATGATCGATCAGGAAGGGAATAGGGCGCCGCCGGCCGAAGTGGTGGGCGTGGTGGGGAACACGCGCCATGATTCTCTCGCCGGCGAACCGGGGCCGGAAATGTACGTGCCGTTTCCGCAGGATCCCACGCGGACCCTGGATGTCGTTCTTCGCGTCGCCTCGACGAACCTGGTTGGATTGCAGGCTGATGTGAAACGCGCCGTGCACGAGATCGACAAGGATTTGTTCGTGCCGCAACTCCGACCGATGACGGCCTTGCTCACGACGCAACTGGCCCAGCCGCGCTTCAACATGATGCTGCTGGCGGTTTTTGCCTGCGTCGCGATGATTCTCGCGGCCATCGGCATTTACGGCGTGATCGCATACAGCGTCACGCAGCGAACGCGAGAGATCGGGATTCGCATGGCGCTGGGCGCTCAACGAACGCAGATGCTTGGCATGGTCCTGCGACAGAGCGTGACGCTGGTGGCGATCGGGATCGTCCTTGGATTCCTGGTCGCGCTCGCGGCGACGCGGGTCATGGCGACGTTGCTCTATGGCGTGAGCGCTAACGATGTTTCCACCTATGCGATCGTGATTTTCGTGTTGAGCGCTGCGGCTTTGCTGGCCAGCTACATCCCGGCCCGGCGCGCCATGAAAGTCGATCCGATGGTGGCGTTGCGCTACGAATGAGATCGCGAACCAACCGTCATCCCGAGCGCAGCGAAGCGAAGTCGAGGGACCCCGTGGAACTTCGCTCGACTAGCAACGAAGCCCCTCGCAGTTCTACGAGGTCCCTCGGCTTCGCTCGGGATGACTTCGCACTCCCACCCTCTAATTCCCAATCATCATGATCGCCGATCTGAAATACGCGCTTCGTTCCCTGGCCAAACATCCCGGTTTTGCCGCAACCGCAATTCTCACCCTTGCCCTTGGCATCGGTGCTTCGACCGCGATTTTCAGCGTGCTGGACGCGACTCTCCTGCGGCCGTTGCCTTATCCGAATCAGGAGCGAATCGTCGAGTTGCGCGAGTTGGATGAGACCGGCAGGGGAATGTCTTTTGCCCAGCCCAATGTCGATGATCTCCGCGCGCGCAGCCGCAGCTTTGACGCGCTGGCCCAATACGCCGCTTGGCCGCAGGCGGTCGCGGGCGGTAGCGAGCCCGTGCGGACAAATGCCTCTGCCGTCTCCGGGGATTTCTTTCGTGTTCTGGGCGTAACCCCGATCCTCGGGCGCCTGTTTTCTTCGGACTCGCTCGCGGAGAACAAAGAGATCGCGGTAGTCAGCTACGGTTATTGGCAGCGATTCCTGGGCGGGCGGACAACCCTGGAAGGAACGACACTCCGTTTCGACAATCACAGCTTTGCCGTCATCGGCGTATTACCGGCGGAGACGGAGTTTCCGCCCAGCACCGATGTTTGGTACCCATCCGAGATTTTTCCGCCGAACACCTCACGGACATCGCATAACTGGCGAGTGGCCGGGCGCGTTAAACCCGCGATTTCTCTCGAGCAGGCACGTTCGGAAATCGGTGCGATTGGCCGCCAGCTGAAACTGGAGCAGGGCACGCTGACGGACGCAGCCAGCTTCGGTCTTACGCCCTTGCGGGAGCGGCTGGTGAAAGATGTTCGTGGTGTGCTGCTGGTCGTTTGTGGCGCTGTCGCCGTTCTGCTCCTGATCGCGTGCTCGAACGTGGCGAATCTCATCCTCGTTCGGGCCACGGCCCGACGCCAGGAAATGGCGGTGCGAGCCGCGCTGGGCGCTTCGCGCTGGCGGCTGGCGCGGCAGTTCGTCACTGAAACGGTTGTGCTTACGCTCGCCGCCGGCGTACTCGGAGTCCTTTTCGCTTTCTGGAGCGTCGATCTCATCGTTGGCGCGTATCACGGAAATCTGCCGCGAGTGGGCCAGATCGGGGTGGACATGACGGTGCTTTGGTTCACTCTCGCCGTTTCACTCCTGGCGGGATTGGTTCTGGGACTTGTGCCGGCATTCAGTTCGTCCCACCGCCAGTTGCAAATTGATTTGCAGAGCGCCGGACGCGGTAAATCGACGAGCCGTTCCAGTGCGCGTTTCCGGAATTTCCTCGTCGTTGCTCAGGTCGCGCTCACGCTCATGCTGCTTGTCGGCGCTGGCTTGTTAGGCCGGAGTTTCCAACAACTTCTGGCCGTCGATCCCGGTTTTCAGCCGGAGAGCGCCGTGGCGATGACGGTCTCGATGCCCGGTCCCGAGGAACCTGCGGCGCAGCGCCGTTTGGCGCTGTTTTATCAGCAGTTGATCGAGCGGTTGAGTGCGTTGCCCGGTGCCGTCGCGGTTGGCGGCGTGAGCGCGTTACCGATGAGTGGAATGGGCGCAAACGGCACATTCATCATCGAGGATGGCGCAAAACCCGCCCAAACGATGGCGGCTTTGAGCGAGCAACTCAATGCCCTTTCCGGCAGCGGCAAAACGGGCGACGCGGAATTCCGTGTCAGCAGTTCCGGTTATTTCAGTGTGATGGGAATTCCGCTCGTCCGCGGCCGGCTTTTCCAGGAATCGGATGGGCCGGATTCGCCGCACGCGGCGCTGATCAGCGAATCACTCGCGCGGCGCTACTGGCCCAACGAGGAAGCGATTGGCAAACAACTTCAGTTTGGGAACATGGACGGAGATGTGCGTTTGCTCCACGTGGTGGGGATCGTGGGCGATGTTCGCGACGACGGCCTGGATGCGAAGGTCCGTCCGACCGTTTACGTGAACTACTTCCAGCGGCCGGCAGCTGCCTCGGAGTTTTCCATCGTCCTGCGCGGTCGCGGTGGCGCGGCATTGTTCACCGCCGCGATGCGGCTGGAAGCGCGAGCCATGAATTCGGAGATGCCGGTGAAATTTCAAACCCTGCGGGAAATCGTGTCCGCGTCGCTGGATAACCGCCGCTTCAGCATGGTGATGCTCGGCATTTTCGCGGGCTCGGCCCTGGCGCTCGCGATGGTGGGCCTCTACGGAGTTATGGCCTACATCACCTCGGAGAGGACGCGCGAGATTGGGATCCGGATGGCGCTCGGCGCCCGGCACCTCGACATGCTCCAAATGATCCTGCGCCAGAGCTTCACTCTGGTGTTAACGGGAGTCGCGCTCGGAATTCTCGCCTCGATCGGTCTGGCGCGCCTGCTCGGATCCCTGCTGTATGGGGTGCCTGCCTCCGACGTGACCACCTACGCAACTGTCGTGGGATTGCTCGTCCTGGCCGCAGCTCTCGCCAGTTATGTCCCGGCCCGCCGCGCGATGAAAGTCGATCCGACTGTCGCGTTGCGTCACGAGTGAAGGTAGGGACGCAGCGCTGCGGCGTCCGCTTGTGGCCCGTAGTGACCGCTATTCGGCTTTATGTTGGAGGGCGATGCTCCGTCATCGCCCAAGTAACCGACGGGGCGACGACAGAGCGTCGCCCTCCAGGGCCATTCGACCTCGTCCTCCGGATCCGCTGCGAGTGAACCCCAAGGAGGGGCGCTTTCCAAACCGCCCTCATAACCCGGCGGTTTGTAAACCGCCGCTCCTTGCCTGCTTTCCCTAGGTCACTGCTGAAAGCGAGGACGCCTTTCGACGACTCTCCAAAGTCGGTTATTTTGGCGTTTGGGTGTTCAATTCTGCCAGGGCTCGCCGATCCTGCTCCGCTTTCACGAGAAGACCGAGCCGCCGGTAACATTGTTCCCGCTTTTGCAGCGCAGTTTCGCGTCAATCGCGTGGCTGAGCGACTCGATGGCCGACAAAGTTTCACCCCGCTCCATTTCCAGTTCGCCGCGATATTGCCACGCCGTGGAGAAGTTCGCTTCCAGGTCGGTCGCCTGCTTGATTCGCTCCAGGGCTTCGTCCGCGCGGCCCAATTTCTTGAGGGCGTAGGCGCACTCGGCGGACGCTCCGGCGGATTTCTGATCCAATCGAACCGCATTCTCCGCATCCTGCAAAGCCAGGGCTGGCTGGTTGATTTCGTTCAGTTGCCAGGCGCGCGCCACGTAAAGGTCCGCGTTGCTGCGTTCCACTGATATTTCTGAGTCGAGCCGGCTGATCGTTTCCAGAAATTCGGGCGTGAGCGCTTCGAGACGGATGCCTTGCCGGACCGCGATTTTTTCGCATTCAGCCGATCGTCCCAAATTGATGAGGGCGATGGCTTGAAACAGTTTCGGCCGCATCGCCCAGGGTCCCAATATGGCCGCGTCCTCGCTGTCCACGAATGCCATTTCGAAATCCGCGCTGCGCAGGAACATCAGCGCGCGGTCCGCCAGCAACCCTGGATCGTTCGGCGAGATGGCCAAGCTAGCGTCGAGCTCGCGAATATCGGCAAGAAACGGGCCCATTTGTCCGAAAAGCTTATTGCCCCGCTGAACCTCGGGATCATCCGGCGCCAGTTCCTGCGCCCGCTTCAAATCATCGAGCGCGTCCTGCCAGCGATGAAGCCGGCGTCGGCAGAAGGCGCGATTGATCCGCGCCATGGCGCTTTCCTGCGCTTCAAGGTAAGTGGTCCAGGCTGCATGTTCTTCCGTCCAGTGTTGTTGGGATTTCTCCATCCTCGCAATTTTCTCCAGCACGCGAGTGTTCTTTGGTTCCGCCGAGAGGACTTTTGTCCAGGCCAGCACCGCGGACGGGGCGTCCTGCTGTGCGGCGGCGAAATCACCCGTGTATTCGTCGAGTTTTGAGGAAGGCTTGGTCACTACGCGCCGCCACTCTTCCAGCGCCTGTTTCACGCCCGCCGGATCGCGCAAGGCAAACTGCGTCTGGAGAAGCCGGTCCCAGCTCCCGTTGTCCTGCGGAGTCAGTTTGACCAGACGCCGGGCGAGTTCGTCCGCCTTCCCGTAGGACTGCTCATGCAACGCTTGATTCAGCTCGGCCCGAAGGGCTTTCTGCTCCCTGTAAGCGGCGCGATGGCAGCCCGGGAAGGCGAAAAGGCTTGTGAGAACAAGCGCTACCGCTGCGGTGCGAGCTTGACGCGGGAATCGAAACGGCATTGCCTGAAAGTCCATCAGCAATCAAAAATCTAAAACCTAAAATCAAAGATGCCTTCGTTCGATATCGTCTCGGAAGTAGACGCGCAGGAAATTGATAACGCCTTGAATCAGGCGCGCAAGGAATTGGCGACTCGCTTCGACTTCAAGGGGAGTGTAGCCGAAATCGTCGCGGAAAAAGACAAGATCACGCTCACGGCCGAAGACGCGTCGCGGTTGCGCGGCCTGCGCGAGATCGTGATCGGGAAACTGGCCAAGCGGGGCGTCGACCTGCGAAACGTTGAGCAGGTTGACCCAGCCATTTCGCCGCTGGGCCATGCCCGGCAGGAGTTGAAAATCCAGCAGGGTCTGGAGGGTGATAAGGCGAAGGAAATCATCGCGGCCATCAAAGCTGCCGGCTTCAAAGTGCAAAACCAATTACAGGACCGGCAGATTCGGGTTACGGGAAAGAAGCGGGATGATTTGCAGGACGTCATCGCATTCGTCCGCGGGCGTGATTTCGGCGTCGCCACCAACTTTAAGAATTTCCGCGACTGAGCAGCGGGAGACGTGATCCAGTTAACACGCGGCAATGCGTGTCATCCCGAGCCGCGTAGACGGCGAGGGACCTCTCTGAGGATGTTCGGTCACACTCGTGAGAAAAGAACGCCGGTGAGCCTTTGCGAGGTCCCTCGCCGTCTAACGCGGCTCGGGATGACAGGGCCGAGAGCGCTCCGCTCACCCCCCTTGCACCGGCGGCATGATTGAAATCTGGTCGGCCGGCTGCAGGACATAATCGCGGCCGACAAACTCGACTCCAGCCGCGAGGAGAATGCTCTTGTCCCAGTCGCGCAAGGCAGGCGTGCGCGCATAAAGCAGCTCGAGCAAATCGGCAGCGGTGGCGCCGTTGGGGAGCTCCAATTCCATCTCCGAAACTCCCGCGAGCTCCCGGAGGCGCGAAAAAAATTGGACGTGCACTTTCATCGGAACGCTCACGCCGCCGGCGAGATCAGACCTTTTCGCAGAACGCCGATGCAGGGAAGATTGCGATACCGTTCCATGTAATCGAGTCCATAGCCGACCACGAATTCATCGGCAATTTCGAAACCAACATAGTCGGGCTCGACTTCTCGAATCCGTGTCTTCTTCTTTGCGAGCAAGACACAGGTCCGCACACTCAGAGGCCCGACTGTCTCGATCTTGTCACGAATGCTCGCCAAAGTGGAACCGCTGTCGAGGATGTCATCCAGAATCAGAACGTGGCGTCCGGACACATCGGGCAGCGACACCTGCCGAAAGATCAATTCGCCGCTGGGCCTGACGCCGCCGTGATAGCTGGCGACACTCAGGCAATCCAGTTTTAGCGGCAGAGGAATTCGCCGGAGCAAGTCAGCCACCAGGATGATGCTGCCGTTCAGGATCGCGATAACCGTCAACTCGCTGTCGCGATAATCATGCGAAATTCTCGCCGCCAGCTCGTCCAGGCGCCGGTGGATCGTCGCTTCTTCAAAAAGAATGCATTGGAGATCGGCTTGCATTGATTGCTCGACTATCAGCGATCATTTTGGCGAGCGAAGAGGAAAATTCGCGCGTGCCGCAACCAAGGAGGAGCGCTTTCCAAACCGCTCGCCTTTCCTAACGGCGGTTTGTAAACCGCCGCTCCTTGAGGCTATTTGTGACTCGCTGTTCCCTTCCTTGGCGAATCGACTCGCCGGGTCTAGCGTTTTGCTTCAATGGCCTCTCTGCGCGTCTATTCCGAACCGATTATGGTCCGCACCTCCGGCAAAGGGACGTACGAACTCACTGACCAGATTGCCGAGGTCGTGATCCGCAGCGGTATTGTCACCGGCACGGCGACGGTTTTCGTGCAGCACACCAGTTGCAGCCTCATCATCATGGAAAACGCGGATCCCTCCGCGCGGCGCGATCTGGAAGAGTTCTTCGACCGTCTTGTGCCCGAGAACGCGCCCTACTTCGAACACGACAGTGAAGGACCGGATGACATGCCGTCTCACATCCGGATGGTTTTGACGCGATCGAGCGAAGTGATCCCGCTCGCCGACTCGCGAATGCAGTTGGGAACGTGGCAGGGAATTTTTCTCTTTGAGCACCGGCAAGCCGCGCACTCCCGAAAGCTCATCGTCACGGTTATGGGCCACTAAGCGCCGTGATTCCGAGCTAAGTCGAGGAACCTCATGGCAGGTCGGACGATACGCCACGGGGTCCCTCGACTTCGCTTCGCTGCGCTCGGGATGACTGATGTTCCTTACCGATAAATCGCATCGACCAGGCGCAGTGATTTTTCGTTAGGCAAGAGCGACTGCTCCATTTGGTTCATGACATAGGCGAACGAAATGCCGTGTTCGGGATCGGCGAAGGCGTGGCTGCCGCCCGCGCCCGGATGTCCGAAGGCCACGGAAGATGGACCGAAAAGTCGTCTCGTCGTGCCGGAAGGATCCTTCATGAAGCCAGCGGAAAATGCCGTGGGAATCTGGAAAACACGATCGTGGCCCGACGCAAGGGTCGTTGTCATCTGCGCGATCGTTGCGGTCGCGAAAAAGCGTCGACCGTCCAGCTCCCCTCCATTCGCCAGCATCGCGTAAAACTTGGCCAGCGAAGTCGCACTGCCGATTCCGCCAAATGAGACGAAGGGCCTCGCACGGTTTTCCGGGCGGTTCATGTCGCTCACGGCGTGCAGTCCACGCGGAGAGGTGAATGCCTTTCGCACCAGGGTCCCCGGCGTGGCGAGGTCTCGATAGAATGCCGCCGGAGTTGCCGTGCCGCCGGCCTTGGCTGCGTAGATCGTGGCCACGCGTCCTTGTTGCGAGTCCGGCAAGCCGATCCAGATATCGAGCTCGAGCGGATCGGCGAAGTTTTTTTCCCAATATTCGCTCATGGTAATTCCCGCGATCCGGCGCACCAGTTCATCGAGAAGAAAGCCGAAGGTGCGCGCATGATAGCCGTGCCCCGTTCCCGGCGGCCAAAGTGGCGCCTGTTTTTCCAGGGCGGCGATAGCGGCGGGATAATCTGTTACGTCGACTGGTTCATCCAGAGCGCACAAGCCGGCCTGGTGTGAGAGCAGTTGACCGAAGGTGATCGCGCCCTTTCCGGCTTGAGCAAACTCTGGCCAGAACTCGGCGACGCGACGAGTCAGTTCGATCTGCCGTTCTTGCAAGAGATGGAGCAGACATGCGCTACCCAATCCTTTCGTGGCCGACCAAAACAAGACGATGGTGTCGGCGGCCCAGGGTATCTCGCGGGCCGAGTCGCGAAATCCGCCGTGCAGTTCGAGGATCGATTTTCCATTCTGCCATATGGACACTGCCGCGCCGAGCTCGCCGAAACGCGAGAAATTTTCGTCGAATAACTCAGCGAGTCGCTTCTGATTCACCGTCGAGCGTAGACCAAGGAGGGGCGGTTTGAAACCGCCCGCTTTCGGACGGCGGTTTCAAACCGCCGTTCCTTGGGGCTTTTCAAACGTGCGACGTCTGATGTAGAGTTCGGCGTTCAGGTTCCCCCAGATGAACGAGCTGCGTTTCTTTAATCCGTACGCGGAGATCCGGCACACCCGGAGCCGCCTGCCACACTGGCAACAGCAAGGGGCGGTGTACTTCATCACGTTTCGTCTGGCAGATTCTCTGCCCTCACACCTCCTCACTCAATGGGAGCACGAACGCGAAGTATGGCTAAAGGTCCATCCCCAGCCGTGGGCTCCCGAGATTGAACGCGAATATCATGAGCGTTTCTCCGGCGCGATTGAACGCTGGCTCGACGCGGGTCACGGCGCATGTCTCTTGCAGCGACGCGAATGTGCGGAAATCGTCGCTGAAACTCTGCGCTATTTCGAAGGGGAACGGGTGGTTATGATTTCATCGGTCGTCATGCCGAATCACCTGCATGCCCTTTTTGTGCAAAACCCGGAATGGCCGCTCGAAAAGCTAATTCACAGTTGGAAAAGGTTCGCCACGCGACAAATCAATTTGTTAGCAGGCCGCTCGGGTCCGCTTTGGCAGCGGGACTATTTCGATCGTCTTGTCCGCGACGAAAAGCATTTTGCGAATTGCGTGCGGTACATTCGGCGCAATCCAGAAAAGGCGCGATTGGGTGAAGACCAATACATTCTTTACGAGAGCGAAATTGCTCGCAGGGTTTTCTGAACAAGGAGCGGCGGTTTGAAACCGCCGTTGTCTTAGGTCGGCGGTTCAAACCGCCGCTCCTTGGCTCGCTTCTCCCTACCGGCTCAAATCACCGCGTGGAGTGCCTTGAGGTCCGGATCTTTTTTCGCCAAATCGCGGAAGGAGCTGTCCATCTTGAAGCTGATTTGCAGATTCTCCTGCGCGTCGTGGACGTTCCCCAGCAGCGCCTCGTAGCAACCCATGTTGTAATAATAAATGGGCTCCTTCAGCAGCGCGACGGGGCCGGTGGCCAGGAGTTTTTTCGCCTCCGCCGTCTTGCCGAGCTGATGCAGGCAAAATCCGGCATGAAGATAACCGGCGCCGGCGTCCGGCGCAGCGCGACAGAGCTTCTGGCTGACCCGAAGGGCGAGGGTCCACTTCTTCTTTCGCATCAAATGATGCAGCCGAAGCTGAAGGACTTCCGGCCGGTTCTGAAAGCGCGCGGGAATTGCATCGAGTTCGGCGAGTGATTCACGCGCCATGCCCAGCTCTGCGTAGCCGCAGGCTGCCTGCAACTGCCATTCAAACTGCACGGTCCCCTTGTTGAGCAAATACCGCGCCCACAGGGGTTTTGGGGAGGGCGGAAAGCGGGACCTATTCGAGCAAAAGACCTTCCAATTCAGTGAGGCGGCGTTCGAAAAGACGCAGGGTGCTTTCGATCGGAGCGGAGGTGGTCATGTCGACGCCGGCCGCCTGCAGTGTTTCGAGAGGAAACCTGGACCCGCCCGATTTCAGGAAGGTGAGGTA
>QHMY01000129.1 GCA_003218305.1 Verrucomicrobiota bacterium
TAAATCACGTCGAATCCCATCGCTTTCGCATCATCGATCCGCGGCAAACAGTCACGGAAGGTCGAACCCCGATCACCGAAACCTTCGGCTGAGCGCGGGAAAAATTCATACCACGCCGCCGTTCGCGCCTGTTTTCGATCCACCACGACGCGAGGAGCCGGTCCGTATTGCGTCGCGTTGGCGCGATCTGGATACGTCCCCATGAGGACTTCCAGTTCTCCCGAATGCGCGATCTCGTTAATCTCAGCGTTCTCGCCCGTTCGAATCATCTCCGCGAGCTCTCGCAGCCGGGCGGCATCTGCGGCGTCATTCGCCCGGCCGGCGGCCTCATCCAGCAAAGCCGCCCCTTCCAGCGTTTCGCTCCGGAGATTGGCGATCCCAGCCTCGAATTTCGCGGCAAACTCATGCTGCCACCCCCGGAAGGTATCAGTCCAAGCCTCTACGGTGTATTCATAGGTGGCGTTTTCGTAGACCGTCAAAACGCCGCGCCAACGATCGTTATCGACGAGCGTCATCGGAGTTTCGTGCCAGCGCGCCTCGCCCAGCAGCCGCCATTTGAGCACCGCCGCAACAATGTCGTGTCCGTCCTTGAAAACATCCGCCTCGACGGCAAGATCGTCCCCAGCCACGCGTTTCACCAGGTACCGCCCGCCATCAAGGAGCGGCTGGAGATTCTCAATTACCGCGGTCGGAAAGGCCCGTGACATGGGCCATCAATCAACAGAAATTCGCGGGCTGCGAAAGCGGAATTCTGCGGGGGAAATCGGTGCGGGAATCAGATCGAGAAATAAAACGCACACTCGTACAAACCCGAGGTGCGGGTTTCCTCGCGCCGGACCTCGACACCGAGGACTCCTGCCACGAGATCCTGCTCGAGACGACCGATAATGGGATATTGATCGAGTAAATTGAGGATCGGCGAATGGCATTCCATGATGCGCGGTCCACCATCTTTGTCGTCGCCGACGTATTGTGACATGAAGCCTTCTTTTTCCCGTTGAGCGGAAAGCCACTTCGCCCGATCGACGACGTTTTCGCCTTTCACCTTTGCCTTCAGCGTGGCGGTCTTCCGCTCGAAGACATTGAAGAGCATCTTTTCCGGACCATTGGGACCGTAGACCTCCTTGAGCGATTTCAGGAGTTCGAGGGTGAAATCATTGCTGTCACAGGGGAACAAATCGTGGGTCCGGCGCGTCAGGCGATAAACCATCTCTGGGCGCCCCATTTTTTGCGGACGTCGCCAGGTGTCGAGGTAACCATCGCGCTCCAGGGTAAGGCAATGCTGCTTGATACCCATGTAGCTCATCTTCATTTTTCCCACGAGCTCGTTGACCGAAAGTCCCTTGGTCCGCTTTAGCGTATTGAGAATTTCCAGCCGCTGCGTGCGGCCGATTTCAGAGAGAAGTTGTTGGTTCAAGTGCAGATCCTCCGCAAGTAGGCGCCGACATTACCCGCGCTCGCTTTGGAAAGGCAATAAAAAACTTACGCAAGGTTCAGGAATGAAGGAGATTAGGAGGGCGGAGCGATTCGACGGGTCGAATCCGGATCGAACATGTGTAACCTATTCATGTTCAATAGGAAACGCCCGCGATGTCCGGCTTGGGCAAGGCTACTTGACCCCCCTGGGATGCGGGAAATCAGGGTGTGAGCACCTGTCCGAAGGTACAGGTCTGCCTCGGCCCCCAATAATTCAGCGTGGTCAATTAAAGCCGGAAAATCGCCTACGTATTTCTCGGTAGCGGCAGAACCAGCGATCCCAATCTCTTCCGGCCGAATTCCGAGCAGAACCGTTTTGCCTGCGAATTCATCTGTTGCTGGAAATTTAGAAATGGGCAAACGCACTTCGATCGTGCCCTCTTCCATTTCAGAGAAGAGAAGCCCATCGCGCTCCCGCTTCAATGTGCCTCGGATGAAATTCATCGGCGCGCGTCCGAGGAATCCGGCGACAAAGAGATTAGCCGGCTCGTCATAAAGCTCCCGAGCTGTCCCCTCTTGCTGCACGGTGCCGTCGCCCAGAACAACAATCCGGCCGCCCATGGCCATCGCTTCGACGGGATCGTGGGTCGCGTAGAGCGTCGTGGCGTCCAAACGCTGCTGCAATTTCGCGATCTCGCTGCGCAATGGTCCACGCGCCTTCGCCTCCACGGTCGCGAGCGGCTCATCGAATAAATACACCTTCGGCTGAAGCGCGACGGCACGAGCGATCGCGACGCGCTGGCATTGTTCTCGGGAAAGAGATTCGGGTTTCCGCTCCAATAGTTCCTCGAGCCCAACGGCGGCGGCCGCGCCCCGAACGCGCTTCTCCAGTTCCGCTTTGGGAAATTTTCGCAATTTCAAACCGAACGCGAGGTTCTCGGAGACGGACATTCGCGGGTAGAGCGTGTGATCTCCGGCCACCAAAGCCACGCCGTGATCTTTCGGCGGCAGGTCATTGACGGCGCGGTCGTCGATCCAGATTTCACCTCTCGAAACGTCTTCAAGGCCGGCGATCATTCGGACGACACTGGAGAGACCGCAGGCCGGCGGCCCGACGAGAACGACGAATTCGCGGTCCTGGATCTCGAGATCCAAGTCGCTCACCACGATGACCTCTTGCCCGTTTTTTCCAGGATAAACCTTGGAGATTTTTTTGAGACTGACTTTTGCCATTGGTATTGCCTAAACGAACGGAAGCGCGACGAGCTCGACGGGGACGTTCCCATCGGCGGGATTCTCCGGCAAACGAGCGTGAAAGCGCGCGCTCACGGAATTAAATCCCCGCTTCACATAACCGAGGGCGATGCCTTTTCCCAATCGTGGGCTATGCGCAGCGCTGGTGATCCAGCCGGCGTCTTTGCCCTGCTCGTCCTCTGGAACCAGCCGCATCCCAGCCAGAAGAGGCGCTCCTGAAATCGAGACCAAACCACACAGCCGCTTGTTCGTTTGCCCCGACATCTTTATTCTCGAAATCACTTCCTGCCCAATGTAGCAGCCCTTGCCATAGTCAATCGCAGCGGCTTCGAGGTTGGCCTCCGTGGGAATGATTTCGTTTGTCAGTTCGCGTCCCCAACGCGGAATCCCTCGTTCGATTCGAAAGATCTCGGCGCATTCCTCCTCGCAAGAACCAAGAGTCGCGGCCAATTCGTCATGAACCGGTCCCACCTGCGCGCGTTCCACCCAAATATCCCATCCCGGGCAACCGAAGCGATTCGCCTGCACCGTTCGCCCCGGGCGCGAAAGGATCCCGGTCGGGTTCCGAGTTGTATGAAAGATGGCGAACCCGTCTGTAATATCCTCGACCTGCACATCGTCCGCGATGATGTATCGCTCGATTCGAGCGGGCAGTTCCTCCCGCACCTCCTGGTCGCTATCAACGACGAATGAGTCCTGTTCCAAGGAGACGAAAACGTCGGCGTTCATTTTTCCCTTGGCGCTGAGAACCGCCGCTTGAATTGCCAAATTGGACGTGGCTTTCCGAAGGTCGTTACTGATTTGGCCGTTCAGATAACGAGAGGCGTCTGCTCCCGTGATCCGCAGCTTGACGCGCGGCGAGAGGTCAAAAAACGCCCCCTCTTCGGGCTTAAGGAGCTGCGTCATGAGGGACGCTTCGAGAAGTTCAATCCTCCGTGCGCCGGCGCCAAAAGCCGCCCCATGCGCCCCCGGACTCTCCGCTTTGCGCTTCCTCCGCCGGTGGTTTCTCAGCCGCTTCCTCTGCAGGTGCTGCTACTACCTCCGCCGGTGCGACTACCTCCGCAGGTGCTTGCTCCGCAGATGCTTCCTTCGCGGGTGCTTCAGGAGAAATAGCCGGTTGGGCCTCCGGCTCCGCCACAGTGGTCATCGCGACCGCCGCCGCCTCCCGTCGCGCTCCCTCGGGCGTCTCATCAGGCGCCAGAGTGACGACCGTGGGCTCCGGTTGAGCCGGGGCCTCGGAGGCCGGCACATTGGAGGAAGCCACGGATGGTTCGGCTGCCTTCGGCGCATCCAGGGCGGCAAATCGGGGCTGATCGTCTTCGCCGTTTACGGCCGGCTGGAGATTCTTGAGAGAGCCGCCCGCCGGAAAATATTGGCGACATAGCGAAGAATAATCATCGTCTCCCCGCCCCTGCCGCATTTCTTCGGCTAATCCGCGATGTGACGCGTCGGTGGCCCCGAACTCCATCCCCAAACCGCGGGCCAATCGCGTCGCAATCACGACATCCTTCAGCATGTGCTTGACCGAAAAGTGAGGTTCGAAATTGCCTTCCATCATCATGGGCAGCTTCATATCGAGGGTGCCTGAGTTGCTCCCATTATTCCGCATCGCGTCCGCAAATTTTTCGACCG
Source organism: Verrucomicrobiota bacterium (assembly GCA_003218305.1). Lineage (GTDB taxonomy): Bacteria > Verrucomicrobiota > Verrucomicrobiia > Chthoniobacterales > UBA10450 > AV80. Next base: position 4,303 of record QHMY01000129.1, read on the forward strand.
GCAAACCCGATTTGGCAATGAGAGCCAGGGCTTCGGCCGCCGCCTGCACCGTAGCCGCCGTCACCATGTTGGTGGCAACCTTGACCGTCGTCGCGTCGCCCACTTTACCCATCTCGATGATCTCCTTGCTGCTCGCTTCCAGAACGGGCCGCACCTGCCGAAGCGCCGCTTCATCGCCACCGACATAATAAACCAACTGGGCGTTCTCCGCGGCGGTCTTGCTTCCGGTAAAGGGGGCGTCCAGAAACCGCGCTCCGCGTTTCTCCACAATCTCGGCCGCGGCCCGCATGGTATCGGGTGCAACCGTGCAATGGGCCATCACAATGTGGTTCGGACTCAACTCCCGGGTAATCCGCTGCGCCGTCTGAAGTAATGCTTCGTCGTCGGAGACAAAAATCTGGATGATATCGCAAAGCTCCGCGACCTCGGCGGCAGATCCGACGAAATTGGGAACCGGACGCGGGGTGCGGTTCCAAACGAAGACATGAAACCCGCGTTCTCGCAGACAATCGACCACCCGTTGGCCGATGATACCGAGGCCGATTACTCCAACATTTTTTCGTGTGCGAATGGACATTAGAAATTATTTCCGGCTCGACTGCCTTTTACCGGTGAACGGGGAAAATCAGGGCAAACCATTACGGACGCAATGCCGAAATTCTCCGCGCATCAATTGGGCCGGGCGGACGAAGAGTTGCTGAGCATGTCAGCCAGGCGTTCTGCGATCAAGGCGCGTCTTTCCTTGGCGAGGGCCAGCACGACCTCCCCTCGCGCCTCCTCGAAGGGCAGCACCCGGGTCGGTCGGACCTCGGCAACTTCCACAATGTGAAAGCCCAAATGCGAACGGAAAGGCTTGCCTCTTTCGCCCGCGGCCAGTTTTTCGACTTCCGTGAAGAAATCAGAGGGCACTCGCGCGGCGGAGAAAAATCCAAGATCGCCCCCGCGCGACTTGGTTGCTTCATCCTCAGATGCCTCGGCCGCCAGCTGCGGCAAGGTTTCCCCGTTGGAAAGGCGAAGAGCAAGCGCGTCGATCAGTTCACGCTTCGACTGGACAACCTCAGGTGGCGTCTCAGCCGGAGCCGCGAGAAAAAGATGTGCCGCGCGAAAGCGGACGGGCTGGGTAAAGAGGGCACGATGCGACTCGTAATAAGCTTTGCATTCCTGTTCCGTGGCCGCTTTCTCCGCCGTGATTTGCTGTTCCAGCCACTGGAGCGAACGCAGTTGATTCACGACTCTCTCGCGCAGGGAGGCCTCCGAGAGTCCGTTCGCCTGGAGTTCCCCAAGGAATGTTTGATTGTTGCCGAACTGCGCGCGCATCAGGGTTAATTGCCTGTCGACTTCCTTCACGTCGGCGCGTTCCTGCCGCGCCGCGCGTCGAAGATTCTCCAGGGCCACCAAATCGGCTGCAGGCTCCTCTCCAGCCAGATCGCTCTCGTAAATGCCGTGGCCTGCAGCGAGGGCGACAAGATGTCCGCGGCCGCAGAGACGTCCGGCTGCATCGCGGAAGGCGGTCGAGCGGCAAAGCAATTCGCTGCAAAACACGCCTGAAAACGAGGCGGCTACGATCAGAAAAAACAAGCGGAGCTGGCCCATCATTTTAGAGCCATTTCAGATAGATAGTACGAAGTAACGGCGCCGACAGCTCGGAGGCTCTCCGCGCTCAGTTTGTCGATGGTATCCCCCGGCGTGTGCCACGCGGCATAATCAAAATCAATCAGATCGATCGTGGGGATGCCCGCTTCGTTCAACGGCGTGTGATCGTCCATGATGTCGCGATCGAAATAGGTGAAATGCTTCCGCAAATTCAAGGCGTCGGCCGCGGCAAAAATATCGCGCGCCATCTCGGCGGGTGAAGCCGGCGGAAGAGTGATCGTCAACGATCGATCGCCCACCATGTCGAGCAGGATACCCCCGCGAAATTTCTTATCCTGGGCGACCAGGTCCCTGGCAAAATAACGGCTCCCGTAAAGGCCGTCTGTTTCGGTAAAAGATTCGTACGCTTCCTCGCCGTCGAAAAAAACGAGTTCCGCCTTCTGGGCCAGGTCGGGACGCCGGGCCAGGACCCGGGCCAGTTCAAGCAGAACGCCGGTGCTCGAGCCGCCGTCGTTCGCGCCGACGAACCGGGCGGTATCGAACGTTTTTGTGTCGTAGTGAGAACAGACCAGAAAAGAGGGGCCGTTACCCTTTCCGGGAAATGTGGCGATGAGATTCACGAACTCGATTTTTCCTCGCGGCGTTGCGTCGGAAAACGGCTGCCGGGTTACTTTCCATCCCGAAAGCTCGAGCTGCTTCGTTAGATAATCCCTGGTCTTCTCGATGGCCTCCGTCCCCGGCGGACGCGGACCGAAATCGACCTGCGCCTGGACGTGCGCCAGCGCTTTCTCACCCGAGAATTCCTCCCAGATTTTCGCGAGAGAATCGTGTCGTGACTGGGTCTGGGCCCGATCGCAAGCGACAGAAAGGCCGGCCGCAAAAAGCAGTCCGGCGCATCGGAGGGCCGGCCCCATGTTACGTCTCGCTCGCAGACAAACCGAGCGCGACCAGGACGCGTTGCAGATCATCGTTACCGTAATATTCGATCTCGATGGAGCCCCGTTTCTCCCCGTGATGCACCCTGACCCGGGTCCCGAGATGTTGTTGCAATCGATTCTGCAGGTCCTCGATCGCGGCGGAGGTAAAGGTCACGGCGCCCGTCTGCCGTTTGCGCCGCGGCCGCGTCGTGCCGAGCTGGCGCGCGACGAGGCGTTCGGTGGCGCGAACCGTCGCGCTGCGGCGCAAGATCGTTTCCGCTACCGCCAATTGTTCCGCCGTCTCTTTCAAGCCGAGAAGGACCTTGGCGTGTCCCACCGAGAGCAGACCCTGGGTCAGCCAGGTTTGCACTTGTTCATGCAAATCCAGCAGGCGCATCGAATTGGCCACTGCGGCGCGGCTTCGGCCAACCTTCTGGGCAATGTCTTCCTGGCGCAGCCCGAATTCATCCGCCAGCCGGAAATACGCGCGCGCTTCCTCGATTGGATTGAGGTCGGCGCGCTGCAGATTTTCGATCAACGAAAGTTCCAGGACCTCAAGGTCGGTGGCGACGCGGGTGATCACCGGGACCTGGACGAGTCCCGCTTCCTGTGCTGCCCGCCAGCGGCGTTCTCCGGCAATCAATTCATGCCGGCCGCCTACGTTCCGAACGACCAACGGCTGGATGATTCCATGCTGCCGAATTGACGCGACCAGTTCGTCGAGGGAATCCCGGGGGAAATCCTTCCGGGGCTGCAACGGACTGGGCACAATGCTGGCCAGACCAACCTGGAGCACTTTTTCGCCCGGCTCTGCCTCGAGCCGGACAACAGGCGGCCGGGTGCTAATCAGCGCGCTGAGACCTTTTCCGAGAGCTGGTTTTGCCATGCTTCTGGAGCGTATCGGTGCAGGTTCGCATACGCAAACAGCATCGACAGGCATTGCGTTTTTGCGAAAGTCCCGCCTCACCGTTAGCGTGCGCCCATGCCGTCCGATTCGGAAATTTTCACTCTAGGTCATTCTCCAGACCCGGATGATGCCTTCATGTTTTACGCCATGGCGGAAAACAAGATCGACCTGCGCGGTTATCGCTTCGAACATCGTCTCGAGGATATCCAGACCCTGAACGAGCGCGCGCTTCGGGGCGAGCTGCACATCTCCGCAATCTCGATCCACGCCTTCGC
>QHMY01000130.1 GCA_003218305.1 Verrucomicrobiota bacterium
TTGCCGAGATATGTGTTCACCGTCCGGTTTTTGCGACCGTGATCGTGCTGTTTCTGACCGTCGTTGGCGGCTTTAGTTTTTTCACGCTCGGCGTGGACCGGTTTCCGAAGATCGACCTTCCCACGATCTCGGTTTCTACGAACAATTCAGGCGCTGCCCCGGCAGAAATGGAGACCGAGGTCACCGATCCGATCGAAGGCGCGCTGAATACCGTGCCGGGCATCGACGAAATGCGGTCGTCTTCGTCGCGCGGCGGGTCAAATATCACCCTAACCTTTAATCTAGACAAAAATCCGGACCAGGCGTTTCAGGAAGTTCAGCAAAAGCTCACTACGGTGATCAATCGCATTCCGGAAGATGCAGATCCGCCGGTCGCAAGAAAAAGCGACCCGGATTCGCAGCCGGTTCTGATGTACGCGATCAGCTCGTCGCGCGACGTGACCGAGCTGAGCGACATGGTGACGACGCTGATCCAGGAAAGGATCGAATCGGCCGACGGTGTCGGCGAGGTAATCGTTTTCGGCGGCAGGCCAAAGCAGATCAAGCTATTTATCGACCCCGATCGCCTAAAGGCGTACAACCTGTCGGTAACCCAGGTCACCGCGGCCGTTACGGCACAGAACCAGGAATTGCCCGGCGGCACGCTCATCGAAGGCGCAAAGACCGTCGGTCTTCGCACGATCAGCAAACTGACCAAGGTCGAAGATTTTGGCGAGATCGTCATCGCGACCAAAAACGATTTTCCGATCAAGTTCAAGGATATCGGCCGGGTCGAGGCCGCCGGGGCCGATCCGTCAAATGCGTTTTCTCTGGACGGCCATCCCTCGGTTGCCCTCGGCGTGCGCAAACAGTCCGGTGCGAATACGGTCGCGCTCATCAGGAATGTGAAACAGCGAATGGCGGAGATCATTCCTACGCTGCCGAAAGACTTCCGAATCGCGATCGTTCGCGACCAATCTGAGTTTATCGAGACCTCGCTCCACGCCATCGAGGAACACCTCATCCTCGGCGCCATTTTCGCCGCCGTCGTCGTATTTTTCTTTCTCTGGAACATACGCTCGACGGTGATCTCCGCGCTTGCAATACCGACGTCGATCATTGCGTCGTTCGCGTTAATAGCGGCGCTCGGGTATTCGCTTAACCAAATGACGATGCTCGCGCTCACCCTTATGGTCGGCATTGTCATCGACGACGCGATAGTTGTGCTTGAAAACATTTATCGTTTCGTCGAAGAGAAAGGAATGGACCCATTCCGCGCCGCGATCGAGGGAACGCGCGAGATCGGCCTCGCTGTATTAACGACGACGCTCTCATTGCTCGCGGTGTTTATTCCCGTTGGCTTTATGACGGGTATCGTCGGCCGTTTCATGTCGTCCTTCGGATTAACCTCGGCGGCGGCGATCGCGGTGTCTCTGATCGTCTCGTTTACACTCACGCCGATGCTTGCCGCTCGTTGGATAAAGCGTCCTGATAATGAGGAATCTGAGTTTGAGGGCTCTTTCGACCGCGAAACTGAGCCGCATCCCGGATCCGACGTTGCCGCCGATGCCGAAACGGATAAGAGTGTGAGTCCGGAGCATCATTCCTCGAAAGCCGGATGGTTTTACAGCAAGATCGACGGCACTTATACGTGGCTATTGCGGCTCGCAATGCGGCATCGCTGGGCCGTAGTGTTGATCTGCCTCGGCACGGTCATTTCGATCGTCCCGTTATACAAATTCGTCGGGATGTCGTTTCTGCCGGACGAGGATGAATCCATTTTCCAGATCAGTGTGCGCGGGCCTCAAGGAACGTCGCTCGCTGCCACACAGTCGATCCTCGACCGGATCGCTCGCGATGTGCGTGAGAAATTGCCGGGACTAAGGAACACGATCGTTAACGCTGGCGGCTTTGGCGGCGGCGGCGGGGGAAACAGTGGACAGGTGAGCGTAAGCCTTCTTCCGGTAAGTGAAAGACGACTTGGCCAGACGGAATTGATCGCGATGACGCGAAATCTGGTAAAGCCTTATTCGAATAAGGATTGGCGGATCAATGTTTCCGCATCGTCATCGATCGCCCAGGGCATCGGCCTTGGCCGCGGCGGTTCCGGGATCGGTTATTACATATCGGGCCCCGATATGGACAGCCTTAATAATTATGCCGATCAGCTCGTCGCGAAAATGAAGGAAGATCCGGCTTTTCGTGATCCGGACAATTCGGTCGACGTCGGAACGCCGGAAGTTCGATTTGTGATCGACCGCACGCGTGCCGCGGACCTAGGCGTGAACGCAACCGACATCTCTCGCGCGTTAAATATCGCGGCGGCGGGCCAGCGTGTTTCGACGTTTAACGAAGGTACGAAACAATACGACGTTGTCGTTCTTGCGGATGAAAAATTCAGACGTACGCGAGAGAATTTAGAGAATTTCACTGTTTCATCCGCGACGGGCGTTCCTGTTGAGTTGGATCGCGTCGTGACGCTACAAGAGGCGCTGAGCCCGTCCTCGATATCTCGTTTGAACCGGCAGCGTGTGGTCACGATCTCGTCGAGCTTGCCGCCCAACAGCTCTGAAGCCGATGCGCTTGCAAAGCTTCAGGGCTACGTTCGCGATCTTAATCTTCCGCCGGAATATTCCAGCGGCGTGCAGGGCCAGTCAAAGGAACTTCAGCGGGCATACAACTCATTTTTGCTTGCCTTCCTCCTTTCGTTCGTCTTTATGTATCTGATCCTGGCTGCGCAATTCGAATCGTTCATCCATCCCGTGACGATCCTGTTGACGCTGCCATTGTCGGTACCCTTTGCTCTGATCTCGACGGCGATCGCGGGACAAACCCTCAACATTTTTTCGGCGTTGGGAATTCTGCTGCTTTTCGGCATCGTCAAAAAGAACGCGATCCTGCAGATCGATCACACGAATACTCTGCGCTCGCGCGGCATGGGCCGCTATGATGCGATCATCCAGGCAAACCGGGACCGGTTGCGTCCGATCCTGATGACTACAATGGCGCTCGTCGCAGGCATGATCCCGCTCGTGATCGGCAGCGGAGCAGGCGCTGCGACCAATCGTTCGATCGGAATCCTGGTCGTCGGCGGACAATCTCTCTGCTTGCTTCTGACGCTTCTTGCAGTGCCCGTTTTTTATTCGCTCTTTGACGACGTGGCTGAAACCAGGTTGATCAAGAACACTTTCGGCCGGCTTGGTCCGGTTTTTGGCAAGGTCTTCGCGCCTTTTCACAGGATCTTCTCCGGCGGCTTCGGAACCGCCAGGCGCAATGCCGAAGAAGAAACTCAACCAGCGGATGGTTAATATGATGAATTCAGCAATTCGTAATTCAAGTCTTGTAACGATTGCCGCCTCAGCGGCAATGTTTTTTCTCTGCACGTCGGCATTTGCGCAAAGTGGACAGCCGAGCCCGACGCCGATTCCCGGCCCGACTGTGTCTGTACCGGGCGGCCAGCCGAGCCCGACACCGATCCCAAGCTCGACTCCGATGCGCGTCACGGTCGTTCCGCCGACCGTATTGCCCGACGAGCCGCCGCCGGTCGCGCCGAATTTCACGGCGCCTATCAGGCCGCTTCCGGGCCCCGAGCGCGTCGGCGTTGATATCGCGAACCAGCTCCCACTCACGCTCGAAGAGGCCATCCAGCTTGCGCTAAAGAACAACAACGACATCGATGTTTCGCGCAACGACGTGCAGATCGCGGAGTTTAATCTCAAGGGTGCGCGAGGGGTTTACGATCCGCTGATAGATAACCAGACTTACTACGAAAGCCTGACGACGCCGACGGCCTCGCTTATTGGCGGCGCCGTGAATGGCGCTGTTACGCTCAAGCGATTATTCAGCTCGAGCGGTATTTCGGGTTATGTGCCGAGGTTCGGCGGCTTTTATTCGGCACGCCTTGATTCGTCGCGGACCGACACAAGCAACACCAACGCTTTCCTGAATCCGCAATATCCGACAGTTCTAAATCTTTCGTTCACGCAGCCGCTGTTTCGCAACTTCGCGATCGACAACAACCGCCGGCAGATCGAGATCGCAAAGAAGAATCTCAGTTTGAGCGATGCCCAATTTCGGCAGAAGGCGATCGACGTTATCGTCCTTGTCGAGCAGGCCTACTGGAATCTCGCCTTCGCGCTTCGAAATCTTTCGGTTCAGATCGATGCGGTCAAACAGGCGCGCTTGCAGCTTGAAAGTAACCAGCGGCAGGTCGACAAAGGTGCTCTTGCTCCGATCGACGTTGTTGCTGCGACGGCTCAGCTGAGCAACTTCGAGCAGCTCGTTTACTCCGCCCAGGAGGACGTAACGCGTGCTGAGAATTCGCTTAAAACGTTGATGCTTCCTGACCGCACGGCTGCTGAATGGTCGCGGCCGGTGACGCCTGTTTCGCCTATCGCTCTCGATCCGCCAAAAACGGGCCTTGCTACAGCTTTGGCCGACGCTCTGAAATACCGACAGGAAATAACCGAGCTGGAAACACGGGCGGACATCAACAAGATCGATGAGCGGTATTTCAAAAATCAGACAAAACCGCAGGTCGACCTTGTCGGTACGTATACTTCGCAAGGACTCGCCGGATCGGAAACCGCGAACGGCCTTGGCCGTGTGCCGCCAAATCTTGTCGGCGGCTTTGGAACATCATTCGGCAATTTGATAGCTCAGGATTACCCATCATATCGCGTCGGCGTTACGATCTCACTGCCGTGGGGGAATAATGTCGCACAAGCCAATCTCGGTCGCACCCTTGTTGAGGGCGAACGCATCGGCAACCAGCGGGCACAGCAAGAACAAGTGATCGAGGCCGAAGTTAGAAACGCGATCCAGGCGTTGCGGTCGGCAGAGGCCCGGCTTACTTCGGCTGCGGCAGCACGCGAATCGGCTGAGCAGCTCGCCGAGAGCGAAGGCCGTCAGTTCCGGGCGGGCACAACCACGTTTTATTTGGTTCAGCAGCGTCAGAATGCACTTCTTATTGCTCGCAGCCTCGAGTTGCGGGCACAGACCGACCTTAACAAGGCGATCTCGGAATACCAGCG
>QHMY01000131.1 GCA_003218305.1 Verrucomicrobiota bacterium
CTACAAGGATCGATGGAGAACACCGAGCATGAGTCTGCGACGGAAGACTGTACCGCCCACCCAGAAGCATCCGCGATCGTCCTCTTCGGGTCGGAAGGAGCTGATTGCAAAGGAAAAGACCGAAAAGCAATCAGTGAGGAAGAGAACCGTCCTTGACAATCGCTTTCATAGAACTCGAGCGTGCGGCCGGCGGCCGAGCCGCATACGCACTAACTTAAGCCGTATTGTGCGTAAGTGCCTTACCGCGTAGTTCTTAACAGCATCGGAAACCTCTCACCCGACGGGTTATTGAAGTTCCTCGGGAATTCGCTGAAAGCGATACGGCGTGAGCGAAACGCTGCCGAACAGCGCCATCGAAGCGCCGCCACGCGGATTCAGACAACGCCAACCGCTTACTGCGTCCACTCCGATCTCACGTCGTATCAACTGTCTACACGAACACGCTTTCTTAAGTTAGTGTTAGTGCGTATGCGGCCGAGCCGCCTAGTCAACTCACTAGAATCATGGCGGCACGCCGCCCGCAACGCGTCGACTCACATGCGGCAAGCGGCGTGCCGCGTCGGCTTTGCCACACGTGGGTCCCGGCCGTGCGGCTTAAACTGAAGCGTTAGCCGGACGTAAGGACGATGATCAGTCGCTATACTGTCCCGTGTCTACCGATCGATTCCGGAGGCATGGTGCGTTGGGACCACTCTCGTGAACTTTAAATATGACATCGCGCTTTCGTTCGCGGGCGAGGATCGCGAGTTCGTGGAAAACGTGGCAGCTCAACTTCGTCAGCGGGGAATCGCGCTCTTCTACGACGGGTACGAAACGGCAGGGCTATGGGGCAAGGACTTGTATGTTCACCTCGACGAGATCTACAGGAGGCAGGCACGCTACTGCCTCATGTTTCTGTCTAAGGCCTACGCTGCGAAGGTCTGGACCTCCCATGAACGGCGCGCTGCTCAGGCTCGAGCTCTGACCGAGCAGAGCGAGTACATCCTACCGCTCCGCCTCGACAACGTTGAGGTACCGGGTATGCTGCCGACGATTGGCTACATCAAAGCGGCGGATTTCACCGCATCGCAGATCGCCGATCTCGTTGTGCAGAAGCTTCATCAAGCGAAGTGGGTGGCCTCCGACGTGTCGCCTGTGGGCCTCTTCGTCGACATTCCATATCTTCTTCATGCATCGACGGACGCACCGCTCAGCATCGTTGGGGCGGCTCTGTTGAACTTCGCGCGTTCACTCGGAGTGCTCGAATGCGCCTGGGCGTCAATCGAGACTGCACAAACAAAAGGAGCTGAAACCGCAAGACGGTTTGTCGAGTTGGGATTTCTCGTAGCTCACCCAGCGAAGCGGGGCCACTCGGATTTCGCTCTTCTCGAACGCGTTGCGCAAGAGACGACGAAAGGTCGAGTCGGCACCTACGTGCTCGTCACTGGCGATGGCGATTTCTTTGATAAGGTTATGGGCCTTCTGCTTCTAGGTCATTCTGTTCATTTGGTCGCCAGTTCGAATAGCCTCTTTGACGGGTACCGTAAGCTCCTCGAAGAACGTCGCCATCTCGAGATCATGACCGGGACAAAGCGCGACGATTTCGTGATCCACGAAATTCGCCAAGTGTTGACGCATGATAGTCATTCGCGAATATACGTCACCCGGGTCACCACACCTGACTAGCGTAAACAGAAAGCGGCTTGTTCAGCGCGGCGCCGGATAACTCGAGCGTGCGGCCGGGAACATGGGTGACAAAACAGACCGGGAATATAGGTTACACCCGGTGACCGTTGGGGAGTGGCAGAGACGGGCTTTCGTGCGCTGATCTGCCGAATACGCGAAAGCGACAGCCGCCCATTCAATTCGCACGAACACACGGTGTCGATACGATGGGTTGATGCTCGATCACGCACGGGGACAACTTGCGACGTGTCGTCCTTTCTCAGGCAGTACAGATGTTGAGCATCAGCCATAGAATCGCATCTCCCGTTCATCGAAGCGGGCCAGCAGCACCGGTCCGTAGTACAGCGACCAATGCCGTCGTCGATCTCTTCAAGACTGACCACTCGCCGGTGAGTGTTTTGCTCGTGAAGATCCGCTCGCGCTTCCATCGCATCATGCCGTTGTGGGAGATCTTCCGCGTCTCGAGGTGGCTGGCGTACTCGATCGGCGGCAGTGACTCCGGATACGGCCGCGGCGAGGGACGATAGATCGTGGCCGGACGTTTCTGTCCGAGCGTCTCGTGCGGCCGCTCGTTGTTGAACATGTTGCGGAATTCATCGAAACGCTTCTGCTGAAGGTCCATGGTCTGTTCCGGCGGTCGAGTTGTTTCGGCTTTGAGCGTGCGGTGCATTCGTTCGTGTGCACCGCTCTGTTCGGGGTGTCCGGGCACGATCTGTTTGCTTGTGATGCGTATCCGTCGAACGAAGGGCCGCACACGCGCCGTGCCTTCGAGCGTATCTTCCGCGAATACGGACTGCCTCGAGCAATCTTTCTCGGCTATCGCTATGGTTGACCGCGAATGGTGCTACCAATACCAAGTCCCGTCAAACTCGCTCATATACGACCAGTTCTGCCGCTGTGTATTGCCGTATTGTGTTTTGCGAGTTTGACGGGACTTGGTATTGGTAGCACCATTCGCGGTCAACCACGCGGACCGGACCGAGGAATGGCACTGAGAGTAAGACCTCCATCCCGACTGTCGGCGGGCCTCTGCGATCATCGCCACTCGTGCCTTTCGCCGCAGCTCGAGTAGTGTGTCGAGTTGCGCCAGCAGGGACGCCGCTCGCATCTTTGCTCCTGGTCCGTCGAGCTTACCCAGCCAGATCTTTCGCTGCGACGGCCGGTAAACGGCTTCGCCCTTGGTGCCGATGGCTCGTCCTCGATAGAGCGCCTTGACTCGCTGCATCACTCGTGTCGAGTCGTCCACCAGGTTGCTGTAGCAGCGAACCAGCTCCTTCAGCGTGGCCACGCTCCGCGCACCGTGGTACACCGACTTCAGCGCTCCGAGACGAAGCTGCTCGGACAGCCAATCGCCGTCGATGCGATCGCTCTTATTGCTGGTCTCCGCTTCTTCCTCGCACGTTGCACACGACCACGCGCTCCGCGTGCGGCTGCAGCAGATCGTGTAGCCACTGCGCCTGCGTTCCTTCCTCGAACGCCACGTGCAGTTGCGCACCCAGCCCTCGCACCAGACCGAGGATCGCGCTCGCCTCCGTCGCTACCGTCGCGCGCATGCGGATCGAACCGTTCTCGGTTCGCACCGTCGCTACGGTCGTTGCCTGATGCACGTCCAACGCGAGATACTGAATCGCCTCTTGTTTCATGGCAGCCGTGCCTTCCTTTCGTTTGTTGTCTTTCAACTCCAAACTTACAGGAAGGAACCGCGCTTTCAACATGCGTTAGGCGTACGCGAGCGACCCAGTCGACGGGCGCGCTGAAGCAATTCTCCGGTTATCGAAAATAACGTGTCGACCATGCCGATTGTTATGGCACACTAAACTACCGGCGCCGGCTGTTCGGCGGTGACAATGCGTGACGGAGAAACCCTCTTCGACTTTCTGTGGCAGCATGGCCCGCTCGAGTTCTCGAGATCGCGCCTTGCTCGCGTGGATGACCTGTTCTCCCAGCGCAATGCCCTGTTCTATACGCCAAGCGCGAATCTGCCACTGCGTTGGACAGGCTCAGGTACGGTCGTAGTCACACTGCCGATCGTGACGCCGACGTTTTACGAGGCTCGCGAGCTCAGGTATCAACAATTCCCGCGCATGTGGGTCGATCTTCTTCAACGAGCCACGGGCAAGTTGCGCTGGCAGCCCATGAATCCAGCGCGAGTGACCATCCGTCGCTACGACACGAGACACTACCGACATGATGTTGCCGTTGCAGGAGTCAAGGCTTTACTTGACGCCCTGAAGGTTCGAACGTCAGGCAGGCGCGATGGACGCTATCTTCACTACTTTGGCGCTATCGTTGATGATGGTGATGGATTCATCTCGCAATTTGGTTTCGAACAGGTCCTCATTCGGCAAGTTAGCGAAGCGCGAACCGAAGTTCGCGTAGAGCCCGCCTCTGAGGACAACCCTTAACCGCGCTGCAACTTCGCGACGGCCGATTCGGCTGCGTCCGCGAGGTAACACGTCACCGGAGAGGATTGAGCATGCCTCATTTGCCGACCGAGATGTCAGAATGGCTCAAGGGTACGGTGTTTGGAGTTCTGTTACTGGGGGCGGTCGGCAGTATCAGTGCCTACGTCTTCATCGAAGTCGCCAAATATCTCGGCAAGCGGCTCCTAATATCGATCGTGGCGCGCGCGAAGGCTACAGGCAAATGGGTGCTTGCCTCCAACCTTCGGCCATTTGCACGCTCCTTCGCACTAGCGGCGAAATACACGACCGCGGAAGATACGCCCAGACTTGTAGTATGGGCGACCACCAGCGCCGTTTCCTTCTGGACGACACTTGCGCTCTTCACAGCATCGCTGGTCACAACCGTCGCTATTGCGATACATTTCCGTTTAAGTTCACCCGTCTTACTCGCATTCATGATCGGAGTCTCCGGGCTAATCGCTATCTTTCTTCTTCGCGCTTTTGCGGATCTTCTCGCCCTGTACATTGTCATGTTCAACCGTGACATCGAAGAAATTAATGAGCATCTTAAGGATGACGATACCGTCATTTTCTCCTCGGCATTCATGGTCGCAATCGACTATGCATTCGCGCAACTAGCGAAAGCGACCAGATCTAACCAAAAGGAAAGGTCAACGCCGGCGGCAACGGATACCACGGTGGACACTATATCCGGTAGTAGTGAAGGGAAGGATGCGAAGCCCGAGAGCGACGCCTAACTCGAGCCAGAAGCCGACACGGCCCGGCGCTGGCCCGGCAGCCTAGCTGCCTAGTCAACACACAAGAATGACGGCGTCACGTCGGTTGGTGCGCCAGGAAAAGCTTCGAGGAGGGGAAAACGATGTGAGTTGAAGACACAGAGCGGAAACCTCTTAATGCAACCCAGCAGGTGAGAGTCCTGTCCCAATAAGGTTGGCCGCCAGTGGGAAGCGAGTCTTGCGCGGTGTTCGAATCGGAGTAA
>QHMY01000132.1 GCA_003218305.1 Verrucomicrobiota bacterium
AAGCTGGTCCCGCATCTGGCGGGCTAAACCCGGGGGAGCCGGACGCTATTCGTTCCGGGCCGGTAATTCACCTTGCAACGCGGTGGTGCACTTCTGATATTGCCCCGCTTTCCTGACCCTATCGTCCAGTGGCCTAGGACACCGCCCTTTCACGGCGGTAACACGGGTTCGAATCCCGTTAGGGTCGCTTTTCTTTTTTGCAAAAGCGATCGCATCAGCGAATTCGAACCCGGGTTTGACTGCCGGCGCGTCAGCGCTCTCCTTCATGCCGCAGGCGCCTAACTCGCAGAGCCTTCCGTCAGGAAGGATAATCCCGTTAGGGTCGCGAATTTGAAAACATGCCGGACCGCGAAGATCGGCTGCTGGTCGGTGACGACCGCACACGATTTGCGCTACGGAACGTCGCGATCGTCGATTTCGACGAGGCCGACACCGGTTTCGTTGTTGGGCCCGCTAGGAGCGCCGCGTAAGTACCGGGAGGAAGCGTCGCCGCTATCCCCGGGAGCATCCATCTCACATCGATAGAGCCGACCGTGTAGCGTGCTTTACAAAAAGCTTCCGTCAGGGGCAAGATTACGACCTATGAAGACAACTCGCCACACGATCAATGTCCCGGCCGAAATGGGACAACTTCTCAATGATCGCATCGGAGATTTCCGGAGTCTTTCCGCCTACTTCGTGGCGCTCTGTTTTACCGACCTGCTTTATCTTCCCAAGCGCCCGATCGCAAAAGCTTTCGCCAATGCCAGCTGGCAGCAGCAACGCCGGGCGATCGAAAGCCTCGCCACCCTGCGCAAGCAAGGCTGGAAGGGCATCAATTTGAAAGTGCATGTCGACGCCGTGACCCAGGTGGAAAAGGTGGCCCAGAAGTCCCTTAAACCTGACGACTGGCTCCTCGAGCATATTCAGGAAGAACTCGCGTTCATGCGGGGCGCGGATTTGCGGCGATAGGGACAGCTGCGCGGCGCATCATGGCGCGGCGCAATGCATGCCAGAAGGGCGCTGCGCATCATTTCGCGGCGCAATGCATGCCACATGGTTACTGCAGATTGCCTTGATAATGCTATGTCTCGCTTCCAAATCCGCGAAGCGAATATCCGTCGCTTCCAAATCTGCGAAGCGAAAATGATACAACCTACCTGCCCAAATCACTCCATCCCCCAACTCTGCAAGCGATCGCCTGAATTTGGCGTGGGACCAAAGTCCAAGGGACCAAGGTCCCATGGTGGCTCTCTGCGCCAGCGACTAATCTCGCAATTTGAAGCCATGAAACCAATCGCCTTTCCGTCGGCAATTCACAGCCCGAGACCTAACGGTTTTCGCTACGCCAGTTCCCTGGCGCTCGCACTTCTCTTCGTTCTCGTCGCTCCGCTTCGCGCGGCAGACGTCACCTGGACCAACGGAGCCGGCACGTCCCTGTGGAATTTGACCGATTTGAATTGGAGTACCGGCGCCTGGAATAACGCGAACGGCGACGGCGCGCTCTTCGATGCAACGGGCGCGGGCTCGATCAATGTCACTTCACCGATCAACGTGGACAGCATGAACTTGTTCGCGAGCGGCTACAGCTTCAATGGCACAGGCCCGCTCACATTTGTAAACGGCACGGGCACGCTGGCCTCTGGCATAATCAACGTAGATCCGCACTTTGCCGTTACCATCAACACGCCGATTAGCAGCTCGATAGGCGTAAGCAAGAAAGCACCGGGAACGTTAACGCTGGCCGGCCCGATGACTTTTAGCGGCCTCGGCCTCCCCCTCACTTCCGCCACGAACATCCTCGCGGTCGACATTTACGCGTCAGGCATTTCGGGACAATCGCCGTCCGATTACAGTGGAATTACGCGGATCATGAATACCAGCGTCCTGCCCCCGACCACGCGCCTCGGCGTTTCCAATGGTCTCTATGATTTTGGCGCACTGAACCTCACGCTCGGCTCGATCACCTTCTACAACGACCAGGATTTCTTCGCCTTCGATCCGGCCACTCGCACAGCCGGCATCGGGATTACCGGCACCGGCACCCTGCGTGTCACGGGCGACATCACTGTCCTGGGCAATGTGAGCGGTTTCAACTCTGGCAGTAACGCGATTGCACCTAATCTGGATTTTGGCGGCGGAACTCAGGTTTTCCGCAGCTCTAGCGCTACGGTCCAGGCTGGGTCGGGAGCGTTGCAAATGACCGGGGTTCTTTCCAACGGTTCGCTCCTCAAGACAATCGCTTTCAACCAGAACGGGGTGATGAACGGCGGCGATGGCATCGGTCTTTTCGGCAACAATACCTACGCCGGTTCAACCCGCATCAGCGGTGGCCTTAACGTGGTCGCTGGCACGAACGCTTCCACTTCTGTTGAAGTGTTTGGGAATAGCGCCTTCAGCACCCTTTCGCTCCAGGGCGCCAATGGTTCTTATCCTTCAGCCACCATGATCCAGGCGTTTTCCGGTGCCACCTTCCAAATCGATAACAACGCGGCCCTCGGCGGACCCGGGAACTTTAATATCACCGTTCCTGCGGCCCAAAATAACAATCGGTTGGCTGACAATGTTTCGCTCCAACTGCGCGACGGCGGATTTACTTACCGCGGTCTCGCGAACACCGCCGCCACGGAGACGATCGGTTCGGTAGCTGTTCTGGGCGGACACAATGTCCTCAATCTGGCGACGTCGGGAACCGGCACGGCCGCACTTACGGTGGCAAACGATTTCACGATGGCACCACGCTCGGCCCTAGGATTTAACATCACCACGCTGGGTGGGACTACCAAGCTGTTTGTTAACGGCACTGTTCCGGCACCGGACGCGACCGGTATTTTGCCACGCGTCGTGACAACCTCCGACTTTGTGACCTACAACGGCGTGCTCGGTTTCACGCCCTACACCGCTTATGCGACTGACTTCACCACCGCTGGAACAAACGTCTCCACTACCGGTGCAGCGACTGTTGCAACCTCGGTGAATGTGAATGCGGTCAAGAGTACAAACACCGCCACGACAACCATCAATGCCGGCCAGACTCTTGGCGTCACGTCCGGTATGGTGCTCAGCGCCTCCGGCACGCGCACCTATGCTGGCGGCACGATGGCCTTCGGCTCTACGCCCGGTGCCTTCTTCGGGACTAACACGGTGAGTACTACCGCCATCACCGGAAGCGCCGGTCTGCTAAATGCCCAGGGCACACTTACGCTGAACGGAGACTTATCCGGACTTACCGGCACGATGACCCAGAACGGTTTCGGACAGACCACCCTTGTGACCAATACCTTCGGCGGTGCAATCGAAGTGCGTGAAAGCGTCTTTGCCATTAACACCAGCCAGACGCTCGCCGGTCAAGGAGCAATCACCCTGGGCGTCCCAACGAACGACGTCGATCTGGTGGGTGCGCCTCCACTCCTGAGCATCTCCGGCGCGCCTGCAAGCTCCACCTTTGCGCGTGACATTATTGTCAGTAACGGATCTCTGACCAATAACGGGGTGCAGCTTGGCAATTCTTTCATGACTGGGCTGGGTGTCCTGAGCAATAGCACTGGTTCGCAAACAATCAGTGGCAACATCACGCTGAACAGTCCATTCCGCATCCAGGGCGGCGGCGCGACCGGCACGGGTGCCACCCTTTTCCCGGGTAACATCACCGGTCCGTCCTCCATTCGCGTGGTCAACGGACGAATGACGTTCTCGGGCAACTACAGTAACGCCGGCGGCTTCTGGCTTGGCGAGACTGGAAATGTCACGCAGGTGACCTTCAATGGCACCCCCGGCGGCACAGCCCCGCTTATTATTAATGGATCGAACCCCGGTAGTTTCATCGCCTACACCTCCGGGGCGCTGCCCACCGGATTGATCTCGACGAATAATTCGGGGCCGAGCGGGCTCGCGAACCTGACGCCGCTGGATAATTCGACCATCAACAACAACTTCGCCCTCAACGGAGTCGGATACAGCTTCGACCTCTTTATCGCAGGAAGTGGAAGCGTTGGCGCCAACATTGGCAGCGGCCTTAGTTCCATTTGGACCGGGCAGATGACCGGATTAGGCGGATTGGTGAAAAGTGGTCCCGGCATACTCACTCTCAGCAACGCCTCAAATACCTACACCGGCACCACGACGGTCAGCGCCGGGACCTTGCTGGTAAACGGCAGCACTTCCGGCAGTCTGATGAGTGTTATTACCGGTGGAACGCTTGGCGGCACCGGTCCCGTCGGCGGTATCACCGCGACCAATGGAACCGTGGCGCCAGGGAACGGCCCCGCCATTCTGACTTCCGCCGGCAACGTGACCTTTAACTCGGGAACGACTTTCAAGATCGAAATCGGCGGCGTGACTGCCGGCACCGAATATGATCGGCTGCAGGTTACTGGGGCCGTTAATCTTGGGGCTGGTGTAACTACCCTGAACGGTACGCTCATTAACGGCTTCAATCCCTCGGTCGGACAGCAGTTCACCATCATTCAATGCACCGGCGGGGTCACCGGCACCTTCGCCCAAGGCTCGTCTATCAATATTGGCGGAACCGATTTCACTATTATTTACAATGCGAACAGTGTCGTCCTGAGCGTTCAAGCGCCCACGCCAACGCCGACGCCAAGCGCTGGCCCCAGCGCGACACCAACGCCTTCACCGACGCCGACGGCCACGGCAGCGGCGACGCCTTCACCGACGCCAAGCCCGACATCGACTCCGGCTCCGACACCAACGCCGACGCCAAGCCCCACCGCGGGGCCATGCGTCGTTGTTACCGCATCCGCAGGCACCGCCGGCCCGACCAATTACGCGGATGTTGGATCAGCCTTTGCTGCGATCAACGCCGGCACCCATCAAGGTACAATTCTTGTCAACGTCAACTGCGACACCGTCGAGCCCGTCTCCGCGGTTCTGAACGCCAGCGGCACGGGGTCAGCAAGTTATACAAGTGTTGCCGTGAACCCCGTTGGAACGCGGACAGTTTCCGGCACACTCGCGACCACGTTGATTGATTTGAACGGTGCGGACAACGTCACGATTAATGGTTTGGGCGGCGGTAACTCGCTCACCCTCGACAACACGAGCACGGCTGTTACAGCTTCCACCGTTCACCTGGTTGGCGATGCTTCGAATAACCTTGTCACAAACTGCACTATCAAAGGTGCCAGCTCTGCCGGTGCCGCCAAGCGTTCCACCGGTAACATCGGGAACACATTCTCGAATAACACGATCACCAACTCTGGCGTCAATTTCCCGGTCAATGGGATATTCTCCCTTGGCTTGTCGGCCGCGGTCTTCAACAGCGGCACAATCACCCAGAATAACATCCAGGATTACTTCAGTCCGACGCTCGCCACGGCCGGTATCAACCTCGGCGCGACAGGCAACTCGGCCTGGTCGATTACGAACAACAGATTGTTCCAAACGGCAGACCGCGTCTATACGACGGGCGCCACCCGCAACGGTATCTTTATCGGCGTTGGCTCTGGATATACCATTAACGGAAACGTAATAGGATTCGCCAACTCAACTGGAACGGGCACGACCAATACCATCGGTAATAGTGTCGCTCTGCCAGGCTTCCCGGCTTCCTATGCTGTCGCCGGCACGGCTAACGCCACCCTTTATCGCGGCATTAATGCCGCGTTCACCGCCGCTGGCACGGTTTCCAATATCCAAGGCAACACGATTGCCGGACACGCAATCTATACGGCCTCAAGCGGACAGATATTCATCGGCATCCTCGTTAATTCCGGTAATGCGAATATCGGAACTACGACGGGCAATACCATTGGTGCCACAAGTGGCGGCGGCGGAGCACCAGCCTCCATTTATACTGCTACGACGGTAACGGGCGGCCAGGCGGTAGGAATTGTTGCCACCACCGCTAATACGGTCTCCATCCAAAATAATACCCTCGGTTCCATCGATGCGTCCGGAACCAGCGCGATCACAGCGGGCGGCTTCCTCGGTATCCAGACAACAGGTTCCGCCGGCGTGGTTACGACCAGCAACAACACCATCGGGAGCGCCACGTTGCAGAATATCCGAATCGGGTACATGACGACAACTGGGGTAGCAGGAGGCCCGCTCTCTAATGCCGGTATCCTCACTTCCACCGCCACCTTCAACAGCGGAACCATTATCGGCATCACCAACACGGCGACTGGAGCGCCCCTGAACATTACGGCCAACACGATTAGGAATCTGGCCAGTTCAGTGAGCCATACTGCAAACCTCAACACGTTCCTGGCGTTCCTGGGTGTCATTAACCAAGGCTCCGTTCCTGGGACGGTTAACCTTACCAACAATAACATTGGCACGGCGACAGAGCGTTGCGTCACCTTCACTGGGACGACGACCGGCCAGATCTACGGCGTCCTCAGCACCTCAGGTGCAGCTGGGACGACTCAAAATCTCAACAACAATATTGTGCAGGGCTTTGTCCTGGTTTCGTCGGGTCAGGTAACTGGCGTAAGCCATCAGGGTGCGAATACTGGAGTCGCGATTAATATCATGAACAACCAGATCGGTACCGCCACCCAGGACGCGTTTACTTACAGCGCGGCTTCGGCGGCAACCATCCTTGGTTACTTCAACTCTAACGGTACCGCGGCGGCCACCCTCAACATGACTGGCAATGACATCCGGCGCATCGTCCAGAACGTGCCCGGCGCAAGCGCGCACCTGTATTACCTGAATCAGACCTTTACCGGCTCGACCAATATCAGCAACAACACGATCACCAACCTCACCGCTAACACCACGGGCACATCGACCGTGATATTGATCGGTAATGACGTAACTCATGCCGCGGGCACGACGCACAACGTCAATAACAACTCGATTGTGGGGACGTATACGAGGACGGGCGGCTCGGGGCCGACGTTCCTCTACAACGCCTTTAGTACTTCAGACGGAACCGTTACCGAGACAAATACTGGCAATAACTTCTCCAACATTACTCTGACCGGCACGACCGGTACGTTTAACGGCTGGAGAAGCGCTGACGGCACAACGCCTGGATCAAGGAAGACTATTACCAATAATACCTTCAACAATATTACGGGTGGCAACGCCGCCATGGCGGCAGTCCTCTGGGTTGGATTCAGCGACAACACGTTTGCCGGTAATAACGTGAGTGGGAATACGATATCGAATATTACCAACGGCAACAGCATCACCGGGATTTTCTCTGATGGCGAAAACCAGAACTTCTTTAACAACAGCGTCACCGGGCTCTCCGGCACCGCCGCAGGTGCAGTCGTTAACGGCATAAACCTTGCCGGGGCGACGACTCAAAACGTCTTCAAGAACAAGATCTGCAATCTGACGGCGACTGGCACGAACGCGACCACGAACGGCATCGTTATTTCCGGCGGCGCGACGCACAACGTCTTTAATAACCTGATCGGGGATTTGAAGGCGCCTTCCACCAGCAGCGCGACGGATGGAGTGCGGGGCATTAATCTTACCTCCACCTCCATGCTGTCGAATCTGAACATCTCCGACAACACCATCTACCTGAACGCGTCGTCCTCAGGGGCGAACTTCAGTACCTCGGGCGTCTTCCACACGGCCGATGCCACGGCTACCACTGCCTCGTTGACTCTGCGGAATAACATCATCGACAACGTTTCCGTTCCGGCCGGCACAGGCTCAACGGTCGCTTTCCGTCGCTCTGCCGCAGCATTGAACAACTACAACACGGCTTCGAACAACAACGACTTCCATGCCGGTTCGCCGGGTGTGAGCCGTCTGATCTACGGCGACGGCACTAACTCGGATCAAACCCTGGCCGCTTATAAGGCCCGTGTTACCCCGGCTGATTCCGCTTCGATTTCGGCAAATCCTCCGTTCCTGAGCACGACCTGCGGAGATCCAAACTTCTTGCATATCAATCCGGCGATTCCGACAACAGTTGAAAGCGCCGGAGCTCCCATTGGTGGGATTACCGACGACTATGACGGCGACGCGCGCAACGCGTTGACGCCTGATATCGGCGCGGATGAATTCAACGGTGCCGTTCCGACACCAACCCCGACGCCAACAGCTTCACCGACACCGACGGCAACGCCTTCACCCACGCCGACCTCCACTCCCACCCCGACACCGACCGCCACCGCAACGGCAAGTCCAACCGCTTCGGCCACCGCGACTGCCACTCCAAGCACTACCGCGACGGCGACCCCGACGGCTACTGCGACCGCCGCGGCTTCCGCTACGCCGACACCTTCACCAACCCCAACGGCGACAGCTACGGCCACGGCGACTCCGACAGCCACGGCTACCGCCACGCCGACGGCGACTGCCACGATTGCGGCAACGCCGACACCTTCACCAAGCCCAACAGCGACAGCTACAGCCACGGCTACTCCGACGGCCACGGCTACCGCTACCCCGACGGCGACTGCTACGGTTGCGGCAACACCGACACCTTCACCAACCCCAACGGCGACAGCTACAGCCACGGCTACCGCCACGCCAACGGCAACTGCCACGGTCGCGCCGCCGACACCTTCACCAAGCCCAACGGCGACAGCTACGGCCACGGCTACCGCCACGCCAACGGCAACGGCGACGGCAACCGCCACGGCAACGGCTACCGCTACAACCGCACCAAGCGCGACACCAACTACCACGCCAACCTCGACCCCAACACCAACACCCGCGCATGCGCAAAACCTCTCGACGCGGATGAACGTTCAGACCGGGGCGAACGTTGGTATTGGCGGATTTATCATCACCGGCAGCGCTCCCAAACACGTGCTGCTCCGGGCTATTGGACCATCCCTCACCAGCGTTTCCGGTGTCCTGGCCGATCCGGTCTTGCAATTGCAACGCCCAAGCCTGCCCACCATCACCAATGACAACTGGCAGGACGACCCCGCGCAGGCCGCAGCCATCCTGGCCACCGGCATCGCGCCAACCAATAACCTCGAAGCAGCCATCGATGTAACGTTGAACCCTGGGGCCTATACCGCCATCGTGAGCGGCAAGAACAACACCTCCGGGATCGCCTTGATCGAAGTGTATGACCTGAGCCCGGCGGTGCCGGCGAAGCTCGCCAATATCAGCACCCGGGCCTTTGTCGGCACGGGGAGCAATATCGTGATCGCGGGCTTTATTCTCGGCGGGAACAATGGCGCGGACCGGATCGTCGCGCGCGGAATCGGACCGAGCCTGACGGGCCTCGGCGTGCCGAACGCCCTCACCGATCCAGCCTTGGAGCTGCGCGACGGCAATGGCGCGCTCATCTCCTCCAATAACGATTGGCAGGATAACCCAGCGCAAGCCGCCGAATTGATTGCGGCGGGCCTGGCGCCGTCAAGCCAACTGGAGTCCGGTATCGCC
>QHMY01000190.1 GCA_003218305.1 Verrucomicrobiota bacterium
GAACCGCAACGCCCTTATCGCCGCGGCAGTGGCGGTACTTTTGCTCGGGGTTTTTGGCGTCTGGTTTTTTGGATTTCGCAACCGGGCAGCCACAGTAGCGGCGCCACCGCTACCGCCCGCGGTCGCGGCCGCCCCCTCGCAAGATCAAGGCGCGCACACCCTCGGCGGCGTGATGGTGAATACATCACCGCCTCGCGCCACCGTCACGCTCGGGGGAATGGATGCTGGCAAAAGTCCCATCACCTTTAAGGGAATTCACGCGGGCAAGTATCCGCTTCGCATTTCACTCGATGGTTACACTCCGGTCGAACGGGAAGTCGAAGTGAAGGCCGGACAATTCGTCGATCTGGGAACTATCGCGCTTGAAAAAATCACCGGGATGGCTGGAGGCAGCCGGCACGTGACCGAGCCTCCCAAAACGCTCACAGAGCCGTCCAACGTGCTGAGCGAGCGGAAGGAGGACCCGCGATCGCAACCGCCCTCAAACACGCAGGGTGTTGTGCCTTTGAACGATTTCGGCGGTGGTTAGGAACCCAGGATTATGAAACACACAATCAAATATTTGCTTCCCGTTTTTCTGCTGGCCGTGGCCGCGCCTCCTCTGCCGGCGCAAATCGAGGGAATCGTCCGCGGTATTCTGGACCATGCCGCGACCCAAAGCAGACAGGCCCCTCCGCAACAGCAGCAGCAGCGTCACACCCAAACACAACGACAAACCAGCACGAGAGAATCCTCTCCCCGGCAAGCGAAGCGGCCTTTCGATGGCACCTGGCTTGCCACTCAAAGCAAGGTCAACCCCCAGGGGCAGCAGATGGTCAGCCGCACGTTCACAATGATCATCAAAGACGGGAAGGCGACTAGGACGCTCGACACCACCAACGCCTCGTCACCAGACAAGCCGTTCTATGCGTCCATCTACGAGCTGCAACGGCGATGGACCTACAGTTCGATTGATTGCGTCGAACAAGGAACCAGCCTCACCATTCAGTGGAGCCCCGGCCAGCTGGCGGATTGGGCGCCAAAAACAATTCCCAACCCCGTGATCGAAGGCTTTGGCGCGCCTATCGCCGAAACTTCTGTTTACAAACTCAAGGGCGACGAGCTGACCCGGATCAACGACCCCAACGGGCTCGTCTATCACAGGGCGAAGTAACCCGCCCAATGTGGGAGGGGCCTTTGCGCCCCGACTCAGCGCGCGGCCCAAAGGCTCGTTGTCGGGACACACAGGTCCCTCCCACATTAGAACGGCGATTCGTTGCCGGTTTTTTCCAATAAGGAGACCGCCGCTAGAATCAGCACTTAAAGAACTGGAACTCGCCTTCGAAGCCTTTGAGCGCGTGGCTGCCGGCGGGATCGCACTTCATCAGCGGCTCGAGCTTCACCTTGGCGGGCTCGCTCGCCATGAGAGAAATGCCCAGCGAGCCGGCCAGTTTTTCCATCCGGAAAACGAAGATGATCTCTTTCCCAATCAGACTCTCCTCACCCATCGAGCGCATGCCGCCGCTCGAAACCAGCCCGTGATGCAGGACGAGCCTAAAGCGAGGCTCGTTTCTTTGGAGTTGCTTTAGTTTCTGCAGGCCGGCTGAGATGTTTTCCGCGCCTTTCTCATCGTCATGCCAGTAAGCCAGAAAACCGTCACCGAGATATTTATCGATCTCGCCGTGATTCTCTTCGACGATCTCCTTGCAGGCCGAGACCCATCCTCCCACCAGCGTGGCAAGCTTGTCGCTTACCATGCTCCGGCTGAGGGGCGTGAAATTTTCAATGTCGGCCACGAGAAGCCAGACGGGAATGTTCGCGGTCTCGCGAATGGTCTGCTGGGCCATGGTCGTGCGAAGCTCGGTCGAGATTTCCTCGGGTTGGCGAAAGGTGAAGGCCGTATCGCCCACGGTGATCTGGTCCATGTCGCAAAGGCGGACCGGCTGGTGGACGCGACGTTTGTTCAGGAAAGTACCGTTGCTGCTGCCCAAATCGATCAGCCAGAACTCGCCCACGTTTTGCAAGTTGATGATGGCGTGGCGGCGGGAAACCTTCGGCGATTCCAGGACAACCGCGCTCTTGGGCGATCGGCCTAGCGAGCAGTTTCCGCGAATGACCACTCGCTCTCGCCCGGTCGATTCCAGCCACGCGGCTCCTTCTTCCAGTTCCACGACAGCGTTGTAATCGAACCGGGTAAAAAGAAAAGAACCGTGTTTGCAGGAAGAGTACGGAAATCATTTCTCACAGGAGCAAACAGAAGGAACAGAGGATTTCTGACGGGGATCTCCTCCGTTTGCTCCGCAGCCTCCCGTTAGGCACCTGGCGCCCCCCACATTTCGTTGCGGGAAAACAGCCGCCCGGTCCAAGGTGAAGCATGCAACTCCGCGCAACCTCACTCTCGCTTCTACTTTGTCTCCTGGTTGGACCTTCCATGGTCCGCGCCGCCGAGCCCGGTTCAGCCGAAGCGATCAGCGCCATGGTCGAATCGGAAAAGAAGTTCGCTCAGACTGGCCAGGAGAAAGGGACGCGCGCGGCGTTCCTCGAATTCATGGCGGACGACGCGATCGTGTTTCGCCCTGGACCCATGAACGGTAAGGAGGCGTGGACCAAGCGCCCCGAAACCGGCCTCAACCTCGTCTGGGAGCCGACTTTTGCCGCGATCGCGCGCAGCGCCAACTTCGGGTACACCACGGGACCGGCCAAGTGGAGGCCGAACAAGCAGGACGAGAAATTCGTCGGGTATGGCCAATTTGTTTCCGTTTGGAAGAAACAGAAGGATGGTTTGTGGAAGGTGGTCCTCGATTGCGGAATTGAGAACCCGGAGCCAGCCGGCCAACCCGAGACTCTCCGAACCCTCGTCCCCGACGACAGTCAGCAATATGCGGAGGGCCACCGCAAGGCGGTGCCGTTACCGCAAGTACACCAAAAATTCGTGGAGGCGGCAAAAAGCAACTCGGCTGAGGCGACCCTGGCCGTCGCCGCGGAGGAAATCCGTGTTTACCGCGAAGGCAGCCTTCCGGCGTTGGGCAAGAATACCGCCGGAATCTTGTTGAGCGCGAAGGCCAGCAAGATGTCTTTCCAGCAATTGGGAGGTGACATGAGTTCCTCGGGTGATCTCGCCTACAGTTACGGAAAGTACTCTCTCGCCCGCGACGGGAACCTCGAGTCCGGTCATTTTTTTCAGATCTGGCAGACGGACGCGGTCGGAACCTGGAAGCTGGTTGTCGATTGGCAGCAAGAGCTGCCGAAAAAGGAGCCGGCGAAGTAGCTGTCTTCCAATGTGGGAGGGACCTTTGCGTCCCGACTGGCCTGGCCAACGCTCGTTGTCGGGGCACACAGGCCCCTCCCACATTTTTTGAATCCAAACTGCGCGCGGCGCGCATCTCACTCGGGAACGCGCGCGCATGCAAACGATTTTCCAAGACCTTCGCTACGGCTTTCGGCAACTCCTCAAACGTCCCGGTTTTACCTTCCTCGCCATCATTTCGATGGCGCTCGGCATTGGCGCCAATACTGCGATCTTTAGCCTCGTCGATACCGTGGCGTTCCGTCCCCTGCCCGTTCACAATGCCTCCGAGCTCCAGGAACTTTACGGCACCCTCCATAACGGCGCCGACTACACCCTCCAGTCCTATCCCAACTACAAGGATTACCGCGATCGCAATCAGGTCTTCTCCGGATTGATCGCCTATCGCATCTCGGTGGCCAGCCTCAGCCACAACGGCAACAACGAACGAGTCTGGGGCACCATGGCTTCCGCCAATTACTTCGATGTCCTCGGCGTTCCGCTCCTCCTCGGTCGCGGCTTTCTCCCGGAAGAAGACCAAACCCCGAACTCGCACCCGGTCGCCGTGCTGAGTTACGGTTGCTGGCAGAAACGTTTCGCTTCCGACCCCTCGATCGTCGGCCAGACCGTCCTGGTGAATAACGTGCCGTTCACGGTGATCGGGGTGGCGCGGAAAGGTTTCATCGGCACCGATGTCGCCTATGCGCCCGAATTCTGGACGCCCATGATGATGAGTCCGGTGATCGAACCTGGCAGCAACTGGCTCGAAAATCGCGACAGCAACAATAGTTTCGTCGTCGGGCGCCTCAAACCCGGCATCACCAAAGCGCAGGCGGAAGCGTCCCTGCGCGCGCTGACGTTCGAGATGGGGAAGGAATACCCGAAAGAGAATGCCGGCCGCGGGATCGAACTGATTCCGCCGGGCCTGTTCATTCCCGACATCCGGAACGGTGTTTTCGCGTTCACGGCCGTTCTCGGAGCGGTCGGTTGCCTCGTTCTCCTCCTGGCCTGTGTAAACCTGGCCAATTTGCTCCTCGCGCGCGCCACGGAACGGCGCAAGGAAATCGCCATCCGCCTCGCCGTCGGGGCCAGCCGGCGCCGGCTCATCCGTCAGTTGATGACTGAGAGTGTCATGCTTTCGCTGGCTGGTGGTATTTTCGGCGTGCTGGTCGCGGCCGCGATCAATCGGATCGTCCAGCGGGTCGATTTTCCCATCGACATCGCGCTCGTCTTTGATCTGCGGATCGATTGGCGCGTGCTTTCCTTCACTCTCGGCCTGTCGGTGCTCACGGGAATGCTTTTCAGTCTGATCCCAGCGCTGCAATCGTCGAAGCCCGAGCTGGTTCCGGCGTTGAAAGACGAAACTTCCATGGCTGGATTCCGCCGGTCCCGCTTGCGCAACACGCTGGTCGTCGCCCAGATCTCGCTCTCGCTCGTGCTCCTCATTAGCGCTGGCCTTATCGTGCGAAGTTTGCAGGCAGCGCAACGAATGCGGCCCGGATTCAATCCGGAGAACGCCGTCGCGTTTTCGTTCGATGTCGGACTGCAGGGTTACGACGAAACGAAAGGGCGCGCCCTGCAGAAACAAGCGCTGGAGCGGATCCGGGCTCTTCCCGGAGTCGAGGCCGCCGCGCTGGTGGACAACATCCCGCTCAGCCTCAATTACAATAGCTCGACCATTTACCTTGAGGGACAACCGCCCACTCCGAGCAGCCAGCTTCCGCTCGCCATTCCCAGCTCGGTCAGCCCCGATTACTTCCGAACTATGGGGATCTCGCTGCGCGGCCGTGATTTCACCGACCAGGAAGTAAAACCGGAACATCGGGTCGCGATTGTGAACGAGACCTTCGCGAAAAAGTTTTTCCCGGGCCAGGATCCGGTCGGAAAGCGGTTCAATTTCAGCGGCGCGGACAAACCATTCTGGGAAATCATCGGCGTCTGCGGCGACGGCAAATACAACAGTCTGGGCGAAGAACCGAAGGCTGCGCTGTTCCGGCCGCAACTGCGCGACTACAGCACCGCCGTTTCAATGGTCGCGCGGACGAAAGGCGATCCGAAAACGGTCTTGGCGGCGATGCAGCGCGAAATGCGGAACCTTGATCCGACGCTGTCCCTCTACAGCATGAAGACACTCCAGGACCACATGAAGATTCCGCTCTTCCCGGCCCGAATGGCCGCGGGCGCGCTCGGCAGTTTCGGTGTTCTCGCGCTGGTCCTGGCTGCGGTCGGCATCTATGGCGTGATGTCGTACGTGGTGGCGGGCCGAACCCGGGAAATCGGTTTACGGATGGCGCTGGGCGCGCAAACTGGAAACGTCCGCGCCCTCATCTTGCGCCAGGGAATGTTGCTCGCGTTGATCGGTTCCATCATCGGCCTGGCCGTCGCCTTTGGGGCGACGCGTCTCTTGAAAAGCGTGCTCTACGGCGTGAATGCAGTCGACCCCATCACATTCTTCGGGGTGACTTTCTTGCTCGGCACGGTTGCGCTTCTCGCCTGCTGGATCCCGGCGCGCCGGGCCAGCCGGGTCGATCCGATGATTGCCTTGCGCGCGGAGTAACGAAGAACCTTGAGGGAGATATGCCTGTCATCCCGAGCCGCGCAGACGGCGAGGGACCTCGCAGTTGTAACTGACGCTTCCTACAACCTTCGACTCGCAACACCGTTCATGACGTCGCGCGTCTTCTGACTTGTGTGACGGGTGACCAGATGTGAGGTCCCTCGCCGTCTGCGCGTCTCGGGATGACAGCGAGAGGGAGCGCGAACTCACGGAGCGATGCACAAGATCCTACCGTTTCCCCGGCAGCGGACGCAGAATTAAATCCCCCAGCCAATCCGGATGAGCGACGGCCTTCCGATACGCTTCGAGCGATTCGACAGATGAATTAACGCGGAGGTTGCTGTAGGTGAGATCTGGATTTTGCCAGCGCTCGTGCCAATAGACCGCGGCTTTGATTCGCGGATAGCGCGACCGAAAAAGATCGAGACCTTCCTGGATCCAGGCGCCTTTGTTCCCGGAACGCGGAAACTCGCCTGTCGCCCACTCGGCAATCATGATCGGCGTGCTGGGATTCAGCCGCGACATCTCTTCGTAAGGCCAATCGACCAAGGGCGGAATGTCCGCCCACGGTTCATCCTTGAACTGCTGCCCGTAAACACTAATCCCGAGCCAATCGGCATACTCAGGCCCAGGATAATAGGCGGCGGCGAAATTCCAGGTATCAAGAGGATAGGAATAATTGTTCGTGTGAAACATCCATTTGATGTTCGCCGCCCCGCGGGCCCGAACGCGGTCGACCACGTGGCGATAGGCGGCTTTGAAATGCTCGGGGCCTTCCCACTGATTCGGTTTGTCGCCGGTCAATTTGTCCGCGCCATAGTACCATCCTGACCAGGGAAACCAGTCGCCATTCATTTCATTCGCAAACGCGACAATCATCGGCTTCCCGAACTCCCGCGCGGCGTCCCCCCACTTATCGATGTACTCATCCCATTTTCCCTCGGTGATGGCGTTGATGTTGAATTTATCGGGACCGTGATTTTGTTCGTAAGGCCGGTCCCACGGCGACCAAAAGACCAGCGGCAGCGCCCCGTGGCGCCAGATCACGTTCAAGTTTCGGGTGGGAAAACTTTGCTCACCCCAATAGCTGGAGGAGGCAATGATCGCCTGGTGTTTGCCCACCATTTTCTCGAAGTCCTCGATCATCTCAATCGTGACCTCGTCTTCGGCGTCACCGAAATCCATGAACGCGCCGGTGTAGGCGCCCTTGGCCGGCAGCACGACTTCGACGGGCGCATTGGGATCAATTCGCGTGTTTTCCGGTAGGGATTTGCGACATGAGACCATCGCGAGACAGCCGGCTAAAATGACGAAGGTCGAATGTCGATTGCCGAAACAATGACGAATGATCAAATGACGAAACAGTGATCGCATCGTGCGGAAGAGCATTCGAATTTCGTCATTCCTTCGTCATTCGACATTCGTGCTTCGTCATTCCGTGCGCGCTACGCGCGCACGGGCACGGAGGCCGTTCTCTCCAGCTTTCCCCAGCTGACCAGGGCGCCTTTTACCGCGCGGAAAATTGCCTTCCAGATGACGTAACTCAGCATCGGTCGGTAAATCAATCGCATCGGGAGAATGCGCCAGGCGCGCAGGACCGACTCGCGTTCCAGAATGCAAGCCAGCGTGGCGAGCAGCACGTCCATGGTGAGAAAGGCGATGACGAACGGCAACACGGCCCGCCAGGCACCGAAAGGAAGGGAGGCCAGGAGGAAGAGATCAACCATCGGCGTGATCGCAACGAGGATGATTTGAAAAAACCAAACGCTCGGCAAACTGAACCATCCCAGCGCGCGATAACGCCAGTTGAAGATCATGTCGCGATGTTTCCAGAGACATTGCAACGTGCCATAGGCCCACCGAAAACGCTGGCGCGCCAGCGTCCGCACCGTCTCGGGCGCCTCCGTCCAGGCGATCGCTTCCGGCACGTAGACGAGCCGCTGGCTTCGTTTGTGGAGCGCCAGCGTCAGATCGGTATCTTCGGCCAGCGTTTCAAGACTGAGCCCACCGGCATCGTCTATGGCCGACTTTCGGATGGCGCTGATGGCGCCGGGCACCACTGTCATGCAATTCCAACGCGTGTAAGCGCGACGATCGAGATTGAATCCGCAGGTGTATTCCAGCGCCTGACATTTCGCGATAAAGGTCCGCAGATTCCCCACTTTGGCATGGCCCGAAACGGCGCCGACCCGCTCATTCGAGAAAGGCTGCACGAGGAACCGCAGCGTGTCGCGTTGACAATGAGTGTCCGCATCGAGGAAGACGACGATACCCGTGCGCATGGTGGCGAGCCCTCGCTGAAGCGCACGAGCCTTGCCCCGATTTTCCTGGCGCACCAGGCGAACCCGCGGGTCCTTCGCCGCCACCGCCTCCACTTCCGCGGCGGTCCCATCCCGCGAACCGTCGTCGATGACCAGCACCTCCATCGAGCCGCTGTAATCCGTGTCGAGCACGGCGCGCAGCGTCCCCCCGATCACCTTCTCCTCATTGTATGCGGCAATGATTACGCTGATCGGTTCCGCAAAATCTCCCGACCAACTGCGACGGAACCGTGCCGCCAGCCAGATGACGGTCAAGGTTCGCAAGACGACGAGTGCCGTCGCGACAATCATGAAGGCCCAGAGAAATTCCTCCGCGGCATGAAAGATCGTGAACCCGACGCCGGAGACGAAGTGGTTCAGGGACCTGCCCTTGGTTTGGACGGGCGGCATTAAGGCATCGCGCGTGGTGCCGAGAAGCGTGCTCAGCGACACGATGGAATCACCGCGGGTGTGGAGATAATCGAGGATTTTCGGCAGCGCCTCGATCGTTTCTTCGCGATCGCCCCCGGCATCGTGCAGCAGGATAATGCTGCCATCGTGCCGCTGCTGTTTGATGCGTTGCACGATGATGTCGGCGCCGGGTTGCGCCCAATCCTGGGGATCGATGTTCTCGAGCACGACGAGATAACCAAGATCCTGCGCGATCTGGAGGGGAACCAACTCGCTGCTTTTCGAAGGGCTCGTGTCCGCAGCATAAGGCGGCCGGAAAAGCGTGGTCGAGTGTCCGGTGATGGTCTCGAGCAGAAGCTGCGTCGCATTGAGCTCCAGCCGGATATGCTCGGGCCAGCAAAGAGCGAGGTTCGGATGGTAATAGGTATGGTTGCCGATCTCGTGGCCTTCCGCCACGATCCGCCTGACGAGTCCCGGATATTTTTCGGCGTTTGCCCCCACGAGAAAAAACGCCGCCTTCACGTTCGCCGCTTTGAGAATGTCGAGCACCAGCGGCGTCCACTTCGGATCAGGTCCATCGTCAAAAGTGAGGGCGACCTGATGCGACTCTCCGGCACCCTGATGATAAAGGGTCGGGAATTGGGGAAAGTGCGAATAGGTCGCGGTCAGATAGCCATTTTCGTCCACGGAAAGGGCGCGGCGGCCGTCCGACTGGCTTTCATCGACCGAAACGATTTCACCATCGCCTACGTCAGCGATGGTGTCGGTCCCCCTCAGGACTTCAAGGCGGGCGCGCGCCGTGTCGTCGATCTTAAAGTCGCGCCGCACGCCCAGGGCATCCCAAATCGAAACATCCTCCGTCCCCAATCGAAAGATCGCCACTCCGCCCGCCTTCACGTCGCGGACCTGGCGCAGTTGATTTAGGAAGGTAACCACGTCCAGGAACCAAACCGAATGGTCTCTGTTCGCGTCTTCGTAATAGAAATTTGGGTTGTAATCCGGTGCGGCCACGGTCACCCCGGCGACGTCGGCATAGCTTGCGCGGCTCATGGCTTCCGGGAAGCTGATCAGCTCCGCCTTCTTCGCGCCGCCCGTCCAATCATATCCATAGCTGCCCAGCGCGATGATCCACTGTTTGGTGTCCGCGCCGTCCAGCAACGCAGCCAGCCAGCCCTCGAACCATTGTTTCGACCCGAGCGGGCCCGGCGTGTCGATGTCGGAGGTCTCGTCGAAAAGCATCGCCACGAAACGATCGACATTGTCCGAGAGCGCCTCGAAGTCGATGTAATCGAGGTCCTGGCCAGGCTGCACGCAGAGCCACAACTGTTTGTCATCGTAGTGCAGGGCATCCGTCATACGGTCCAAAAACAGAGTGATGTCCCGCTTGTAGGCGGCATCGACTTCCTGCCAATCGATCACTACTCCTGCTGCTTTCGCGTCGTTCAGAATCGCGAGCACTTTCTGGATGAAATGGTCCTGCGTCGCGGTCGAACTGTGCGCGAGATTCTCGACCGCTTCTGGCTGCCAGGTATCGCCGACCAGATTGGTCAGCAGCGGCATCAAGGCGATCCCCTTGTTCGCCGCGAACTTTGGCAGACGGCTATCAGCATCGATCTGCAGATCACCCGAACCATTGGTCATCGCCATCCATTCCGGACAGAGATGCGTGATCTGGTTCGCGTGTTGTTCCAGCGAGGTATAGCTGTAGGGATCGCCGTTCGTGTAGAAGGCGAGATGCACTTCGTTGTCCTGCGATTTCTTTCGCGGATGCGCCGGCGGCGCCAGCGCCGGGCCGGGGGGTCTCTTCGACGCCAGCCGGGCGGCGGTAAACTTTTCCCAAAGAGCCAGATTCACCGGCGGCTGCCCGGCCGGGTTCGCCCGTTGGAGGGATTTGAGCTGCCCTTTCAACTGCCGGAGGGAAAAGGGAAGACTGAGCTGCGGCGCGACAAACAGCGTTTGGACGAAAAGGATGACGCCGAGAAAGACCACGATCCCGGTAATGAAGAGGCCCAGGCGCAGGCGCGGCCAGCGTTTGCCGGCCGGATCGGAAAAAACAAACGGCGTCACCGTATGCGGAGGGTCTTCGTCCATCTAGGCGGATGATACCATTTCGGGTCGCAAAAAGTAACGAAACCCTATTTATCGGTCCGCGCCCTTGCTTGTCATCCCGAGCCGCATAGACGGCGCGGGACCTCACAGATGCAATTTACGCTACCGCGAGTCATTAGGAGCTCAATGACGAAGGACGCATTATGTTTCGCGGAAGCGGTTGAGCGCTTGGGAGGTCCCTCGCCGTCTGTGCGGCTCGGGATGACACGAAAACGCTCGTTCACCCGTTAAGTTTCCGTTCCAGTATTTCCCCCACCAAGCCTGGGTTCGCCGTCCCTCGCGACAGTTTGATCACCTGCCCCTTCAAGAAATTCAGCGATGCCCGGTTGCCTGCTTTGAAATCGGCCACCGGCTTCGGATTCGCCGCCAATGCCTCGTCGCATAATTCTTCGATCGCCGCCGCGTCGCTCAACTGTTCAATTCCCTTTTCCTTCACGATCGCTGCAGCTGATTTTCCGCTGGTAAACATTTCCGCGAATACTTCTTTCGCCTGTTTCCCACTGATCTTTCCGTCGTCAATCAGGCGGATCAGCTCGTCGAGCGCGGTGGGAGCTATCGGACAATCAACCACCGCGCACCCCGCCTGCGCGAGCGCATTTTGTAGGTCATTCAAAATCCAGTTCGCGATATTCTTCGGCCTGGCCGCTCCTTTTGCCGCTGCCTCAAAATATCCGGCCAGCGCAAGGTCGTCTGCCAAAACGTCCGCGTCGTAAGAGCTGACGCCGTACTGCTGGACAAAACGCGCGCGCTTCGCTTTCGGTGATTCTGGCAACCGGCCCCGCGCCTCCTCGAGTAACATCTCCGTCTTCACCGGGACCAGATCGGGGTCGGCGAAGTAACGATAATCATGGGCGAACTCCTTTGTCCGCATCAAAAAGGTCTCACCGACGGCGTCATCCCACCCCCTCGTTTCCTGCTCCAGTTTTTCGCCCCGCTCCAACGCCTGCGTTTGACGCCGCACTTCGTAGGCCAGCGCGCGCCGCACCCCGCTGATCGAATTCATGTTCTTGATCTCGATTTTCGCGCCGAGGGTCTGTTCCTGCTCCGGTCGTACCGAGACGTTGCAGTCGCAGCGCAACTGGCCTTTCTCCATATCGGCGTCACTGACGCGGCCATAAATCAGGATCTGCTTTAGCGACGTCAGGAAGGCGAATGCTTCTTCCGGCGAGTTGATGACCGGCTGGCTCACGATCTCCATCAGGGGTGTCCCGGCGCGGTTAAAATCGATCCCAGTGGTGTTTTCGAAGTGGAAACTTTTCGCCACGTCTTCCTCGAGATGAATGCGAACGAGCGCCACTTCCTTGTCGGACGTAGCGATATTTTTCTGCGCGTCTTTGGGATAGGCCAAATCATGCAGGGGCACCGCGCCGTTCACGCCCAGCGGCAAGTCATATTGCGTGATCTGATAATTCTTCGGCATGTCCGGATAGAAATAATTCTTCCGGTCGAACTTCGAAACCGGAGGTATGTCGCACCCCAGCATCAGCGCCGTCAAAACCGTCAACCTGACCGCCTCCTGATTCATCACCGGCAACCCACCCGGAAGTCCCAGGCAGGTGGGACAAGTATGGGTATTGGGCGGCGCCCCGAATTCCACCGGGCAGGCGCAGAACATCTTCGAGCGCGCCTTGAGTTGGACGTGAACTTCGAGACCGATGGAAGTGAGCATTGCAGATTTCAGATTGAAGATTGCAGATTGGACGATGCCGATTTGCGCGACGTCACCATAATCGCGACCAGCTCATTGGCCTCGGCAAGGAGAGGGTCGACACGTTTCGGCGGGAGAAGATTCGCTTCGGCAATCAGCTCAAGCCAAAGCAAAGCTTCGTCGGCCTCCTCCAAAACGATACCTACCTTGGCGATAAACTCGGCCTTTGACCGCGCCCGGCACGTCGCGCGATAATTCGCAGCGACTGACGTCCCGCAACGAACAAGCTGATTTGCGATCGCACGTCCCTCGATTGTCTTGGGTAGGGCAGCAACAAGCTTCAAAACACGTAATGCGAACTGCTTGGTCCGATCTTTGAGTTCGTCAGGTTTCATTCTCTCACAATCTGCATTCTGAAATCTGAAATCTTCAATTTTTCTTCGCTTGCTCCACGGCCTTTTTCAGATCAAACCGCTTAACCTGCTCCGTCAGGGCCGGATCGTTCATCGCCTCCAGGACCCGGGGATCTCGCATCAACTCCAGGAGCCGGCCCTGGGCAATCATCTCGGCAATCTCGGGATCGTTCCGAAGCGCCACGATCTTCGGGTGTTCGCTGAGTTCCCGCACACCC
The DNA here is from genome assembly GCA_003218305.1 of Verrucomicrobiota bacterium. GTDB lineage: Bacteria > Verrucomicrobiota > Verrucomicrobiia > Chthoniobacterales > UBA10450 > AV80. The sequence continues at coordinate 12,922 of QHMY01000190.1, forward strand.
GGCGAGCTAAGAAATTTTCTCGCTGTCTCCGGATCGGAGAGGATCGTTCCGGTCTCACTTAAGGTTTGATAGACGCCCGTTGGCATCACATCGGTCTTTTTGACGACGGTTCCCACCGCCCCCATTTCGACCGAGCTTTTCAAGCGCGCGAGGAAGCCGAGGATCGAATCGACATCGATGTTCGTCTCTGAGGACGACGGCCGGTTGCTCACAATTCTTGACCGGGCCTGCATTTGGGCATCCGCGATGGAGCCGATTGTGCGGATCCCAACCAGGACGAGCCAGATAACAAACACGCCAAAACCGATGCCCAGCAGCGCTCCCCCCAAGCCATAGACCAGCCGAATCGGTCCGACGCTTTGTTGCGCCGTGCGTTTGAACAGGATGGTCCCAAGGCTCGCGACAACCCCGTAGGCAGCCATGGCCAGAATTGCTCCCCCGAAAGCCGAAATAACCACGTCCGGCATCCCGAGAGACGAGCGCAGGAGCGGCACCAGCAGATCCCCGCCGAAATATGCAGCGGCGTAACCAGCGACCACGGCTGCCACTCGCATGAGCTGCCGCATGATTCCCAGCCGCCAGCCGCGGACGATCTCAAAAAGAATCAGGGCCAGGGCGAACGAAAGAAAAATCGCCTGCCACAACGGCGATCCTGCAACGCCGATTTCGGATTGTGGATTTTGGATTGCGGAAAGGAAGATATGCAAGGCGAAGGTCGGGATTGCGCGATGTCTTAACTTTCCGCAATCCGGTTTCCGAAATCCGAAATCGCCGTCGCTCTCTGCCGCAAAGCGTGATCACAGAGCACCAGCGCAGCCATTGCTTCCACGATCGGCACCGCGCGCGGCAGGACACACGGATCGTGGCGGCCGCGCGCTGTCAGCGTCGTCTCCTCATGCGAAGCGGTCACCGTTTTTTGATCGCGGGCAATCGTGGCCGTCGGCTTGAAAGCGACGCGAAAGTAAAGGTCCTCTCCATTGCTGATGCCACCCTGGACGCCGCCCGAGTTATTCGTGGTGGTGCGGACCCTCTTCCCTTGCATCTCAAAGGGGTCGTTATGTTCCGACCCTCTCATCCGGGTGGCGGCAAAACCGGAACCGATCTCGAAACCCTTCGAAGCCGGCAAACTGAGCATCGCCTTGGCCAAATCAGCCTCCAATTTGTCGAAGACAGGTTCGCCCAGGCCGGCCTCGAGACCGCGGATGACGCATTCGATCACGCCGCCCACCGAATCGCCTTCCGTGCGCACGGATTGAATCAGAGCCGTCATCAACTCTGCCGCCGCTCCATCCGGGCAGCGCACCGCGTTACGCTCCACGTCCTCAGGCCGAACCGACGCTCGATCGATTCGGGCCACGACCTCATGAATTTGCGTCACGTACGCGATGATTTCGAAACGCCCCTGCGAAAGCTTACCCAGGAGTTTTCTGGCCACCGCGCCGGCGGCGACGCGTCCAACTGTTTCCCGAGCGGAGGCCCGGCCTCCACCTTGCCAGTTCCGGACACCGTATTTCGCTTCGTAAGTGAAGTCGGCGTGCGAGGGCCGGAAGGCGGTTTTGATTTCAGAGTAAGCTTCCGGTTTCGCATCTTTGTTCTTCACCAGGATCGAGATGGGGGTGCCGAGGGTGCGGCCCTCGAAAACGCCGGATAGAATCCGGCAGCGGTCAGCCTCACTGCGCTGTGTCACAATCTCACTCTGACCTGGACGCCTCCGGTCGAGTTCGCGCTGGATATCCTCCTCGCTCAATTCGAGACGCGGCGGACAACCGTCGATGACAACACCGACGCCACCGCCGTGGGATTCTCCCCAGGTCATTATGCGGAAAAGTTGGCCGAAGCTGCTGCCCATTTCGCAACACTTACCTCTCGCTCACCGAAATAACAACGCGGCATGGCAACTCTGTCATCCCAAGTGCGCAGACCGGGATCGCGACCAGTCCGCATCGTCTTCAATTTCTCTTCGATTTTGTCTTTTCTTGTTCATTTTCGCCTGTCACACTCGGCACATGAAGCCGTTCCTTACAATATCGATTCTTGTCGGTTTTCTTAGCAGCAGCGTTCCGGCACGGTCGGCCGTCCAGGACCGCAAGCTCCAGGACATCAATGTTATTTCGCCGCGGGTTTTGCAGAGATCCGTTAGCCCGAAATTTTTCAAGAGTCTGCTCATTTCCCCTGTCGAAGGCTGGATTGTTGTCGGCGCTAACGTAATCAACAGCCGTCTCTCCGGAGCAAGAGTGATGCGCTCCGAGCTCGGTGGTGCTTACGACCAGCTCGCTCTTCAATTTGCCAACGACCTGGAGATTGGCGGTTATTATTCCGTGGATAGACCCCATTGTGGCGGCCGCGTTCTGCTCCACCTTTTGATTTACCAGATTGCCGACGGTACCATGATCCTGTCGTTCCCTACTTTTGATGAGGGGGGCGGCAATCAAATGTATTACTGGGGCTGCGCACGACTCGCAGTCCTGAAAAAGGAAGGAAAATGGGTCGAGATCGAGGGACCCGAAGGTCTTCACGGTAGGGGCTGGGCGGTCCGCCCTGCCAACCGGACGCTGATCAGAGAAACCTATAAGACCTCCTACGG
>QHMY01000133.1 GCA_003218305.1 Verrucomicrobiota bacterium
CGTTTGCCGATCAATTTGCCCAGGCCCATGGCCTTGAAGCGATAGGGGAAGATGTCGCCATCAGAAGCGGAGAATTCGTTGCACAAAGCCACCATCGGGCCCACGAAAGTCTGGGGCGGGTTAGTCTGCGGCGTGCCGTTTCGCGACATCTCAATCATGACCAGCGCCCGCCGGAGCCGCTCGATCACGAGCGGTGAAACAAAGCCGCCGCCATTGCCACGCACGTCCACGATTAGGGCCTTCTTTTTGATCTGCGGGAAGTATTGCTTTGTGAATTCGTTCAAACCCTCCCGGCCCATGTCAGGAATATGGATGTAGCCGACTTCGCCGTTTGTCTTCTTGCTCACGTCATCCACGTTCTTTTGCACCCAGGCGTTGTAATAGAGCGCCGATTCGTCAGCGATTGGGACGACGGTGACGTCGCGCGCCCCATCATCCGACGCCTTCGAATTCACCCGCAGGATGACCTGCTTGTCGGCGGTGCCGATGAGGGCGTCGAACAGGTTCGGCAAACTGGAAACGGGAACGCCATTGACGGCGAGGATGTAATCGCCCGGCTTCACGTTCACCCCGATGGCGGTGAGCGGAGACCGCGCGTCTTTGGTCCAATTCTCGCCCGGCAGAATCTTATCTATCTTGTAGGCTTTGGTCGCGGGGTCGCGCGAGAGCTCGGCGCCGAGGAGACCGAGCTTGATCCGCGGCGTTTCCGGCCGTTCGCCGCCGGCGACGTAAGCGTGGCCATTGTTCAATTCGCCAATCAGCTCGCCGATAAGATAAGTCAGATCGTTGCGGTGATTCACGAACGGGACCAGCGCGGCGTACTTGTCCCCCATGGCCTTCCAATCGACGCCATTCATGTTAGGCGCATAAAAGAAATCCCGCATGTGCCGCCAGGCCTCATGGTAGATCTGGTTCCACTCGGCGTGGCGGTCGAGATGCATATCGAGCCCGGCCAGCTTCAGCTCGTGGTCCTTGGTCTCGAGCTTGTCCTTGGGAAGATCGATGATGAAATAATCCTTCTTGATCTTGACCAGCATCTTCTTGCCGTCGGCGGTGATTTCGTAGGAATTAACGTCACCCAGAACGGTCTCTTTCCGGTCTTCCAGGCTGTAAACGCAGAGATGGCGTTTGGCGTTACTGTCGTCGCCATCATCGTCATCCGCCTGCTCGTCACCTACCGTGCGGCGCAGGTAGAAAATGCGGTTATCAACCAGGCGGAGGCTGCTGTAATTGCCGGGCGCGATCTCGAGCGCTGCCAGGCGGTCCTGGATGCCATCGAGGTCGACTTTAACAACCACCGGTTTCTTGGCGTCCTTGTCCTTCGCTTCGCCCGGTTTCTTATCGTCGGATTTCTTCTCGTCCGCTTTTTTGTCTGAATCCTTCTTCTCTCCGTCCTTGTCCTTATCCTTGTCTTTGTCTTTATCCTTGTCCTTGTCCTTATCCTTCTTTTTGCCGACTTCATCGCTCCGAGGGCCGAGCGGTGCTTCGGTTTCCTTCGCGAGCGTGACGAGATAGACCCGCTCGAGGTCGCGATACACATTCGAAAAATCGGTCCGGCCGAAGATCGGCTTGAAATCGCGACTCGACGTCAGCATGAGATATTTTCCGTCGTCACTGAACGTCGCGTTGTCGGCCGAATACCAATCATCCGTCACCGCCGTCGTTTTTTTGTCGGCCGTGGAGAAAAGATAAACCTTATCCCCTCCGTTCTCTTCGGGGCGCGACCAGGCGATCCATTGGCTGTCGGGCGACCAATCGTATCCGGAAATCTCACCTTCCTTGTCCTGATCGACCTGGGTCACGGCCTTGCTGGCGACCTCGACATAGCGAAGCCGCTGCAGGCGATCGCTCCAAAGCAGCTTCTTGCTGTCGGGCGACCAGATCGCCTGATAGTAATAAGTGTCCGCGTTGGTGGTGATCTGCTGGGGCTGGCCCTTGCCATCCTGGGAACGGACATAAAGCTCGTTTTCGCCGGTCGCGTCCGAGTTGTAGGCAATCCATTTGCCGTCCGGCGACCAAACCGCGTCGCGCTCGTGCGCATCGGAGGTCCGGGTAAGATTGCGCGCCGTCCCTTCTTTCATCGGCACGGAGAAAAGGTCGCCCCGCGCCACCACGACGACGCGTTGCGCGTCCGGCGCGGTGCTGACCGATTGCACATGCTTCGAAGCGTCGATGAAGGCGGACCGGCCGGAAGCAAGATCCTCCTTGATCTCAATCGGTACCGGAGTGGCCTTGCCGTTGGCGAGATCGTAGCGCCAGATGTAGCCAGCCTGCTCGAAAACAATCGATTCCTTGCCGATCGAAGGAAACTTGATGTCGTAATCCTTGAAGGTGGTGAGTTGTTTGGTGTCCTGGCCGCTCAGATCGGCTGAGAAAAGATTCATCCGCCCGTCTCGGTCAGAGATGAAATAGATGCGGTTGTCGGCGCCCCACATCGGGCAAATGTCCTGCGCCTCGTTGTTCGTCAGATTTTGGGTCGTGCCCGTCTTGAAATCATAGACCCAGATGTCATCCGCCATGCCGCCGCGATAATGTTTCCAGGTGCGGAACTCGCGGAAGACGCGGTTGAACGCCATCTTGGAATCGTCGGGTGAGAACGAAGCGAACCCACCGCGCGGCACCGGCAGCTGCTGCGGCAGCTCGGCATCGAGTCCAACGGTGTAGAGCGACCCGATGAATGAGTTGAATGTTTTCATCCGGGAACGGAAAACCACCAGCGGCTTCGTGTTTTCCCACGTCATCACGATGTTGTTCGGGCCCATCCGGTCCGACACGTCGTCGCGTCCGAGCGTTGCTGTCGTGGTGAGGCGTTTCGGTTCGCCGCCTTCTCCCGGCATGACGTAGACCTCGGTGTTGCCGTCGTATTGTGAAGTGAACGCGAGCTGGGTCCCATCCGCCGAGAAGCGCGGAAACGAGGTGTAGCCAGGACCGCTGGTGAGCCGGCGCGCGGTCCCGCCGTCCTTGGGCACCGTGTAAAGTTCACCAGCATAAGAGAAAACGATTTGCCGGTCGTTGATCGTTGGAAAACGGAGCAGGCGCGTCGTGTTCGGCAAATTCTGAGCGGAAGCCACCGAATGGATCACGAGCATGAGCAGGACGAGGCGAAGAGAAGAGAAGATGCGCATAAGAAAAGACTGACAGGTGATTGAGCTGAGAAATCCCCCGACCAGCCCGCCCGATCACACAATGGTTGAGTGACTAAACTGCGATTGAATGGATTGGACGCAACCGGATTTCGTCGGATTTCACAATGGTTGGACAGGATATTGACGCCGTGACATTCCACCCGCAGTCTTCCTGCAATGCGCAAATTACTCGTGCTCTCGCTGCTGTTGGTCCCATTCGTTCTCCCCGCCCAAACCCCCAAGCTGCCGCCGGAAAAAGAACTGCGGTCGCTCGTCTTCGATTCGCTCTTCGCTTTCAACCAGGCGGTCCTGAAAAAGGACTTCACCCAATTCCACCAGGAGCGGCTGGCGGCCCCGTTTCGCAAGCAATTCTCGCTCGAGAAATTCGCCGCGGCCTTTCAGGTGTTCATCGACAAGGGTTACGACATCTCGAACATCGCCAAGTCCGAGCCGGTGTTTGACAGCCCGCCGGCGTTCGACAGCGACGGTCTTCTCGTCCTGAAAGGGCATTACCCGACTCGTCCAAACAAGGTGACGTTCAAGCTCACCTACACCCAGGAAGGATCGGCTTGGAAACTCATGGGCATCAATGTGCAGGCGATTCCATTCGTGGAGAACACGGGCAAGGTGCCATCAAACCGCGAATTGAAGACGCTCGCGCTCGACTCCCTCCTGCTCTTTAACGATGCCATTCAGGACAAGAGCTTCGACAAATTCTACAGCGGGATTTCCGATTTGTGGCAGAAGGAGGTCACCCCCGCGAAGCTGAAGGAGATTTTCCACGGTTTCATCGACCAGAAAATCGACCTGGCCGCAATCAACAAGGTGGAGCCCGTCTTTGACGGGACGCCGGCGGTGAACGACGACGGGCTTCTGGTTATCAAGGGTTCTTATCCGACGCGGCCGAGCAAGGTCATTTTCGAACTGACCTACGTCTACGAAACCGAGAATTGGAAGCTGGCAGGAATAAACGTCAACATCAAACCAACCGGCGAAAAGGACGAAAAAAAGAAGGCGGACGACGACGAATAACGGCCTGGTTTCAGTCATGAGTGAAAGCTGCTCGCATCTTGATCAGGTCAATCCCGACGTCACTCCGAGCGCGAATGGCTGCGAAGAATGCCTGAAGATTGGTTCGTCCTGGGTTCACCTGCGGCTTTGTCTGACCTGTGGACACGTCGGCTGCTGTGATTCGTCGCCGAATCGCCACGCCACGAAACATTTTCACGCCACCGGCCATCCCATCGTCCGGTCATTTCAACCGGGGGAAAACTGGGCGTGGTGCTATGCGGATGAAGTGTTTCTGAGCTGAAATCGCGGTTGGCAGGGCGGGACTCAGCCGCGCCGCTCGCAAAAATGTGGGAGGGGCCTTTGCGCCGCGACAGTGTGCAGCACCACCGAGCAGTCGGGGCACAAAGGCCCCTCCCACATTCCAGCCCTGTATCGCCGACCTATCCTTGCCCGTCCCACGGTAGAAGTGATTTTCAGGCGCTGCGATCCGCGGAGAAACCGCGGCGCCAGATGAAATAGACGGGAATCCCCGTGAGAACGAGCAAGTAACCGATGCCTGAAGTGGTAGGCGCGAGATAGGCAAGGTCCAAAATCAGAAACGCGGCGAGAACGACCGACACGATAGGCACGACAGGGTATCCCCAGGTTCGATAGGGTCGGTCCGCCTCGGGCTGCCTTTTTCGCAAAACAATGACGGCGACGGCCAGCAGCACATAAAAGACGAGATCGGCCGAAACGATGTACTCGAGCAATTGCGTGTAGACATTGCCGTAGCTGACTTCGCCGGTGGCCGGATTCGTCGTCACGGTACGGGGCAAGGTCAGAAACGCCGCCCAAATCCCCTGCGCGAACAAAGCCGCTGCCGGAACACTGCGCGCGTTGATCGTGGAGATGCGCCGGAAGAAAAGGCGGTCGCGGGCCATGGCATAGGAGACGCGCGCACCCGCGAGAATGGCAGCCATGGCGAGCGCGCCCGGGCTGCCAAACATCGCTTTCATCGCAGCGACGGCTACGCGATTTTGGGGAGCGTGCTGGATTCCATCGAGCGGAAGCGCCGCGACATAGGCGAAATTGGCGAGGACGTAGAGGACAACGACCAGTCCGCAACCGGCCAGGAGCGCGCGAGAGAGATTGCGACCCGGGTCGCGCACTTCACTGCCGATGAAGGTCACGTTCGTCCAGGCGGTTTGGGCGAAGACCGGGCCCACCATCGCCTTGCCAAAAAGCAGCGCGAGCGCAAACCCGCCTGCCACAGTCAAACCGGGCTGGGCCGCCAGAGGGCTCCAGCCATTTCTCCACGAATCCCACCAATCAGAAGAAAGCGCCGCGCTGTCCGCCTTCCAGCCCATCGAAAGACCGATCACGATCAGGGCCAGAAGCGCGGCTGTTTTTGCGAACGTAAATGTATTCTGGACAAACTTTCCGATTTCAAGGCCACGCGTGTTAGTCCAGGTCAGCAAGAGAATCAGCGCGATAGCCGTGAGCTGTTCCGTCGAAAGACTGACGGCGTAGCCGCCAAAGAGGTGGATGGGCCTGACCAGGTAATTTTCGGTGGCGATGGCCGGCGCGAAGACTCCCACGAACTTCGCGAAAGCAATCGCGACCGCGGCGATCGTGCCCGTTTGAATGACGAGAAAGAGCGCCCAACCGAAAAGAAAACCGATCGAAGGCCCGTAGGCTTCGCGCAGAAAAACATACACGCCACCGGCCCGCGGCATCATCGTCGCCAGTTCGGAACAACAGAGCGCGCCGGTGATCGTCATGAGGCCAGCCATCGTCCAGGCCAGCAGCAGCCAGCCAGGCGCCCCCGTGAGCCGCGCCGATTCGGCCGAGGTAATAAAGATGCCGGAACCAATCATCGAGCCGACCACGATCGTGGTCGCATCGAGCGGCCCGAGACGGCGCACCAACGTTTGTTTTTCCCCGCGGGATTGCTCGCCGTGTTGCATGGCAGTCACTCCTGGTAGGGCGAGACTCTGTCGAGCCGCAGATTGGCTTCGCTTTCTGCCACCCCGGCTCGACAGAGTCTCGCCCTACCAGAAAGAATTTTCATCGTGTGGACTAAGGCGCCTGGATCGAAACGCCATTTTTCTCCAGGCTCTCCCGAAGCGCTCGGGCAAACTCGACAGCCTCGGGGTTGTCGCCATGCAGGCAAATCGTCTCGGCACATACTTCGACATCTGTTCCGTCGACCGAACGCACCACGCCCTCTCGCAACATGCGCAGAACTCTCACCGCGGCTTCTTCCGGATTGTGCAGCAACGCGTCCGGCCGGGTGCGAGGAACGAGCGTGCCATCCGAGAGGTAGTTTCGATCGGCAAAAACTTCGCGCACGACGCGCAGTTTCGCCGATTGCGCGGCGTGCTCGAGTGCGCTTGCTCCAGGTGCGAACAGAAGCAGCGATGAATCGATCGTCAGGACGGCGTGCACGATTGCTTCCGCCAATTTCTCGTCGCGAACCGCCATGTTGTAGAGCGCGCCGTGCGGCTTCACATGATTGACCCGCGCGCCGGCCGCGGTGGCCAACGCTTGAAACGCGCCCAGCTGATAAGCCACGTTGGTAAACACTTCTCCCGCCGGCAGCACAACCTCTATCCGCCCGAAGTTTTCACGGTCAGCAAAACTTGGATGAGCGCCTATCGCCACTCCTCGCTCCTGGGCCGCACGAATCGACGCGAGGATCGAAATGGGATCGCCCGCGTGAAAACCGCACGCAATGCTGGCCGAGCTCACCAGCTCCAGTATTTTCTCATCGTGCCCGGCGCCCTCCCCAAGATCGGCATTGAGGTCGACGCGCATGGTCACTCCAGCCGCAGGGAAATTCCGACGCGGAAACGAGCGAAGTCTTCTTCGCGTTCTCGCACTAGCGCCTGCGCTTCGGCCAAAGAGATTTCCTGAAAACGAACAGGATCACCGGCCCACAGTTGCGCGGCAATCGGCAGGTCCACCGTAATCACGTGGGCGATCTTGGGATAGCCGCCGATGGTTTGGCAATCACCGAGCAGGAGAATCGGTTTCCCATTTGGCGGAACCTGGAGCGTGCCAGGCGCGACGGCTTCCGAAAGCAGATCGCTCGAATCCTGTCGAGGCAGGTCCGGTCCATCGAGGCGGACGCCCATGCGGTCGGAATCCAGGGTCACGGTAAACGGAGTGCCCTTGATCGCAGTTTGGGCTTCTTCGTTGAAGCGCGCCCAGTCCGGGCCGCGAACAAATCGCAACACGCAAACGGGATGCGCCGTCACCGCCCATGGAGCCGGCGCGCTCCACTCAGAGACCCAAGGAGCGGCGCTTTCCAAACCGCCGTCCCCTCCCTTTCGGCGGTTTGGAAACCGCCGCTCCTTGGGGTCCTCCCTCGTTCCGAGCGGAAGCTCGTCGCCATTGCGAAGGCTCCGCCCCTGGTGTCCGCCAAAATTCCCCCGCAGATCGGTAGACCGGCTCCCCAGGACAAGCGGCACATCAATCCCTCCGGAAATCGCCAGCCAGGCGCGCGCGCCATCTTCCGGCGCGACCATGATAAGTTCTTCGCCTTTCGCGACGACTCCCGCATGGCCGGGCGGAAGATCCGTCTCGCCCAGGCGCACCGAAAACGCGCCGCCGCACCAGGCCACAACCCGTTTATCGTCAAAGCGCAGGCGCAGCTTTCCCAGCGTCGCCTCCAGGCCCGCGGCTGAGTCGTCGTTGCCGACCAACGCATTCGCGACCCGCAGCGCGTGCGAGTCCAGCGCGCCGCTGATTGAAATGCCCGATTGCCGATAACCCGTGCGTCCCAAGTCCTGCACGGAAGTAAGGAAACCGGCTGACTTGACGAAAAGGTTCACGGGGAAAATGCGTCAAACTCCTGGCGCGAAATTTTACGGAAGCGAACCCGGTCACCCGCTTGAAGAATCGCCGGTGGATCCTGTCGAACATCGAACAAGGAAAGCGGGGTTCGGCCGATCAGGTTCCAACCACCGGGCGAAGTTCGCGGGTAAACTCCCGTCTGCCCGCCGCCGATTCCGACCGAGCCGGCCGGGACTTCTTTGCGCGGAACCGCTCGGCGCGGCGTGGCCAGTTCCGACGGCAGTCCGCTCAGAAACGGAAAGCCGGCGATGAATCCCACACAGGCGACGCGATACCCCGCACTCGAATGACGCTCGATCACCTCGGCCGCGTGCAGACCGGTCACCCGGGCAACGTCATCCAGATCACAGGCGAACTCGCGATCGTAGCAGACTGGAATCTCAATCAGGCGCGGCTCGATGCTCTCGTCGCCTTCAACGGGTTGATCCTTCAGGACATCTTCAATTTTCGCGCCGATCCATTCACTCGGCTGGGATTCTGGAGCCACCCGGGCGACTTCGGCCACGTCGAAGAAAACGCCGACGGTTGAATACGCGGGTGCCAACTCGGTGACCCCCGGAATTGCAGCCGCCTCGAGCGAGCGCAGGGCCGCGAGCACTGCATTCAAAGAGGCTTCGGGATCCGCCGCGAAATCATCGACCACGCGAACGATCAGCGCAGAATCTCCGAGCGGCTCGATTCGCATGGTTGCGTCCTGCAGCGGCGCTATGACCGTCGCCTCATCGCTTAGCCGCGTTACCGGAAGAATCTTCCGCCGAGACGGCGACCGCTACATCTTTCACGGACTCCTCTATTTTTTCGACCTTGGGATGGACTTCCTGCAGCAGGTCATGCTCGGCCTTGGACAACTGCTCGATCCGCTTCGTCACATCGTGCAATTCCAATCGGTGCATCCACCAGAAACAAACCGCCCAGCAACCGGTCCCGACCCAGGCGAGGATGAGCGCAATCGTCTGCATATCGAAACGCGTATTCATTCAGCGAGTGTTCGGAGTAATTTGAAATGTTGTGTCATCAGGATAGAGGAAGAACTAACGTTGCCGAACTCCGGGTCAAACCCAAATGACGAACTCCCTTATCGCCCTTGCCATCAATCTCGTCGGGATGCTCGTGATCTATTCGCTCATGGCGAACGCGCTGACCCGTTTCCATTGGCGCGGCCGAGGCACGCTGGGCGTGCTCGGGACAATCATCGCCGCCGGGTTGTTTTGGATGCTGCCGCTATTCCTCATTAACCTGAAGAACATCGATCCCGTCCCGTGTTCGTTTTGGTTTGCAAACTGGCTGGTCTCCGGCTTCAGCGTCGTTGTTCTCTCCCAGCGTGCGCGGTGGATCCCCCGAGAACTCGAGGATTCTGCACGCTTGGACGGTTGCGGTTACTTCGGCATCTTCCGGCACGTGGTTTTGCCGCTAGTAAGGCGAGAGATCGGATTAATAGCACTTCTAACTTTAATGGCCACTTCGATGCTGTGCTGGACGGCATTCGCATTCTCTGGAACTGACGTCGTTCCCCCTTGGATCGTTCAGATGATGCCGCTCGAGACCGGGGTGGGACCAAGCCTGACGAGAATGCTTCTAGCACTCACGACCGGCTCCCTCATCCTGACGCTGCCGGTCATGGCGATATTCTTTTTTGCGAAGCATGACCTCCGAACTAGGTCCGTTGGAAGGGGCGGGCGCGGTCCCGTCCAAAAGTAAGAGTGTCTCTCCGAGGGAAACCAGTGCAGGCGAACTGAGCTTATTTCGCGCGCGTCGCCTCGATTTCGATCTCGACCGAAACGTCATCGCCGATCGTCGATTCGCCGGTGGCCCCCTTCCCTACCCCGAAATCGCTGCGCTCCAGCGGCGCCGTGGTAATTCGCCAGCGGGTTATCTGGCTCTGTCCGGCTGATCCGGGATCACCGAGCATCTGGACGTTGAGTGTGATTGGACGCATCACGCCGTGCATGCTGAAATCTCCCGTGATCTCGCCGGTGTTTGCGCCGGTTTTCTTTACCCGGCGGCTCTTAAAGGTGATCTCGGAGAACTTCGCGACATTGAAGAAATCCGCGGTGCGCAGATGCTCGTCCCGTTTCGGATTTGCGGTATCGATGCTCGCCGCCTGAATCGTCGCGACGACGGAGGATTGTTCGGGATGCTCGCGATCGATCTCGATGGTTCCGCTGAATTTCGTAAACTTGCCTTTCGCACTCCCGAGCATGTGCTTGACCTTAAAGGCGATCGTGGAATGGGCCTGGTCG
>QHMY01000134.1 GCA_003218305.1 Verrucomicrobiota bacterium
GCTCTTCAGCGTTGTCGCGTCGTGGACGCCGGCAATCCGCGCCAGTTCGGTTTCGAAATGAACAACGGCGCGCAGGGTCGGATCTTTCTCGCTCAGATAGGTGAAGGCACGCCGTAGCAACGCAAAAAGCTCGGGCTCGTGATGATCGGACTCCGTGCAGATCTCAATCAATTCGACGAAATAGGAGGCGGCTTGCGTTCTGCG
>QHMY01000191.1 GCA_003218305.1 Verrucomicrobiota bacterium
ATTCGCGAGAGCCGCACGGTTTTCCGCGCGCGAGCTCTCAAACGGATCGCGCAAAAGGGCGATTGCTTCGTCAAGAGAATCGAGCGCCGCGCGGACGCTCGCGGCCGTTCCCTGCGCTTGCAAAGTCACGCCGCGATTCATCCACGCTAACCCTAGCCGTCGAGGGAAAAGCGGATTGGTCTCGAGGTCCAATGTTCGGAGCAAGACCAACGCCTGGTCATACGAATGCACCGCTTCCGCGAGATTTTCCGTCGAGCCGAGCCGGGTCAACGCGTCGCCCCGATTCATCCAGCCTGCGGCGAGGACATAACGATACCAGGGATTTTCCTGCAACGGCAACGCGAGTCGCAGCTCAATCGCTCCCTCGAACCAGCGCAACGAAGCAGTCAGGCTCGTCGGAGTGTTTTCGTTAAGCAACGCGATGCCGCGTTTCATCCATTCGCTCGCCCTGGCGTTGCGGACTTCTGCTTGTTCCCGCGCTGCCTGATTTCCGGGCATATTAACTCGACAACTCCACCGTTTCAGAAGCGCGCATGGTCTCGCTCCGGCCCTTCCGTTCCCGGAAACGGCGCCACGCCAGGGTAAAACCCGTGCAGACCAACACCGTCGCGCCGGAAGCGGCGACCGCGGCGATAAGTTGCCCGAGCACTCCCCCCGCTTCACCCGTGTGGACGAAGCGCCCCCAACTGCGGAGCTGACGACCAAGACTGAAACTCGAAAATTTTTCCCAGCGTACCACTTCGCCAGTCCCAGAATCGAGCGTCAGTTGCGAACGCAAGTCAGGCCGGCCGCGCTGGCCTTGCTCGATGGAAAACGTCAGCGGCGCCGAGTCCGACGTTTCGAAACGGACGCTGATTGCCTTCCAACCAGGAACACGCTGCTCGGCCGTGTTCCAGAGGCGATCGATGTCCGCTGGAACAACCCTGCTTTCCTGCGGGGTGGCGGGACGCTGGGCCGGCGCGGTTCGGGGGGGCGGCAGCTCGCTTCCGGTGACGCGATAAAGAAGGTTCGTTGCCCACGGGTACGACATGAGAATGCCGCTGAGCACGATGAAGAAAAGAACTGGGGCACACCAAAACCCGATGGCGTTGTGCCAGCGGAAGTAGCGCGCTTTTCCACGCAGCTTCGTCCTGGGAAACAGGATCGCGCGGCCGCCATTCTTTGTCCCCTGGCGCGGCCACCAAAGGAAAAAGCCCGACATGACGAGAAAGAGAAACGCGAGATTGCAGGCGCCGGTGACGCCACGGCCAAGGGCGCGGCTCTGCTCAGGAGCGCCCAGCCAGCGATGAACGTTCTCGACCGATTGAAAAAATCCGCGAACCTCCTTTGATCCTTCGCCTAAAATCACGCCGGTATACGGGTTCAGGAAAACCGTGCGTTCACGGCCGAGGCTGATCGCGACGGGTGCAGCGGGATCGGAACGCCGCGTTAATCCGGAAGGCATTGCCTCCGGTTCCGCGGCGCGGACGCTGGAGATCAATCCATCTATCGAGAGCCGCGGCATTCCCGGTTCAGGCGGGACGACGCGCAAATCGCGCTCCGCTAATTCTGTCAGCTGCCGCTCAAAAGCCAGCAACACGCCCGTCACCGACATCACGAGCACAACGGAGCCCACGACGAGCCCCGCCGTGAGATGCATCCAGAATACGATCCTGCGTAGCTTCATGCGCCGTTACACCTCCGACCACTGGCGGAGGAGATTATGATACACGCCGGTCAGCTCCACGGCGGTTTGTTTGGCGGCGGGCTGTTCCGGCAAATCGCGCCCCAGCCGTTGAATCGCCAGATCGAGATCGAAGAGAATACTGCGCTGGCCGTCGTCGCGCACCATGCTTTGAATCCAAAAGAAGGAGCAAATGCGCGCACCGCGTGTGACCGGCGTGACATGATGCAGGCTGGTCGCGGGATAGAGCACCATGTGACCGGCCGGGAGTTTGATCCGGTGCAGGCCGTAGGTGTCCTCGATCGAGAGCTCGCCGCCGTCGTATTCATCCGGCTCGGCCAAGAAAAGCGTGGCTGAAATGTCGGTGCGAATCCGATGGGGCGAGCCGGGAAGCTGGCGGATCGCGTTATCGACATGCGTGCCGAACGACTGCCCGCCGGAATAGCTATTGAGAAGCGGCGGGAAAACATGCAACGGCAACGCCGCGGAAAGAAAGAGCGGATTCTGTCCGAGCGCCTTGAGAATCAGTTCGCCCAATTCCCGCCAGGCCGGACTCCCTTCGGCGATTTGCCTATTGTCTTTGGCCTGGACCGATTGATGTCCGGCGGTGACGCGGCCGTCGATCCACTCGGCTTTATCGAGAATCTGCCGCGCCTGGATGACCTGTGCGGGCGTGAGGATGTCAGGAATGCGAATGAGCATGAGATCAGGACGATGCTTTTAAAGTTTGCGAAATATGTACCCCTCACCCCAACCCTCTCCCAAAGGGAGAGGTGGTCCCTGCTCCCTTTGGGAGAAGGTTAGGATGAGGGAGATATTCGACGTCTTTCTGAACCATTTTTTTGGAAGCGCTAAAACGCTACACCCACCGTCAGCGCCACGGTTCGCCCGGCTCCCGGGACGATTAGCTCGCCCAACTTCGCACCAGGGCGGACTGCCCTCGGCGATTTGCATGTTGTCTTTGGCTTGGGTCGATTGATGTCCAGCGGTCACGCGGCCGTCGATCCACTCGGCTTTATCGAGAATCTGTCGAGCCTGGATGACCTGTTCGGCGCCGAGGAGTTCGGGAATACGAATGAGCATGAGATCAGGACGATACCTTTGAAGTTTGCGAAAAATCCAACCCTCACCCCAACCCTCTCCCAAAGGGCGAGGTGGTCCCTTCTCCCTTTGGGAGAAGGTTAGGATGAGGGAGATATCCGGCATTTTTGCTGAGCATTCTTGAAAAGCGTTTCAAAACGCTACACCCACCGTCAGCGCCACGGTCCGCCCCGCTCCGGGGACGAAGTGTCCGCCGCTGACGCGATCGATGTAGGTTTCATCAGCGATATTGTAGACGTTGATCTGCGCCTTGATGTGCTTGGTGAACTGTTTCGAGACGAGCGCGTCGAAGAGCCAGTAACCCGGCGCTTCGCGCAAATTATCCGCGGAGCTGAAGCGAGCGCCGACATAACTGGCGCCCGCCCCGATTTCGATGCCCCACGGCAAAACATACGCACTCCAGAGGCTGAAGGAATGTTCCGGGGTCTGCGGCAATTGGTTGCCGACCTGCGGCACCAGGTTGCCGGTGAGTGGATCGATCGTCAGGGCGTTGGTCTTGAGAATCTCACTGTCGAGCCAGGTGTAACCGCCAAAGATTCTCCAGTGCTCGGTAATATTACCGGCAACGCCGATTTCAAAACCCTGGACGCGTTGCTCGCCGTCCAAGACCGTGGGCGGGTCGTTAGGCGTAAGCCCGGGCGTTCGGGCATTGGTCTTGTCGGTGCGAAAAAGGGCGGCGGTCAACGCCAGGCGCTCGTTCAACAAGTCCCACTTCGTGCCGATTTCGAACGTGCGATTCTCCTCGGGCTCGAGCAAGCCCGTCGCGGCGGTAGGTAAGGTGGCCGAGACCGCGCCCTCAGCCGATGGATTGAATGACGTGCCGCAGGCGATGTAGAGCGTGCCGATCGGCACTGGCTTGTAGGCCAGCGCGACCCGATAACTGAAAATGCGGTCGACGCGCTCGAAGTCGATGGTCGGCGCAGCTCCGCCGGGGCCGACCGGAGCAACGCGCTGTTCTAGCTCCGCGTCATAGTAGTCCCAACGCAGGCCGCCGCTCAGCTGAAGCTTTTCCCCAAAAAACTTCATGGTGTCGCCCACGAACAATCCGACGTCATCCGAAGTGCTCTCGTTCACCGCGCCGGTATATCTGATCACACCGTTGTAGGGCTGATGCGGATTGGGATGATAGAGATCCGCTCGCGGAGCAGGGTCCGCCGCCCGCAACCGGTTCTCCGCCGTCTCATGCGCAAAGTCGACGCCCGTGATCAATTCATGTCTGGTGCCCAAAGACTCGAAGCTGAAACGCATGTCGAACTGATTGGCGAGAATCGTGTCGATCTGATCGCGAGCCTGGAACTCGCGATTGATGGCGACGCTCGGGTCGGTCACGCCCGGGACGTAACGCGGCGAGGTCGCAATCGAGTCCCGATGGGTTTGGCCGTAGCGGGTGGTGTTCCGCAGGCTAAACGAATCACCCACCTTTTGATCGTACCGCAGGGTGCCCAGTTCGGTGTTGATCTCCTCTTTGTCGCGCTCGAGCAAGCCGTAAAAATTGTCGAAATCCACCGGCGACGGTTTGTTCCAATATTGCTGCGGCAACACGGCCTGCGTGGCCGGCACCCAGGGGATGCCGTTATCCGGGATGTTGTCCTGTTCGAGATGGAAATAACTCAGGGTCAATTTGGCATCGTGGCCAAACCCGAACGCCAGCGACGGTGCGATCCCCCAACGGCTGTATTCCACCTCGTTGCGGTTCGAGACGTCACCCTCCGTCCACATCCCATTGAGGCGCAGGGCGGTCTTTAGAAAAGGCTCGGTGATCGATACCTTGGCGACTTTGCCCGAAGCGTCGTTTTCCACGGTCCGCCCCTCCCAGAGCGGGGTCAGCTCCTGGTTAAGATCGAACGTGAACCGCTTGAATCCGTCCGTCCCAAAACCCAGGGTGGAATTGTAGAACGTCGAATCGAGCGAACCCGCCTTCGAGACGAGGTTGACCGAACCGCCGGTTGAACCGCGCCCGTTGTAAGACGACGCCGGTCCTTTCACCACCTCTACCTGGTCGACGTTAAAGGGGTCGCGGGAATAGCCGCCGAAGTCGCGGATGTTATCAACATAGATGTCGTTGCGCGCGTTGAATCCGCGCACCGAAAGGAAATCGCCGTTCGGGCCACTGCCCCCTTCACCCGCCTGCATGCTTATGCCCGGGACGTTGCGCAACACATCGCGCAAAGAGACGGCGTTCTGTTCCTCGATCAGCGCTCGCGGCACCACGGTGACGCTTTGTGGAATGTCGCGCAGGGGTTCGGTGTATTGGCGGGAGTCGACGTTAGGCGGCTTGTAAACGGTCTGTCCCCGCACCACCACCTCGGACGTCGTCGCTGTGGGCTCCTCCGGCTCGGCCGTTTGCGCTTGTGCGTTCCCGGAAAAAATCATGGCATTGGCCAAGGCCGCCGCAGTGGCGGACGTGCGCGCAAGAATACGTGACGAACCCGATCGGTTTGCACCGCCTCGTCCGCGTCTTCCAGAAGCTCGCTTCCGTGTCCTGGCTTTTTTCACTGGGGCAGACTTTAGCTGCCCGCCAGAGGCGCTGCTTCCGGCGCCTTGCCATTTTTTGGCGGTCAATTGCGCTCAGCGTCGCGCGAAGACAAGCGTTCGAGTGCAGTAAACTGTAGGGCGGGGTCGTTGACCCCGCCGCGTGCGGCGCCCTACGGCCCGCGGTCGTACACTTCGACCAGACCGATGCCGGTGCTGTTGTTCACTCCGGAAAACAGGGCGGTGTAAAGCCCCGGCGGGAGCGTCATGGCCAGGCCAGACTCGAGATTGTTCGCAGGCGCCAGACCCGATGCGGTCAGCTCGGCGGCTTGTGCCGGGTCATCCTGCCAGTCGTTATTCGCAGCGACGAGCGCTCCGTCACTGTCACGCAACTCCAGGTTCGGATTGGCCAGCGCGTTTGCCACTCCTACTGCCGCGAGGCTCGGACCGATGCCGCGCAGAACAAGTCTGTCATTACCGGCGCCGCCGCCCAAGATGAAACCTGCGATCACGACATCGTTACCCGTGCCGACAAGAGCCCGCGTACTGATGTTGGCCAACTTCGCGGCGACTGATTGATTGAGGTCGTACACTTCCATCAGCGCGACACCTGACGTGTTGTCCTTCCCTCGCAAGATCGCCGTGTACGCTCCGGGTGCGAGGGTCGCATCAATCGCGGCTTCGAGATCGTTCGTTGGAGCGAGTCCGCTCGCCGCGATCGTGTTCGGCTGGTTGTCTCTCCAGTTGTCGTTGACGATCGTGACAAAGCCGGTTGGGCCATGCAATTCCAGCACTGGATCGCCCAGCACATCGGGGACGCCGACTTGTGTCAGCGAAGGTCCAATCGCGCGGAGCACCACATGTTTCGAAGCTGTTCCCGTGACAATGAATCCGCCGATGCCGACGCTATCACCCGTCTGAACGTGCATCCGGGTAGACAGGTTAACGGCCTGGGTCGCCGGCTTCGGACTTGGGATTGGGGTTAATGTTGGCGCCGGCGTGGCCGTAATGGTCGGTGTCGGTATTGGAGTAAGCGAAGGTGAAGGTGTGGGAGTAGCGGCGATGGTGGCTGTCGGCGTAGCCGTGGCAGTAGCGGTCGGAGTAGCTGATGGTGTCGCGCTGGGCGCAACGGTCGCAGTCCCGGTAGCAGTTGCGCTTGGTACCGGAGTAGTCGTCGCTGTTGGCGTAGCCGTGGCGGTTGCGGTTGGCACAGAGGTCGCCGTTGGCGAAGGCGATGGGGGTGGAGTCGGCGCTGGTCCGTCCAAAAAGACATTACGCACTGATTCCGTGAGGCTCTCGCTGTTGCCGAAGAGGCCGCCGCGGTAATAACCGCGGGCGCGAATGTAGATGTTCTGTCCAGTCGGCAAGCTCAAACCAGACAGGCCCCAGCTATTGCCATCCAGCGCACCATTGCCAAGGACGGTGTAGATCAGGTTATCGACTGAGTACTCAAAGGTAACGCGAGCTAGTTGAGGACCTGAGCCGCCGCGCGTCCAATTAACGGTTGTTTGGGTCACGGCCAAGTCTTGCCGCGAACTCGTATCGTTGCTCAATCGAGCAAAATAGTTGCGCGTTTGTCCTCCGATGTTGGTGAAAAGACCGCCGGTCAGGATCTTCCCGTCCGGAAGTACCAGGATGGAATAGACTTCTCTGTCCGCGTTTGGGTTGAAGGAATCTGGTAAGCCGGTCGTAGCGTCGAGACGAGCGATGCGGTTCCGCGACAGTCCGCCAATGGCAACCGATCCCGCAAAACGCCCGCCCACCAAGACCTTGCCATCTGCTTGGATCGCAATCGAATTGATACCCCAGCTCGAATTCGGGTTGAACAAATCGACCAAGCCAGTCGCAGGATCCAGCCGAGCAATACAGTTGCGCGTTTGCCCGCCCATGGTGCGGAAATCGCCGCCCAACAGAATCTTGCCATCCGATTGAACGACCACAGCATAAACCCAGTTGTCGGCGTTCGGGTCGAACGAATCAGCCAAACCGGTCGTGGGATCGAGCCGGGCGATCCGGTTGCGCGCCTGTCCGCCGATGCTGTTGGGTCCATTAAACCAGCCGCCCGCCAGGATCTTGCCGTCCACCTGGAGCGCGATTGCATAGACGGTGTTGTTCGCGTTCGGATCGAATGAATCGGCCAGGCCGGTGGTGGGATCGAGGCGAGCTATGCGATTCCGCGTCTGTCCCCCGATGCTATTGGGGCCGTTGAACAACCCGCCCGCCAGGATCTTGCCATCAGGCTGCACGGCAATTGAAAAGACCGTCGAGTTCGCGTTCGGATCGAATGAATCAGCCAGGCCAGTGACACCATCCAGCCGAGCTATGCGATTTCGCGCCTGTCCGCCGATATGGGTGAAACCACCCCCGACCACGATCTTCCCGTCCGCCTGCACCGCAATCGAAACGACACTAATATCCGCGTTTGGGTCAAACGTGAGATCAAGCGTCCCGTCCGCGTTTAACCGAGCGAGATTGTTGCGCGCGACGCCCAAAACGCTCGTGAATTGACCGCCGATGACAATCTTGCCGTCAGGCTGCGCCGCCAGGACATAAACTTGGTCGCCGCCGCTAATGCCGACATCGGATAGTGTCTGATCGAGTCTGCCGTCTTTTTCCAGCCGGGCAATGTAGTTGCGCGTTTGCCCGCGGATGCTGTTCGCTCCGTTGAAATATCCGGCCGCCAGAACCTTTCCGTCCGGCTGTACCGCGATGGCCTCGATAGCATCGTTCGCGTTCGGGTCGAACGAATCGGCCAGGCCAGTCCCAATAAGCCGCGCGATGCGGTTGCGCATCTGTCCGCCGATTTGGGTAAAAGCTCCACTCGCGAGGACTTGGCCGTCCGGCTGCACCACTAGCGAGTAGACAGTACTGTTCGCGTTGGGGTCGAACGAATCAGCCAAGCCCGTGGTGGGATCGAGGCGCGCGACGCAGTTGCGCATCTGTCCGCCGATGTTGCTGAAATTGCCGCCAGCCAAAATCCTGCCATCGGCCTGCACCGCGATTGAGTAGACGTAGTTGTTCGCGCTCGGGTCGAACGAATCAGCCAGGCCGGTCACGGCATCGAGCCGAGCCAGGTAGTTGCGCGTCTGCCCGCCGATGCTGTTCGGTCCGGAGAAAAAACCCCCGACCAAAATCCTTCCGTCCGCCTGCACTACGATGGTCCGGACAAGACTGTTCGCGTTCGGGTCGAACGAATCTGCCAAGCTGGTGGTGGCGTCGAGCCGGACGATATTGTGGCGCGCTTGGCCACCGATGCTGCTGAACAAGCCGCCGGCCAAAATCTTCCCGTCCGCCTGGACCGCAATCGTAACAATAAAGCCGTTTGCGTTTGGATTGAACGAATCAGCCAGGCCCGTGGCGGGGTCGAGCCGGGCGATATTGTTGCGGGGCTGACCGCCGATGCCGTTCGGTCCGGCAAAACTGCCACCGACCAGGATCTTGCCGTCCGATTGCACGGCGATGGCATAGACCGGAGCAGTCGGGTTCGGATTGAAGGCGGCATCGAGCGTACCATCGGGATTCAGCCGGGCCATGTAGGCGCGGGCCACCGACGCTCCGCCGTTGGGCGAAAGCGAAGTAAACTCGCCACCAATAAGGATCTTTCCGTCAGGTTGGATGGCGACCACGCGAACCGGACCGTTCGCGTTTGGATCGAAACCATCGAGCGCGGATTGCCCGCGGACCGTTGCCACAAACAAGAGGCACAGTAACGGCACCGCCACCATTCTCGTCGCCTTCCGCAGGCGCGTTGTTTTTCGATGATGCAATGGTGTCATGGTGGGGCTTGCTTATTCCTCTTGAGGCTCGGACGTCGGGGCTGACGCTTTGCGGCGTTTTGAATAGCAATAGGCGGGCCTCCATGCCTGCGATTCGGGGTTATTCCCGGGGAGATTTCAGCGATCAGCGGCTGGGTTTGAATAAGACCGGGGGCGAGAGCGTCTAGATTGGACTATGACCAAACTCATTGCCCTAGCAGTAGCGGGACTCTTCGCGGCCGGCACCATGTTCGCGGGCGAACACGGCGACTGCCCAACGAAAGTCGGTAACGAAACGAAAATGGCCTGTCATGTCTCCATGGCGAGCCTGAACCTGACGGCCGAGCAGAAGACCAAGATGGATGCGGCCGTAGAGGCGCATAAAAAAGCCGGGTGCAACAAGGAGACCGAGGCCAAATTTATGAAAGAGGCCGAGGGCATCCTGACCCCGGAGCAGTACGCGAAATTCAAAGCGGAATGCGACGGCGCGAAAGATAAGACCAAGGCCTAATCCTGGCACGTGAGCTGGCGCTTTTACGTGCCGCCAGCGTCAATCAGATTATTGCGACGCGCCGAGAGTCATCTCGGCGCGTTTCGCGTACGGATTCGCCGTCTCCCGGAGCGAATCCAGTCAGGGACTACCTGTAGCCGTCGCCCAGCGGCCGACGCGCACGCGTCCCGCAGGGACGCGGCTACAGCTGAAGCGGAACGAATAACGATGAGCCGCCAGGATTTTGGGATTGTCGCGCCGAACCGTTTCGGCCAAGGTCTCACCAACTCGAAGGAATAATTCCTTTTCGTTTTCCGTCATTATTTTATCTCGAAGAGGGCTGGCGAAATGAACCTGAAAGTTGCAAATCTTGTTGGGATCCAGTTCGGGATTTTTGTCGGGATGATGGCCTGGCTGGTCTATTCCCACTTCGAAGCCTCGAAACCGCAACGCATCGCCGAAGAAAGGACACGGATTCCGGTGAACTCCGCCACGACTTCCGCACCCCAATTTGAGCCGGGAGATCAAGGTCCGCTGGATTCACGAGCCGACCGCGCCCAGTCCCTCACCGAGCCGCCGGTGCCAGTGGTGCAGTACGAGTATTCGCCGGAAGCGGTGCAGCGGTATTCGGCTCTGGCGGCACAGATGTACTATCGGCAAATCGCGCCGCGGCCACCCGCCATCTCCGTCGTCGAAAACCGGGAAGTCACCGCCGAAGAGCCAACCTACACCCAGGTGGAGCAGGCGCCGGCGGCTGTTCCCGCCGAATACGAGGAGCAACCGCAGATCGTCGCCTACGAGCAGCCTGCTCAGTTCGTCGCCTACGCTGAGCCTTACCCGTTCATCCCCTATTCTCACGCTCGCGCTGTTAGACGCCGTTGCTCCCCACCCCGGCATCATGCACCCACGCCGGTCAGGCATCAACGCCATGACATTGGAATGCCTCGCCTGAGCGGCTATGCGGACTTTCGCCCGGACAAATCTCTTGGGGTCGTGCAGCGCTCGAACGATGACGTTGGACCATCTTCCCGGCCGACCCAGGGATTCCGGCCCAGGGGTCGTCGTTAGGCGAGTTACTGTAGGGCGAGGTCGGTGACCCGCGCGGAGACAGGTCGCAAAGTTTTCGCGCCGAGGTTGCGAGCCGTTCTACAGAAATGGGGCGCTGACGAATTTTAGCGAATCAAATCCGCTTACGAGGCGCAGCGCCAGGCCGCGCGCGAGAAGTTTGAATTGGCGGAAGGGGTGGGATTCGAACCCCGGCGAGTTTAACCCCACGCTCGATTTCGAGTCGAGTGGCTTCAACCGGACTCAGCCACTCTTCCAAATATGCGCCAAAACGACGGCCTGTTATTCAAGCGCCAGCCGTCCGTTTTGCAATGATGAATCCGTCCGGTTGAAGCCTGAGTCGGCAGCCGGTAAATTCGGGCCGGATGAAACTCCGGTTCCTGTTGACCCTGTTTTGCGCCTTCGCCTTCGGTCCTCCTGTCGGCGAGGCCAGAAGCATCAAAGACATTCCGGCGGCCAAAGAGGCCCTGCTCCGGATCGTGAGCCCCAAGTTTTATCGGTCGCTCGCGATTTCTCCGGTCGAGGGCTGGGTCGTGGTCCGGGGAGATCTGGTCAACGATCATTTGGCGAGGACCCGGGTGGTGCGCTCGGATGCCGATCGCGATTACGACAGGCTGGCCCTCGAGCTGGCGAATAATCTGCAGATCGTCGATCTTACCCGAGCCAACACCTTGAACGGCGCCCGCTCGGTTTCCGTCCACCTGCTCATTTACAAAATCGCGGACGGCACGATGGCAATGTCGTTCGCCCATTCTGACGAGGCGGGGGGCAACCAGTTGCGCTATTCCGGAGCGGCTTGGATGGCGGTCCGCCGAGGGAACGATTGGGTTACGATCGACCCGCGGCAGTTGTCCCCCCACGAACGCCGGGGTCCGCGCACCTACACCCTGGCGGTTGAGCCTGCCAACAGCTCCCGGAGTCTCCAAGGCAACGGCCGGCCGCCGCCCACGATGATGGCAATCGAAGGCGCACCGGTGAACGCCGGGCACTCACTTAAGGAGCGATAGCCGCTCCGCTCCGCCCGTGGCTACCATTACAGATTTGGCGTTGTTCCGGTCACCGGCCGTCGACATAATGGGCTTCCAACGAAGTTCATCATGAAACGGATTTTATGTTTTGCGGTTGTCCTGGGGTTCACCGGCGCGATCAGCGCCTTCGCGGGGCAACAGATAAAGCGGGAGACCTGGAGCGGCGTGCAGACTTATGACATCCCGGCCCTCCAAAAAATCGAAAGCTCACAGGTCGGAAAAATCGTCGGAATCCGGATCAATTACCGGGGTAACCGCGTCGGTCATCCGAAACCCAACTGGTACGATGGCTCCATCCGGTGCAATCGCCCCGGTGAAAAGGACAAATTCCCGTTTCTCCGCGTGATGGTGGCGAAACAGGACCTGGCTTCTTTCAAATCCATTCCGACCGACATCAATTCGCCGGCCGAAATCGTCGTCTACGGCCAGGTCGCGCGCGATACGCAAGCGAACTTCCTTTTCGTGCAATTGCTCGGCCGCAAGGTGACGCTGGATTCCGCGGGCAACGCTAC
The DNA here is from genome assembly GCA_003218305.1 of Verrucomicrobiota bacterium. Lineage (GTDB taxonomy): Bacteria > Verrucomicrobiota > Verrucomicrobiia > Chthoniobacterales > UBA10450 > AV80. The sequence continues at coordinate 12,087 of QHMY01000191.1, forward strand.
GATCGATTGGTGAAGCAGACCGGAAAATCGATCGCGGATCCCCCTACGCCGAGGCTGCGGCGGGACAAGTTGCGCGGATGACACGGATGCAAAACCAAGGAGGGGCGCTTTCCAAACCGCCCGTTTTCCTCTTACCCGATGGGCGGTTTGGAAAGCGCCCTTCCTTGATGCTCGCCACAATTATGTCGTTAATACTTGTTTCATGACTTCAAGAATTCGCTGTCTGGTCTTGGCTCTGCTGCTGGCACTCACTGGCGCGGCATTCGCGGCCGAATATCCCGCGCCTGTGGAGGGCGATTACGTCCTGCGCGATTTCAAGTTCGCTTCCGGTGAGACGTTACCGGAATTGCGAATCCATTATCGGACGATCGGAACACTCGTGAAGGACGAGAAGGGCGCCGCTCACAATGCGGTGCTCATTACCCACGGGACCACCGGCAGTGGCGCGCAATTCATCCGGCCGGAGTTCGCCGGCGAACTTTTTGGCGCGAGGCAGCCGCTCGATGCGACGAAATTCTTTATCGTGCTGCCGGATGGAATCGGACACGGGAAATCAAGCAAACCCAGCGACGGGATGCACGCGAAATTCCCGCGCTACGGCTACGCCGACATGGTCGAGGCGCAATACCGCCTGCTCACCGAAGGGCTTGGGGTAAACCACTCCCGCCTCGTCATGGGGACATCGATGGGCGGAATGCACACCTGGGTTTGGGGCGAAGCGCATCCGGATTTCATGGATGCGTTGCTGCCGCTGGCCAGTTTACCAACGCAAATCTCGGGACGAAATCGCGCCTGGCGTCGAGTGATTATCGACGCCATCCGGAACGATCCGGCGTGGCAAGACGGCAACTACACGACTCAACCACCGGGTCTTCGCGCGGCCATCCAAATGCTTTGGTTAATGAGCAGCAACCCGGTCTTGCGTCAGAGAGAAGCACCTACCCTCGCGAAGACCGACGAGGCGGTCGACAAGTTCGTCGCGGATCATCTGAAAACCGACGACGCAAACGACGTGCTCTATGCCCTGGAGGCCTCTCGCGATACGATCCAGGCCCTGGCCTCGAGAAAATTCGGGCGCCGCTCACCGCGATAAATTTTGCGGACGATCTGATCAATCCGCCGGAGTTGGGAATTCTGGAGCGCGAGATCAAACGGGTCGCCAAGGGCAAAGCGGTCACCATTCCCGCGAGCGCTGAGACTCGTGGCCATGGGAGCCACACCATAGCGGCATTGTGGAAATCCGAGCTCGAAACACTCCTGAAACAATCCGAAAAATGAGGAAGAAAACTAACAGGAGCAAACAGAGAAAACGGAGATGAAAGAACTCCTCTGTTAACTCCGCCTGCTCGCGAAACCTTCGGAGTTACCTCCTGTTCAGTCGGTCCCCAAAGCCGCATGACACCATTCGACGCGGAACAATATTTCCATCAGCAAATCCCAATCACGCGCGCAATGGGTGTGCGGGTGGTGACGAACGATGAAAATGAATTCGTCGTCGAAGCGCCGGTGACGCTGAACTCAAATCATCTCGGCACCGGCTTCGGAGGAAGCATCAACGCCGTTGCTACCCTCGCCGGCTATGGGCTGGTGTGGGTTGACCTGCGGGACAAAGGCGTTCACGTCGTCGTCGCGGAGAGCTCGATTCGATTCCTCCGGCCGGTGCGTGCAACGATTCGCGCCATTTGCCGGCGACCGAAGCGCGACGAATGGGCTGCGTTTCAGACCCGACTGGCCGAGACGGGCAAAGCACGGATCACCCTTCGCGTCAGCGTCGTGGAAGCGGACCAAACCGCGGCCGAATTCGAGGCGACGTTCGTCGCACGAAGGTGATTTCGGTAGGGCGAGAGTCTCTCGAGCCGTCTTGCGGATACAGCGCCGTATCCCTTCTTCGGCTCGACGGAGTCTCGCCCTACCGATAAACTCCGGCATGATCACCGGGGCCCACTCAATCATTTACAGCAAGAATCCCGATGCCGACCGCGCCTTTCTGCGGGACGTCCTCAAACTGACCAACGTCGACGTGGGTCACGGCTGGCTCATCTTCGGTTTGCCGCCGGCCGAAGTCGCCGTGCATCCATCGGACGAAAATGGTCGGCATGAATTTTACCTGATGTGCGACGACATCCAGGCTTTCGCCGCCGAGATGAAAAAGAGCGGCATTGCCTGCGCGGCAGTGGACGATCAAGGCTGGGGGTTGGTTTCCCGGCTCACTCTGCCGGGCGGTGGAGAACTGGGTGTGTATCAGCCCCGCCATGCCCGGCCGGAGCCGATGAGCTGAGGCGCGCGCAGGCAAACGCGTGTCATCCCGAGCGGAGCGAAGCGAAGTCGAGGGACCCCGTAATGGCGCGTTCGGTTATGCCACGGGGTCCCTCGACTTCGCTCGGGATGACGGCAAAGCGCTCTTGCTAGAATGGTTCTATTCCTTCTTCTCCAGCTTCAACGCCGCGGAGTTCATGCAATAACGCTGCCCGGTCGGTTCGGGACCATCGGGGAAGACGTGACCGAGATGGCCACCGCAGTTCGCGCACAAGACCTCGGTCCGCTCCATCATGAATTTGCGATCGCTCTCTGTGGCCACGGCATCTTTCGCCACCGGCTCGTAGAAACTCGGCCAGCCGCTTCCCGACTCGAACTTCGTCTCCGAGCTGAACAACGGATTTCCGCAGCCCGCGCATTTGTAAGTGCCCGGGTCATGCGTATCGGCATACTCGCCGGTAAAGGCTCTCTCCGTCCCCTTTTCCCGAAGGATGTGATACTGCTCCGGGGTCAGTTCCTTCCTCCATTCCGCCTCAGTCTTTTCGATTTTGTTGCTCATATCTTGTCTCCAAATTTCGCCGCCACCGGCGTCACGGCAACCATCCGCCCACGGCCTGAATCGGCTCGAGCTGGCCTGCTTGCGTCACCCAGGCAGCGATGGCGCTCCGGGTGTTGGCGACCTGGTTCGATGAGTCGGCGGGAAGTTTCATTTCCTTCGCTCCCGATTTCATTGCTTCGTTTGTCAGCCCCAGCACCACGAAATCGTGCATGAGTTTCCGGCCGCGGTTTTCTCCGGCGGTCACATCCGTACCCAGCGCAAAACCCAGTCGCGCCAGATGGATTTCGTAATGGCGCGCCGTTTCCGTTGACGGCTTGAAGGCGGCCGTGACCCGTTCTCCGCTGATGGTGATCTTCAACACGCCAGCCGGCTCCGTGGCCGCAGGCGGCGGCGCGGCGTTGTGCCAGATCTTGCCGTCGAGAACGAACGCCGGCGTGTAAACACTTTCGCTCTTCCACCGCGCCGAATAATCGGCCTGCCGCTCGGTCCATGTTTTCGAAGCGAAAGGATCGCGCCAACCGAGGTGGTCCCAGTAATCGACATGAAACGCGATCGGAACAAAATCCTGCCAGAGTCCTGGTTCGTTCTTCAAATTGCTCAGCCAGGCTTCCGCCGGCGGGCAGCTGCTGCATCCCTCCGACGTGAAGAGCTCGATGAGATGCGTCCGGGTCGGTTTGCTTTCGAAAACGGTCTCACCGCCCTGCGCGGTCGCGGCCGCGAAAAGGAACACGCAGAACAGCGCACGCCTGATCATATGGGAACGTTAAGGCGCGATGATCGATTGCGCGAGCTTCGCGATGAGGGCGCTGACGATGACGAGGAAAAAAATCCGGACGAACCGGCTTCCTTTTGCGATCGCCAGCCGGGTTCCAATCGTCGCCCCGAGCACGCCACAAAGGGCCATCGGCACGGCGTATTGATAAATGATGTTGCCGGTCCAGCTGAAATAGATGACCGACGCGATATTGGTCGCAAGATTAATCACCTTGGCCGATGCCGAGGCCGCCAGGAAATCGAATCCGAAAACTCCGACAAAGAGGAAAATGAGAAAGCTGCCGGTGCCGGGGCCGAAGAAACCATCGTAAAAACCGAGACCGGCGCCAATCAACACGCCGAGCCATTTCGCTTTCTTTGGCGCGTGCTTCGGTTGGTGGATCAGTCCGAGGTCTTTGACGAAGAAAACATAAATCGCCACGAGAACGAGCAGAATGAGAACGATCGGGCGCATGAACTCCGCGTGGAGAAGCGTGACCGTGCGCGAACCGAGAAAGGAAAAGACGAACGCAGTCAACGCCGCCGGCAGAATCGTCGCCCAATCAATCGCAACGTGTCGCGCGTAGCGCTGGACCGCGATCGTCGTGCCGGCGCAGGAGGCGAGCTTATTCGTGCCGAGGATCGTGGCCACCGGCGTACCCGGCAGCAAAATGAGCATCGCGGGAATCATGATCAATCCTCCGCCCCCCACTACGGCATCGATAAAGCCGGCCACGAGGGAAGAGAGGCAGAGCAGGAAGATCAGAGTCATGGCTGGATTTGCGCCCAGCCTTCGCTTGCGCACGCCGAAAGTCTAGGACGCGACGAGCCTGCAGACGAAAATGAACCGCTGTCATCCCGAGCGAAGTCGAGGGATCCCGCGATTAGTCGAGCGACGTGCAACGGGGTCCCTCGGCTTCGCTCGGGATGACACGCGTTGGCCTGCCTGATCAACGCCACCAGCAGTTGTGGCTGCTCCGAACGAAAAAGAGACCTATCCCTGCGCAGAACCTTGATCGACCGACGCGCTTTGCGAATTCGCCTCGGGGCCAGCCTTCTTAGCGGCCCAGCGGGCTTTCATCGCGGCGGAGAGCTCAGCCCGCCGCTCCGGCGAAATATTAAGTTTTCTCTTTTGCTTCGGGGGAGCGGCCGCTTTTTTCGCGGGGGCCGGCGCCGCCGTCTTTTTCTTTGCTGACAAAGGTTTGGTGGTTTGGCGAGCGACCGCGCTGGCGGCCGATTTCTTTTGAGCCTTCCGTGCCTTTGCCGCTTTGAGGGCATCGAGTTTTCGCTTCAGCCGGGCCAGCTTTTTCGGACCCTCCCGCAGGCGAACTTCGAGTCGACGGACCTTCTTCTCCAGAGTCTTAAGCTTCATAGATCAACTAATAATACATTGTAACGCGTAGCTCTTTTATCCATCCACCGCCGCAATAGCACGCAAAAAAAATGCGGCCCTAAGCGATCGCCGTTTCCTCTGCCGTCTAAGAATCGTCACCCAACGGACATGCCTCCGTAACACGGGAAACCCGATCGTTACAAAGGTCACGCACTCGTTACAAACGTCGCCTGATCTTCACAGTAAACCCGTTGCCGCAACAGGAAGGCCAAGGGATAACGGCTCCATGGAGAGAACGACCGTCCTTCTTGCAACGGAAAGCGCCCCCATGACTCTCTCTCCCGGACTCAGGATGCGTTGGTTGCGCCCGGCCCGATTCCTGGTCCCGACGCTGCTGGCCCTCGCTCTAATCTCGGCTCGACCGGAGCCTGCCGCGTTTTGCGGCATTTGTTGCGTCCGCGACGCTCGAACCTCGTGGGTAATTCGCGGAACAAGCGTGGTCTTGTGGAAGACGCATGAGATCGCTCCGACCCCGATGAATGAAGTGCTGGCGAAGAAGAGCCTCGTGCCGGGGCACGCGCACCGATGGTGCGAGGCCCAGGCAGTGCCAAATCCCCTGGATGAATCTGGACCACCGGTCGTCGAGTCGCTCGAGTTTGTGAATGCGCCACGCGTGGTGAGTTTCATGCGCGATCTGGCGGAGTATGGCGATTCCGACAGCGTCCTGAAGTGGCGCGACGTCCTGCTGCGGCCGCAATACAGCTATGTGATCGACGACGCTCTGCGTTTCCTGCTCGTTGGCTTCGGGGACCGAACCCGCTTCCTCGCCTGGTGGAGCACCAACGGCTTTGCCCTGCATAACCGGCTTCGCGAATTAACCGAGCCCGATTGAACCCTCCCCACGATCCGCCTTCCCAACCCGGGCGAACCTTTGTTCGCCCCTTAACAACCCACGCAAGCACCAAACAAGACCAAACTATCCATGAAAAAAATAGCCAGCTGTCTGATATTGACCGCGACCCTCACGATTCAGAGTTACGCAGCCCCGTCGGTGCGGATCCGTTTACCGGAGCGCTTCCGGACTCTCGAGGAACAACTCTTCGATTTCCGGGTCGAAGCGACGGGACTCGCGAACACGAACGCCACCATTCGTGTTTTGATCAACGGAACCAACGTCACCTCCGCGTGGCCCACCCCGGAAGTCACGACGGATAACGACGCAAACCTGTCGGACAATGACAAGGCCTGGACCTTCCGGGCCGTGCATCTCGACCACCATGGCCTCTACAACATTGTCGCGGAAGTAACGGACACCACCGGAGCGGGGACCGATACGCAACGCGTCGGCGTGCAGGAGTTTTCCCTTCATGGAACGGGAGGAAAGAAAAACTTCATTCTTTTCATCGGCGACGCGATGGGGACGGCCTATCGGGACGCCGGACGCATCGTGGCCAAGAGCACGGATAACCGTTTCCGGGAAGGTTTCTTCGACGACCTCCAGGAGATGGATAGCATGCCGGTGAGCGGGATGGTCATGACCTACGCGCAGGACCGCGTCGTCCCTGACTCGGCGAACACAGCCACCGCCTGGGCCTCGGGCAGCAAAACGGTGGACGGCACCCTGAACGTTTTCCCGGACAATAATGACTTCAAGGTCAACACCAGCGCCGCGACCCTCCAGTCGACCAAGCGCTTTGCGCTGGATAACCCGCGGATAGAAACGCTCTGGCAATATCTGAAGCGCCTTCACGGTTACAAGACGGGCATCGTCACGACGGCAGACGTCACGGACGCAACACCGGGCGGTGAAGGCGGCTATTCCCTCCTGCGCGCGCTAACGTTCGATATCGCCCGCCAGTATGTCGACGGCGTCTGGACCAATGGGCCGGAATTCGATGTAATTCTCGGCGGCGGCATGGAGCACTTCAATAAGCGGAATGCCACCAACAGCGGAGACACGCGGGATCTGACGGCGGACCTGCAAGGTCTCGGTTTTACCTATGTGACAAACCGCTCGGCCTTGAACGCGTTGAGCTCTCCTCCCAATCGGTTGCTGGGATTGTTCTATTCGCAGGCGGGTGCAACTGGGACCGGCACCGTCTCGATCACGGGCGCAAACGGAAACATGAATGTGGCTTACGACAAGCTTGGGCTCCCTCGCCCCTCGGATGAGACCGGCAGCAACAATACGGGATCAAGCGCGCCCAACTTCAATGGTTTCACCGATCAGCCTTTCCTGGATGAAATGACGGCGAAGGCGATCGCCACCTTGAACAAAAACGATGCGCCATTTATTCTAATGGTGGAAGGCGCTTCGATCGACAAACAATCGCACCCGAACCATGCCGCTGGCGTCTTTTGGGATGTAATCGAGTTCGACAAAGCCGTCGGCCTGGGCCGCAACTTCGCCAATACCGGAGACAGCCATCACGCGCATGGCCATCATGGGTCCGATCGGGAGGACACTCTTGTCCTGGTTACGGCGGATCACGACCAATCGATGCACATTGTCGGCGTGACCGACACAACAGCACCGAATTACGTGACGAACACCCGGAGCACCTCGGTTTATCCACGCACCGCTCCGCCCTACGATTCAGGCTCGCGCTTGCTGGCGCCATCGAACGCCGGGAACAACATCGGCGAGGTAACAGGCTTCCCCAATTACGTGGACCAAACCTTCAGCGGCGGGATTTATCCAACTAACACCAATCAGTTTCAGATCGCGGTCGGCTTTCGCACGGGAAACCACACGGGATCATCAGTCCCGATTACAGCGGATGGCGCCGGGGCCCTGCTCTTCTCGGGATACTTCGATCAAACCGATATTTTCTTCAAGGTCGCGAGAGTCCTGAGCAGCAATACCGGACCGCTCGACCAATTCTTCAAAACCCGGGAGCACTTCGATATCGTCGAGCAAAATTATTGATCCAGTCAATCGCGTTAGGCTGGAAGGGGGCGCCCCGCGGGGGGCGCCTCCTTTCTTTTTCCAACGGGGCGCTCTCGTGGGAGCCAGCGACCGTCCGGGACGCAGCGGCTGCGAGAATTGTCACAATTTGGTGACGTTCTTTGACAAGCGCCGCGCAAGTCTGCAAGACTCGCCCGCGCCGGAATGCTGTCCGGACATGTTGCCATGTCGGAAATACGAATCCTGATCATCGAGGACGAGCAAGACGTGATCGATTTGCTCACGCTGAATCTGCGCAAGGCAGGCTTTGCCTTAAGCACCGCCAATGACGGCGCCGCCGGACTCCGCAAGGCACGGGAAGAATCGCCGGCCCTGATCATTCTCGATTTGATGTTGCCGAAGATGCCGGGGCTGGAAATCTGCAAAGTCCTCAAGACCGACTCCGCCACGCGGCATATCCCAATCATCATGCTTACCGCCAAGGCCGAGGAAATCGATCGCATCATCGGGCTGGAATTCGGCGCGGACGATTACGTGACGAAACCGTTCAGCCCGCGTGAGCTGGTCCTCCGGGTCAACGCGATTCTGCGTCGAGGCAAAGGTGAAGGCGTCGAGGAAAAAAAGATGGCCATCGGCTCCATCACCCTCGATCCGTCGCGGCATCTCGTCGCCGTGGCGGGCAAACCGGTGCGCTTGACCAGCGTCGAGTTCAAGTTATTGAGCATGCTGATGCAGCGACAGGGGCGCGTGCAGGCGCGGGACCGCCTGCTCAATGAAGTGTGGGGTTATGAGAGTTTGATCGACACTCGCACGGTGGATACACACGTGCGACGCCTTCGAAAAAAACTTGGCAAAGCCGCCAATGCCATCGAGACCGTGCGCGGCTTCGGGTACCGGATC
>QHMY01000135.1 GCA_003218305.1 Verrucomicrobiota bacterium
AGAAAACTAATTCGAATTTCTACACCATCGCCTACATCAATTGCAGCGCCGAGGTGAAGGCATTGTCAGACGTCATTTGCACGAGCGGCAATGCGGTGAAGATCGTGAACGCATCGCCGTCCGACAAAGACCTGCTGTTCGTGCCGGATGAAAACCTAGGCGCTTGGGTGATGGAGAAGACCGGGCGGCCGATGACGCTATGGCGTGGGAATTGTTACGTTCACGTCGAGTTCACGCACCTGAGCATCCTGCACATCCGCAAACAGTTCCCGAACGCACCGCTGGTGGCGCATCCGGAATGCACGAAAGCGGTGCGCATGCTGGCGGACGAGATTTGCTCGACCGAAAAAATGGTCGAGTTCTGCAAGAACACGCCATCGAAGGAAATCATTATTGCGACGGAGTTTGGCATGCTGCACCGCTTGAAAAAGGAATGCCCGGACAAGACATTCATCGCCGCGCCGACCGAGAACTGTCGCTGCAACGAGTGCCGGTTCATGAAAATGAACACCCTGGAAAAGCTTTACGATTGCATGGTCGACCTCAGTCCACGCATCGAACTTCCCGCCGAGATTCTCACGCGCGCGCGGTTGCCCATTCAGCGGATGCTGGAGATCTCGGCAGGACCATAGGCGACGGTTCGGCGCGGAGGCCTCGCCCCTCGCCCTACCCGCCGCCTGGTGTAAAAACGTTTTTTCCTGACCTCTGTTCGGTTCTGAGCCAAAATTTCCTGTCATGTCCAAAAATGGTACTCGGGTTGCTAAGCAGGTGCCCCAGTTGAGCAATCGATCTGGCGTCTTTGCGCGCCGGGCACTTGGCTGAAGTGACGATGCGCTGAGCGCATTGGTACCGGCGGCTGTGCTATGCGGCCGCATGGACCTTGTCCCCTCAAGATCGGCGCGGCGTGGTGCTGTGCGCCGGAAGGGAAGCCGTGTGTACACAACCTATAAATAACTAACAAAATGAAAACGATGCATCGCATACTAGTTCACCGGACGATATGGCCATGCCTGGCGCTCGCCCTGGTTCTGTTCTTCCGGCCGGAAGGCGCCCTGGCGCAAGCGGCCAAAAATGACGTGGTCGTCACATTGAAGGCGCAAAAAGTCCTTCATGCGGCGGATGGCAGCGAAACCCTGCAGGTGGCGGAGCGCGCCATGCCGGGTGAGGTGATCCAGTATGACGCCGTTTACAAGAACCAAAGCAAGAGCGGCGTTCGCAACCTGGTGCCGACATTGCCGATTCCGCGTGGGCTGGAGTATATTCCGGATTCCGCCAAACCCGCGCCTGCCAAAGCGAGTCTCGACGGCAAAATTTTTGAGCCGCTGCCACTGAAACGCAAAGTCACCCTGCCGAGCGGCGAAACGGTGGAACAGCCGGTGCCGCCGTCCGAAATCCGCGCGCTGCGCTGGGAAATTGGTGACCTCGATGCAGGCGCCGCCAAGGAGATTTCGGCCCGTGCCCGTCTGGCTTTGAAATAACACGCCAACCCTTTTACCGCCAAAGTTATGAGCAAAATTAGACTCCTCCTCACTCTCGCGCTGTTGAGCGCTTCCGTTCTCGAGTCTGCGCCGCCCGCCGGCACGAGCATCGGTAACCAGGCATCCGCTACTTACACCGACGCCGGCAATACACCGCGCTCGGCGACTTCGAACGTGGCAATCACGATTGTGCAACAGGTCGCCAGCTTCACACTTTCGGCGAGCCAGGCGAAATTCTCACCCGCCGGCGCGCAGGTTTACTACGCGCATACGGTGGTGAATACCGGAAACGGCGCCGACACGTTCAACCTGAGCGTGTTGAATAATGCCGCCGGGGACAATTTTGACCTCACGTCGCTGGCACTTTACGCCGACGCAAACGCGGATGGTTTGCCCGACAATGCCACGCCTATTAACACGACTGGGCCCTTGGCGGCAGGCGCATCGTTCTACTTTGTGGCGATGGGTATTGTGCCCGGAACGGAAACGGCCGGAAGAACCGCAGCGATCACCGTCACCGCCAGCGGCACAGCGACGGGTACTCCCGCGGCAGCTCAAAATAATACCGATACGACCACCGTAACGGGCAACGCAGTCATCAACTTGACCAAAGCGATGAGCGCAACTTCCGGCGCACCCGGCAGCGGGCCGTACACGGTCACCCTCACGTACAACAACATTGGGAACAGCACGGCGACCAATCTCAACGTTCTCGATCTGATTCCCGCGGGCATGGCGTACGTGCCGGGCAGCGGACGTTGGAGCGTCACCGGCGGCACAGTGCTGACCGATGCCAATAACGCCGATGCGCAAGGCACAGCGCCGGATACAATTATTTACGATTTCGGCGTCACGGCCGCAGGCCAGGTGACCGCGACAATCGCGCGGGTTTTGCCGGGGCAATCGGGAACTTTGACCTTCCAGGTGAACATTCCTGCCGGGACGGGCACGGGCACCATCCGGAACACTGCGACCTATGGTTACGATCCGGGCACCGGCACGGGAGTCGGGCCCTTCAACAGCAATCCCGTCGATTTCACTGTTACGCAAACAGCGGCTCTGTCGGTATTAGGCCAGACGATTGCCAGCGCGCCGCAAGGCGGGACGGTGCTGTTCACCAACGTCGTGCGCAACCTCGGAAACGGGACGGATACGTTCGACATCACAATGGCGGCCGGCACGTTCCCGGGCGGGACCACGTTCAGCTTGTTCCAGAGCGACGCGAATACGCCACTGGTTGATAGCACCGGCAACGGCATCCCGGATACGGGGCCGCTGGGAACGAACCAAACGTTTACCGTCGTTGTCCGCGCGGCGTTGCCGGGCGGCGCTTCGGCCGGCGGACCTTACACCGCGGTCAAGACAGCGCGGTCGACTGTGAACTCGGCGATCTTCGCCCAAGCGAATGACGTGTTGACGACGATCATCGCCGCAAGCGTAGATGTGACTGCTAATAATCCGCTCCCTGGTGGTTTAGGTGCGGGCATCGGACCGGAGGCAATCGCTGTCGTCACCAATACGGCGAACCAGGCAACCACGACGCGCTTTACACTGTATGTAAATAACAGCAGCGCGGGCGCAGATTCTTATAACCTGGCGGCGAGCACTCTGGCTGGGTTCGGCGCGTTCACATTGCCTGCGGGCTGGACTGTGACGTTCCGCAATGCCGGCAACGCAGTGATAACCTCCACGGGCGCGATTCCGGGCGGAGGAAATGTGCTGGTGTATGCGGATGTGTCGATCCCTGCCGGCGCCGCGCCAAACGCAGTTGATCTCTACTTCCGCGCGATTTCGCCGAGCACATCCACGCAGGACCGCATCCATGTGGCGGTGTCGGTCAATCCGGTGCGCAACCTTGTGCTGACCTCCGACAACAGCGGCACGGTGTTCCCCGGTGGATTCGTGGTTTACACGCACACGCTGGTGAATAACGGAAACGTCGTCGAAGGCGACGGCACTGGCAGCAGTGTGCCGCTGACCCTGACGCATTCACAGCCGGGTTGGACCGAGGTGATCCGTTACGATACGGACAACAGCGGTACGATCACCGCGTCCGATATCGTGGTAAGCAACCTGGCGTTTGTCAGCGGTGGTGCTGCGGGAATTGCGCCTGGTGAAACTATCCGTCTCTTGGTGCAGGTATTCGCCCCGCCTGGCGCTGCCATCGGCACTGTGGACGCGGCAACTTTCAGCGCCACCACGGCCAATGGCACTTACACCTCACTGGTACCGCCAGTCACTAGTGTAACTGAGACCACTACGGTCATTGCCGGTGACTTAACGCTCGTCAAGGAACAGGCGCTCGACGCGAATCTGGACGGCACGCCGGACGGCGCTTATGGGACGGCGCAGATCACGACCGGTGCTTTGCCCGGCACCGCGGTCCGCTATCGCATCACCGTGCGCAACGTCGGCACTGCGGCAGCCACAGGCATCCAGGTTTTTGACACGACGCCGGCGTTTACGACTTATACCACGACCGGCCCGGCGGCGACGACCGTCGGTACTGTGGTCACCGCCCCAGCAAACGGCGCGACCGGCAACCTGCAGTTCAACATCGGCACCCTGAATCCCGGCGCGTCCGCCGTGATTACGTTCGGGGTGATTATCAATCCTTAGCGCGCCGGCAGCGACCCTGCCGGGAAGGGCGCGCGACCGACAGCCGTAGCCGAAACATTCGGCTACGGCTTCGGCACTAAAAAGGGCGACGTGTGAAATGGATGACAACACGAAGGATCGAATGCGAAATCGATGGCTGATCGCCGCGATGGTCGCCGGCAGCGTGGCATGGGCTGCGGGTTCCAGGGCGCAAGCGCCTGACTCGCAGATCATCAATCGTGCTGATGTCCAATTCTTTTCGGGCAACCAATCCAATTTC
>QHMY01000136.1 GCA_003218305.1 Verrucomicrobiota bacterium
AGAGGCGAGAGGAGTTTCCGATAGCCCACCGGCACGCCGATCGTGGCGACCTTCTGTCCTTCCTTGATTCCGAGCTTTTGCGCCAGCGGCGCGCCAGAGTAACCAGCCATTTCCTTTCCTAATGTTTCCGGCACATAATGTCGCGCAACCGTGATTCGATCGATGCGCTCCTTCTTTATGAATCCAGGTCGGTCCCTCTTCCACCGGAGAATATTCCCAGCTGCTGCCTCGGTTGCCCTCGTTCTATTCTCAGGTTGCCAGCGTCAGAACCACGCCGTCTCCGGCACGATCGAGGTGGATGAAGTGCACGTGGGACCGCGCATGGGTGGGCGAGTGGAGAAAATCTTCGCGCAGGAAGGCGATAAGCTGACGGCCGGCCAGACCCTGGTGGCACTTGATGCCGCCGAGTTAACGGCGCGGCGGGAGCTGGCCGCGGCACAGATCAACAGCGCCATTCACGATGCCGAAGCGCAGGACGCGCAGCTCGTCTTCATGCGCGATGATGCATCCCGGCAACAGGACTTGCGCAAGCGCAACGTCGTTTCTCCAAGTGACGCGGAGCGGGCTGCCAGCGTGGCGAGAGCGCAGGAGAAAAGTCTGGAAGCTGCGAAAATGCGAGTGGTCCAGGCCCGCGCTCAGCTGGCCGACATCGACGCGCAACTGGCCGAGATGCAGGTCAAGGTCCCGACCGATTCGGTCCTGGAGGTCTTGAGCGTCAAGGTGGGCGATGTGCTGGCGCCGAACCGCGAGGTGGCCACGCTGCTCCTTCCGCAATACCTATGGGTGCGCGTTTTTGTGCCGGAGCCGTGGCTCGGACTGATCAAGGTGGGCGAGCCGGTCCGCGTCCGGGTGGATTCGTTTCCCGGGACAGATTTTGATGGGACCGTCGAGCAGGTGAATCGCCAAGCCGAGTTTACGCCTCGCAACGTGCAAACGGTCGAAGAAAGGATCAAACAAGTCTTCGGCGTGAAGATTCGCCTCTCGAACAAGGACGACAAACTGCGGGCTGGGATGTCCGCGGATGTGGTCTTTCCAAACGTAAAATGAAGAACCCCACGAGCTCACGATCTTCGTCGTCCTCGTCCTTCGTTCTCGTCCCTCGTCCTCGATCTGCGCAGCGTCCGAAAATGGGAATGAGGACGAGAACGAGGACGAGGAACGAGGACGAAAAGATCGAAACCCCTGATACCGACCCATGATCGAAACGATGATCGAGTGCGATGGCCTGACGAAGCGCTTCGGCACCTTCACCGCCGTCGATCACGTCAGCTTTTCCGTGAGTCGCGGCTCGATCTTTGGATTCCTCGGGCCCAATGGATCGGGCAAGTCCACCGTCATTCGAATGCTTTGCGGCATTCTCGAACCGACCGAAGGCCGCGCCAGGATCGCCGGCCACGATATCGCGGGGGAAAACGACGCTATCAAGGAGATGATCGGTTACATGTCGCAAAAGTTCTCCCTCTACGACGAGCTGACGGTGAACGAGAACCTGATTTTTTCCGGCAAGCTTTACAGTTTACCGGACAAGAAACTGAAGCAGCGGCGCGACGAGCTCATCGCCATTACCCATCTCGAGCCCTATCTGGACCGCCGGGCCGCGCTTCTCTCCGGTGGCTGGCGTCAGCGTCTCGCCATGGCCTGCGCGCTGATGCACAAGCCCACCGTTCTGTTCCTCGACGAGCCGACCGCCGGCATCGATCCCGTCGCCCGACGCGAGCTTTGGGATTTGCTTTTCGAATTCGCGGGGCAGGGGATGACGCTCTTTGTCACCACCCATTACATGGACGAAGCGGAGCGCTGCTCGCATGTCGGCTATATCTACATGGGGAAATTGATCGTGTGCGGCGAGCCGGACGATTTGAAGCGAATGCCGGAAGTCAGCCCGCCGGGCACGCGCCGGCTGGATGTGATGTGCGATCACGTCACCGTCGCCTTGCGGGCGATGCGTGAAGTGCGCGGGGTGCTCAACGCGACGGTTTTCGGGCAATCGATGCACCTGCTCGTGGACGAAAGTGTGCAGCGCGAGGAGATCGAAGCCAAGCTGCGCGGCGTCGGCATCGCAAGTCCGGAGATTCACGAGATCGGTCCATCGCTCGAGGATGTTTTCGTTTCGCTGACCGCGAAGCACGCCGAGGAAAATAACCGCATCAAGGCGGCCTGATTAGCCACGGATGAACACGGATGGAACACGGACAGGAAGAACGCCACCAGCCTTTCTTTTCCGATCCGTGAAAATCCGTGTTCATTCGTGGCCAAATTTCCCTGTGATCCAATGAAGCGCGCTCCTTTCCGCGGCCTCGGTGCGATTCTGTTCAAGGAATTCATCACGGTCATCCGCGATCCGATGACGCTCTTCTTCATGCTTTTCCCACCGTTGGTCGAGATGATTGCTTTCGGCTACGCGCTGGACAACGACGTAAGGCACATGGCCATGGCGATCCTGAATGAGGATCGCACAATCGAGAGCCGGCAGTTCCTCGACCGCTTCGTGAACACCGAAACGTTCCGGATCGTTGGCGAAGTGGGGAATGTCGAAGAGCTGGCCAGCGAAATTCGGAAGGGGCGCGCTTATGTCGGGCTCCAGATTCCGCCGCATTTCACCCGGGATTTGCGCACCGGGCATCCCGCCCAGGTCCAAATGTTGATCGACGGCTCGAACTCCACCACCGCGCTCCAGGCCCTGAACACCGCACTCGGCGTCGCCATGACCCAATCGCTGGAAATAATGATGCGCGACAGCGGCCGGCACGTCGTGCCGATCGAGGTCCGGCCCCAGATGCTCTACAACCCGACGATGCGCAGTCCGAATTTCTTCGTGCCGGGAGTGATCGGCATCGTGCTGCAAATCGGAACCACCTTCGCCACGGCCATGGCCGTGGTGCGCGAGCGGGAACGCGGGACGCTGGAGCAACTGCTCGTTAGTCCACTCAGCCGCTGGGGCCTGATGCTGGGCAAGCTCGTGCCTTACCTTTGCATCGGGATGCTCATGGCGATGCTTCTTTTCGCCATCATGCGTTTCGTCTTCGCCGTGCCCATCGCCGGGAGCGTGATCGCGATGATGGTTTCCACCTTTGTTTATGTCTTTGCCTTGCTGAGTCTCGGGTTGCTCGTCGGCACCCAGGCGGAAAACCAGATGCAGGCCTTGCAGATGTCGATGGTCTTCATTCTGCCGAGCGTTTTCTTTTCCGGATTCATTTTCCCGCGGGAGACGATGCCGCAATTTTTCTATGCCCTCGGCGCGATCGTTCCGGCGACCTATTTCATCTCTCTCATGCGCGCCATCATTCTGCGCGGCGCGAAATTTTACGAATACTGGCAATCGCTTGCCATCATGTCGGGAATGGCAGTGTTCCTGTTTTCCGTCTGTGCCATGCGGTTCCGGAAAAAGATCGGCTAGCGAAGCTGCATTACATTTGCCCGAGAAACGCCAGGACGCGCGCTTCGTATTCGGCCGTAGTCGCCTCATGAAGATCGACATGTCCTGCGTTCGGAACGACCCAAAGTTGCTTCGGGGATTGGGCGCGTGAAAAGAGCAGGCGGGCATCGTCCGGTCGCGTATTGCGATCTTTTTCTCCGTTCATCAGCAGAATCGGGCAACTGACGGTTGGGATGTGATCAATCGGTCGCAGGTCCTCTGCGGACACCCCGAGCCGCGTGGGCAGTTGCTTCAAGAGGAGCGGCGCGAACCATCGCCCGATCGGGCCGAGATAATTCTGAAGCCGATTTTCGGTCGCGACTTCGATTGTTGGATAGACCGCTTCCAGGATTAAGGCATCAACTCTTAGCGAAGGATAAGCGAGTAAGGTGGCAGCACCGCCAAGGGAGGAGCCGATGATCCCAATATGATCCCCCGGTTGGGTCTTGCGAATGAAGTCGACCGCAGCCAGAACATCGCGGCTCTCTTTCCATCCGAAGGTGATGCTATCGCCTTTGGTTTCGCCTGTCGCCTGGAAGTCGATCAGCAAGGTCGAATACCCTGCGCGGCGAAGAAAGCGCGCGCGATCGACCATGCTCAGTCGATTGGCTCGAACTCCGGGCAGCAATAGGACCGTTCCACGACTTTCAGAGAGCGGGCACCACCAGGCGGCAACGCTTGCACCGGAATCGCTGCGGAATGTGACCGCCTGAGCATTCAACTCCACCGGGCCGTTACCGATTCGCGTCTGAACAGGATGGACCAACACCCATCCGACAAACGCAACACCGGCGACAGCAAGGCCAACCAGGATCGCGGCGAGCGCGACCACCCGTTTGATTATTGTCCGGATCACGTGAGCATCTGTCCGCTAATTAACAGGCCCAGCGTTAGATTAACCGATGCGAGTCCGCAAGAAATAGAGGCGCAACATTCCTTGCTGATATCAGGGATCATGGTGTGAAATTGGGGTTATGACGTCGCGCCGCAGCATTTTTCGCCGTCTCGGGCAGAGTGGGCTTCGCATCGCGCTCGCGGTGGTCGGGTTCTTTCTCATACTCTGGTGGTTTGGGATGAGAACCCCGGGAAAGAATGTTTCAAGCGCGGCGCCGCTCTCGGCGAGTGAGATTGAGTTGCGGACTGAACTGGTTGCGGACGTGCAAAAACTCGCCGGCGAAATCGGGGAGCGGAACATGCGGCATTTTGGCAGACTCAACGCTGCGGTTGATTTCATTGAGGCTTCATTTTCGCGCGCGGGATTGCAGCCCCGGCGGGATACCTACGAGGTGGAAGGACAGGCCTGTCACAACATCGAGGTGGAGATTCGCGGAGATCGGCCGGAGATCGTGATCATCGGTGCGCATTACGATTCGGTCTTTGGCTCGCCCGGGGCGAATGACAACGGCAGCGGCGTGGCCGCCCTGCTCGCGCTTGCGCGCCGTTTCGCCGGAAAGCAGCGTGGGTCGACGTTGCGTTTTGTCGCCTTCGCGAACGAGGAGCCGTACTTTTTTCAGAGCGAGAAAATGGGGAGCTTCGTTTACGCGAAGCGGTGCAAAGAGCGTGGAGATCAAATTTCCGCCATGATCAGTTTGGAGACGATTGGGTATTTTTCGGATGCGCCGCGCTCGCAGACCTACCCGTCATGGGGAATCCGCGCGTTCTATCCCACAACCGGAAATTTTATTGGATTCGTCGGGAACGTGCGCTCGCGGTCATTGTTGCGGCGCGCCATCGGAGTGTTCCGGGAACAGGCCAAGCTTCCCTCCGAAGGCGCGGCCTTGCCGTCGTTTATTCCAGGTGTCGGTTGGTCCGATCAATGGGCTTTCTGGCAGCACGGCTATCCGGGAATCATGATTACCGACACCGCGCCATTTCGTTATCCGCATTATCACGAGGCCACCGACACCCCGGACAAACTCGACTACGACCGAATCGCTCTGGTCGTCAGCGGAATGGAGAAGGTGATTGAGGGATTGAGGGATTGAGGGAGTAGGAGACGAAGAGGAAACGGAGTTTCCGGAACAGTTGGGAAGGGGAGGTGATGCGCTCGCGTCGGGGCACAAAGGCCCCTCCCACATTGGGCGCAGCTGTCTCAACGGGGATCGGTCACCCGGCCAAGGAACAGACAGGTGCCGCTTTGCACATGCTGGATCGCGTAGACGAACGGTCGATCAATTTTCACTTCGAGAGGTTTGGCCGGGTTGTGCATGCCGGTTGCCATAGCCATGGCCACGGCGGTGGCCGCCGCGGCTTCGGTTCCCTTTTCATCAACGGCGATAAATGTCTTGTGGAAGATCTGCGAGATAAAGAGGTAATCATTCGGCTTGCGGGGCGCCATGCGATCGAAGTTGGAGCTGCCGGGAGGCTGATCGAAGGCCGTCTTCATTCCCAGCGCCTGCAGGGTTGAGCCGAGGTTCAACGTGGGCGGCTCGAATTTGAATTTTGGCAGATACAAATCGAGCTCCCGTCTTTCGAGCTTCGCGCACTCGGCCAGCGTCGCGCTGGTCAATTTCTTCTCGAGTGCTGGAAGCCCGTTCGTTTCATCCGGAAGCAAGACCACGAATTGAAGATCGGCGTTGTAAGGAACACTCACGGCGCTAAAGCCATCACGCTTCGCATAACCGTAGGCGCGTTGCGCGTGCATCGTCGGGACATTCACGGCTGTGCTCCCGCGGGCATGAAACGGCTCGGGTTTCGTTGCATCCGCGGAAAACGGCTCAGCCCACGGCGCCTTGAGGTAGATCGCATTCGCGAGGACGAGGCGGGTATCGGCCTTCAAACCATCGGGTGGAATCAGATCGCGAATGCGCTGGCGCGTTTGCTCGAGGACCCAGGCGTTTATCTGTCGGGTGGCGCCACTGGCATTCTTGGCGAAATCAACCAGCTCGAGCGGGGCACCATAACGCTCCTTGACCAGCGCGAAGAAAGTTTCCCGGAAATCATAGCTCTTCTGCGCGAAGAGCCGGTTTGCGATCGCCAGCGTGATCGGCTCCTTTGGTCCCCCAAATTCGCCGGATTTGGCGACAGCCTGGACGCTTCTTTCCGACATCTCCTGCAATTGCCGCTGAAGGTCGCCGAAGGCAGCAGGCGCGGACTCATCTTTCGGCAAATGCAGGACCCGCGCCATCTCATCCCTGGTCGGGCCCTCGGCGCCGGCGAACGTCATCGCGAGCGCGTTTTCAATCGAGTAAGGGGAAAGGCAGAGGTTGTCTCCCGGGGCGAGCTTTCGATAAAGATCGAGCCCAATCTGGTTCGTGGCGGCCGCCGCAGGGCCGGAATCTGCTGCAAAAAGGGAGGACGCGGCGCAAAACATCGAGAGCGCTGAGAGCGAACAGAAAAGGGATTTTGAGTTCATCGTTGAATGTTTACCCGCACCAATCCAACTTTTCCCCCTGAAACCAGAATTAGACTGGCGTCGGCGCAGGGTGGCGCCACGCAAACATGATGGCCATCGAAGGGGTCGGGCTCAAGCTCAAGTGACATGAAAGGCGATCCGGCACCGTCCCTCGCGCCCGAGCCATCGCATAATCGGGGGCGATTCGGGTTCGCCTCGAACACGGCCATAGCCTGCCTGTTGGTTTTCGCGGGGTATTATTTCGGGGCGAAACTTGGATTCGCCCTCACCTTTCACCCCCATACGGTTTCCGTTTTGTGGCCGCCCAACGCGATTCTGCTGGCCGCGCTCCTCCTGACGCCGGTGCGGACGTGGTGGATGATCCTGCTGGCGGCATTTTCCGCGCATTTGCTGGTCCAACTGCAGGGCGACGTTCCCCCGCGCATGATTTTCTGCTGGTTCGTCAGCAATTCCTGCCAGGCGCTTATCGGAGCGGCTTCTGCAATCTACCTGATCCGGGGTCCGGCGCGATTGGATCGTCTGCGCCATGTCGGCATTTTCTATCTCTGCTGCGTTTTTCTCGCCCCGTTCCTTTCCTCCTTTTTGGACGCAGGCTTTGTCGTGCTGAATGGTTGGGGGGCCGGCAGCTACTGGGAAATCTGGCGCATCCGATTTAGCTCAAACGTTCTGGCGACCCTCACGCTTTCGTCGCTGATCGTGACTTGGGGGACGGATGACATTGCCCGCAGGCGACGTCTTTCGGGTCGGAAACTTCTGGAAGGCGGCTGTCTCCTGCTCGGTCTGTGCCTGGCAAGTTTCAGTCTGTTTAGCGAGGTGGCTTCGACGGCAGGCGTCGCTCTGCTCTACGCTCCGTTGCCCTTCCTGCTTTGGGCCGCCGTCCGGTTCGGCACGCGCGGCGCGGCCACCGCAATCACGGTGGTCGCCTTCCTGGCTATCCTGGGGGCGGCAAATGGATACGGTCCGTTTGCCGACGAGTCGCCCGAACAAAATGCGGTTTCCATTCAAGTTTTCCTGATCTCGATGTCGCTTCCCCTCTTGCTCCTCGGCGCCTTGATCGAAGAACGGGAGGAGGCGGCGAAAACGTTACGCGACCGCGAAGCACGCATCAGTTTGGCGGCTGAATCGGCCAACCTCGCGCTTTGGACGGTTGACTTCGGCACGGGTGAATCGTGGATAAATGAGAGAGGCCGTACCCTATTCCATTTTGCGCCCGGCGAATCACCCTCGCGCGAGTCTTTTATGGCCCGGGTGCATCCGGAGGATCGGCTCAAGGTGCAGGAGACAATTGAGCGAGCCCGAAACTCGATGGAGTCGTTCGAATCGGAGTACCGGGTGCTCCTGCCCAATGGCGAGACTCGCTGGCACATCGGGCGGGGCCGCTATTTGCGCGACTATCGCGGGCAACTGAGCGAACTCATGGGCGTGGCCATCGATGTGACCGCGCAAGTCAAAGCGAACCTGGACCTGCGCCTTCAACGCGAGGAGATGACCCGTCTCAGCCGGGTGGCATTGATGGGCGAACTCACCGCTTCACTCGCGCACGAGCTGAATCAACCGCTCACTGCCATTGCCGCTAATGCCGCCGCCGGAAGGCGGTTTCTGGCCCGTGGTCTGGCCGATCTGGAGACGTTCGAGGAAGTTCTGAGCGAGATATTCAGCGATGCGCGGCGGGCGGGGGAGATCATTCATGGAATCCATCGTTTTGTGCGCAAAAGTCAGGACGAGCGGCGCGCGGTGGATCTAAACGAAGTCATCGTCGAGGTCTTGCGGCTCCTTCATTCCGACTTGCTTGGACGCTCCACCACGGTCGAGACAAGCCTCGCGCACGGCCTGGCCGCCGTTTCAGCCGATCCGGTTCATCTGCAACAAGTGTTGTTGAACCTGATCATGAATTCGGTTGAGGCGATGCAGAACACGCCCGTGTCCGAGCGCCGCATTCTCATTTCCACCGCGTCGGACGATGGATTTGTCCGGGTCAGCGTGCGCGACTACGGAGGGGGCCTTCCGGAGGAGAACCCCGAAAAGATCTTCTCCCACTTCTTTTCCACCAAACCAAACGGCATGGGAATGGGTCTGACCATCGTTCGCTCGATCGTGGAAGGACATGGCGGCGAACTCGGCGCGGAAAACGTGGAGGGGGGCGCCCGGCTTTTCTTTCGCTTGCCGGTGGCCTGAAAACTTGGTAAGAGGGCACTCCCGTGGAACTCACCCAGGAACTTGTCTGCGTGGTGGATGACGACCAATCGGTCCGTCGCGGTTTGCGGCGCCTGTTCAAATCGGCCAGTTACAACACGGAGATGTTCGCCTCGGCCGAGGATTATCTGGCGCGAGAAATCCATGCGGGTCCGATCTGTCTTGTGCTCGACGTGCGCATGCCGGGCCTGAACGGCTTGGATTTGCAACCGGTCCTCGAATCCCGCGGGTCCTGGGAGCAGATCGTTTTCATCACCGGTCACGCCGATGTTCCAAACTGCCGGCAAGCCATGAAGAATGGCGCCGTCGATTTTCTGCTCAAACCGTTCGACGATACCGAACTCATAGAGGCGGTTGCGCGCGCCTTTGTCCGGGCCGGGGAAGCGCTACGTCAGCGGGTGGAAAGACGGGCGGCACGAGGGATGATCGATAAGTTGACGCCGCGGGAGTTTGAAGTGTTGCGCTTTGTCATCGTGGGAATGCTGAACAAGCAGATCGCCAGCGAACTGAAGACGGCGGAAAAGACCATCAAGGTTCACCGCGGCCGGGTCATGCAAAAGCTCGGTCTCAATTCCGTGCCGGACCTCGTCCGCCTTTCGCAGGCGGCGGGTATTCTGCCCGCGCCCCAGGGCATAGGACCAAAGTCCACTATCCAGTCCAGGCGGGTCGGTTAGTCTTGGTATTGGCCGTAAGTTCCATCGAACAAATGGGATGACGCGCCTTATGCATGACATCCCAAGAAACGGCTGCGGCGGAGATTGTTTGCCTGGTCGATGACGATGCCGGCGTGCTCACGTCGGTCGGACGGCTATTGGCCTCGGATGGGTTTAAGGTGCACCTTTTTCGCGAGCCGCGTGAATTCCTGGCGCATGTGGAGGCAAACGCGGTCGGCCTCGTCGTTCTCGATATCTGGATGGAGCAAATGACCGGCCTGGAAGTACAAGCCAAACTCTCCCGGCTGTCGCCGGGCACCCGTGTCATCATCATGACGGGACGCAAGGACCCCGGCGCGGAAGAGACTGCCAGGCAATTCGGCGCGACCGCGTTTTTCATCAAGCCTTTCGACGCCGACGAGTTTCTCGCTGCCGTGCGTCGCGCCCTGCCGGGCGTGAGCGGAACATGAAGCCAGAAAACACAACCGGCCTGTCAACGGGCCCGCCGATCGACCCGTCCCGTGAAGAGCAAATCAGCCTGCTCCAGACGGTGACCATGGAAGTAGCCGGCGCGGCCGATATTTCTGCCGCCTTGGAAGTCGTCCTCCGCCGGGTTTGCGAGAAAACCGGGTGGGCATTCGGACAAGCCTGGGTCCCGAGCGATGATGGAAAGGTTCTTCGATGCGGGCCGGCCTGGTTTTGCGGCGAAGCCGATCTAACGGAGTTTCGCGCAGCCTCCGAGGCTTCTCATTTTCCTCCGGGGACGGGGCTTCCCGGACGGGTCTGGGTCTCAAGGCAGCCAGCCTGGATCGAAGATGTAACCGTCGACGGGAATTTTCCCCGGAACCAGGCAGCCTCGAAAGTTGGACTGAAGGCAGCGGTGGGCATCCCGATTCTCTCAGGAGACCGGGTGATTGCGGTGATCGAATTTTTCGTGCAGAAGGCGCGGGAACAGGACGCGCAGTTAGTGGACGTGATCACTGCGGTCGCGGCGCAGTTGGACCTGGTGATGGAGCGGAAACACGCCGAACAGGAACTCTCCCGCACCAACGAAATCCTCCATTCGATCCTCTCCAGTATGGCGGACGCCGTCATCGTGGCGGACAAACAGGGTAACTTCCTGGTTTTCAACCCGGCGGCCGAGAGGATGTTCGGCCGCGGCGGAACCCAGATTCCGACGAGCGAATGGTCGCGCCACTACGGGCTCTACCTGCCGGACCGGGTCACGCTTTTTCCATCGGATCAAATGCCGCTGACGCGGTCGATTTGCGGGGAAGAGG
>QHMY01000207.1 GCA_003218305.1 Verrucomicrobiota bacterium
AAGGCCCAGTTGCTCGCCCATCGCCTCGCGCAACTGAAAGACGTGGGCACGGTGAAGCACTTCCACATTTCCATGGCCAAGATGAACAACGTCGAGATCGCGCTCGATGCCGCCCGGACCGCGCGCGACATTCTGGGCGGCGTTGGCATTCTCGATGAGCACCAATGCTTTCGGCACATGTACAATCTCGAAAGCGTGAAGACGTACGAGGGAACGCACGATGTGCATCTGCTCATACTCGGTGAGC
>QHMY01000208.1 GCA_003218305.1 Verrucomicrobiota bacterium
CGGGATGGCGGCATTCGCAGGGTAGCCTTCCGCCGTGACATCCCAATCGTCCTCGTCCCTCGTCCTCGTCCTCGCTCCCATTCCGAGCCGAGCGAAGTCGAGGGACCCCGCGATAGTCAATCGCTACTGCGAAAGGTTGGGCGTCATCGTCGGACAAGGCGTATCACCTTTCGAGTAACGCACCCTGCGAATGGGAGGTCCCTCGCCGTCTGCGCGGCTCGGGATGACAGGCAATTCGCCCTCGTCCGGTAATCGTTACGCCGTCGAACTTCCCGTGTCCGATGCGCCAAACTCGATTCCCTGGGCCAAGGGCAGCTCGGTCGAGAAGTTGATCGTGTTCGTCTGGCGCCGCATATAGCTCTTCCACGAATCGCTTCCGCTTTCGCGTCCGCCGCCGGTGTTTTTCTCCCCGCCAAATGCACCGCCGATCTCCGCGCCGCTTGTGCCGGTATTCACGTTGGCGATCCCGCAATCGCTGCCGGCCGCGCTCAGAAATTTCTCCGCTTCGCGCATGTCGTTCGTGAAAATGGATGAGCTTAATCCCTGGGTCACGCCGTTGTGGATCGCCATCGCTTCATCGAAATCGCGATACGTCATCAGATAGGCGAGTGGCCCGAAGGTCTCTTCCTGCACGATTTTGAAATCCGGCCGCGCTGTCGCGAGGCATGGTTTCATGTAGCAGCCGCCCGGAAACTGTGCGCCATCCAGTTTCTCGCCGCCGTAGAGAATTTCGCCGCCTTCGCTTTTCACCTTCTCGATCGAGCGTTGCACGTTCTCGAGGGACGCCTGATCGATGACCGGGCCCATCAGCGTTTTCCGATCGAGCGGGTTTCCAATATTGACCGATTTATAAGCGGCGAGGAGTCGCTTCCGCACTTCGTCGGCGACCGACTCATGCACGATGATACGACGGGTCGAAGTGCAGCGCTGGCCGGCCGTGCCGACCGCGCCAAAGAAAATCGAACTGGTCGCCATGTCGAGATCGGCTGTGGGAGCGACGATGAGCGCGTTATTGCCCCCCAGTTCCATCACGGTGCGGCCGAGGCGGCCGTGCACCTCCCGGGCAACATCGAAGCCCATCCGGGTCGAGCCGGTAGCGGAGACCAGCGGAATCCGGCGATCCGTCGCAAGTTTCTTTCCAATGGACGGACCGTCGCCAATGAGCAGGCAGAAGATGGCGGGATCGGCGCCGGTCGCGCGGCAGACGCGCTCGGCAATCTTGATGACCGCGATGGCCGTGAGCGGTGTTTTTTCCGAGGGCTTCCAAATCGTGGCGTCTCCGCAGATTGCCGCCAGCGCGGCATTCCAGGACCAAACCGCGACCGGAAAATTGAAAGCGGAAATCACGGCGATCAAGCCGAGGGGATGCCATTGTTCCATCAGGCGATGATTCGGTCGCTCGGATTGAATCGTGAGGCCGTAAAGCATTCGCGATTGGCCGACAGCGAAATCGCAGATGTCGATCATCTCCTGCACTTCGCCCTCGCCTTCGGCGATGATCTTTCCGGACTCCAACGTGACCAGCTGTCCGAGCTCGGATTTCAATTCGCGTAAGGCATTACCGAGCTGGCGCACGGTTTCGCCGCGCACCGGACCCGGCGTGGTGCGCCACTTTTCGAAAGCTTCCTGCGCTCGAGCGATGGTCGTCTCGTATTCTGCGTCGGTGGCGGTCCGGACACGCGCGAGCAGCTTGCCGTCGATCGGTGAAAATTTTTCGATAACGGGACCGCTGCCGATCCAGTCGCCATGAAAAGCGCCGGGATTTTCCTCAGAGATGCCGAGTTTATTAAGGATTGCTTGCATGAAGACAAAATCGCGGCACTGAGGCCGCTCCCACATTAGAAATTATTTGCCACGCACCTGCTGACATTGCTGGCGCAGCAGGTCGATGGCTTCGTCCACAACTTCCGTCGTGATATCGAGGGCCGGGCGGAAACGAATGGCGCGTTCGCCTGACTTCAAAACCAGCGCACCGCGCTCGAACAAGCCTTTCCAGAATTCATCGCGAGTCTTCGGATCGGGCAAATCGAAGGCTATGAACAAGCCGCGGCCGCGCACCGCTGTTACGATCGGCTCTTCGTGTTGCAAATCCCGAAGCGATTTCAGGAAGTACTCGCCGACCTTTCCGGCGTTCGCCACCAGGTTCTCTTCCTCGATCACGCGCAGGAAGTGCGTCGAGCGCACCATGTCGGTAAAATTTCCGCCCCAGGTCGAGTTCAACCGGCTCGGCAAACGGAAAGCATTGTCTTTCACTTCATCGAGACGCGGCCCCGCCATCACCCCGCAGGTTTGAGTCTTTTTCCCGAAGGCCAGAAGGTCGGGGACGACTCCAAAGTGCAGGCAACACCAGGTCTGACCCGTCGTTCCCAACCCGCATTGCACTTCGTCGAAGATGAGGAGCATTTCGTTCTCGTCACAAATCCGGCGGAGCGTCTGGAGCCATTCGCCCCGGAAATGATTGTCGCCGCCTTCGCCCTGGATCGGCTCGATGATGATCGCGGCAATATCGACGCCGCGTTCCTTGATGAACTGCATGATCTCCTGCTCGGATTTCTTTTCGCGGGCGATGACGTCGGCCGTCTGCTCGGATTCCGGAAGCGCGAAATCGATGTGCGGGTTGGAAACGCGCGGCCAGTTGAACTTGGCGTACAGATCGGTCTTGCGGGGGTCGGTATTCGTCAGGCTCATGGTGTAGCCGCTCCGTCCATGAAAAGCGTGGCGGAAATGCAAAATCTCGGTGCCGCGCTCCCCTCGCCCAGCCGCCATGTTCTTCCGGACCTTCCAGTCCATGGCGGCCTTGAGCGTATTCTCAACGGCGAGCGCCCCGCCCTCGATGAAGAGGTAGCGCTCGAGCGGAGGCAGCCCGGCCACCCGACTGAACATTTCGACAAAGCGCGCGTAGCCCTCTGAATAAACATCCGAGTTTGCGATCTTGATTTGCGCCGCCTTGAGAAGATCGGCCTGCACTTCGGCCCGCGTGAAATACGGATGGTTGTAGCCGACCGGAAGCGAACCGAAGAACCCGTAAAAGTCGATCAGGCGCGAATTGGTGGCGGCGTTATGGATGTACGAGCCACGGCTTTTCTCGAGATCGATCACGATCTTGAAACCATCGAGCAGGACATGCTCTTCGATGGTGTGCAGCACGTCGCTGGCGGTGACAGTTCGTTGTTTTTCGCTCTTCATGGGACGGTTTCGAGGTGAAACCGCTTCCGCGAGCACGGGCGGCAGACTCATCCGCTGAGGTTAGCTGGCGCGACAGAGTTGGTCAACCGGTTGGACATCTTTGGTAGGACGCTCTGCGGAGCCGATCGATAAGGTGCGCGGCTCGACTGAGTCTCGCCCTACCGAATCGGGCTACACTATCCCGCGACGCAGGGATTCGTGTTTCCCTGCCATCAACTCTTGCGTGAGATCGTACCCGCCCTGATCGGCATTCCGGCTGGTGCCGGCAAAGTGATGATCGATCCGGGAACGCGCGGACTTGCAGAAGTAATGCGCGAGCGAGAGGACTTCCGCGGCCGGCTCACCCGCGTTGATCTTGGACTGGGCGAATGCGCAGGTGGCGCTCATCGCAAAAAGTTCGGTGGCGATCCCGACGAACCGCGAAAGCAGCAGCTGTTCGCGGTCGAGCTTCGGACCGAAACGCATCATGGCGTGAAATAACCCGCGCGCGAGCCGTTTGCTGGTGGAGGCCCCGTAATTCGCATACTCCCGCAGATCGCTGTGCAGTTGGTCGAGATTCCCCGGGCTGCCTCCCATCCATTGTTTCGGGTACCAGCGGGTGTAAAACGAACCTGAGCTGAACATCGACTTGATCCGCGTCGTCATCGGCAACTGCGTATTGAAAATGGCGCCGCCGACTTTCAGGTGCGGATCGAGCGCTTCACGCGCAATAAAGAGCCGCATGATTTCGCTCGAGCCTTCGAAAATGGTGTTGATGCGGCAATCGCGCAGGAACCTCTCGACCGCGATCGGTTCGTCTCCCCGCGCCGCCAGCGACTGGGTTGTTTCGTAACCGCGTCCGCCGCGCACTTGCATCGCGTCATCCGCGATCTTCCAGGTCATCTCGGTCGCCCACATTTTGCACATGGCGGTTTCGATCCGCAGGTCGCTCGCTTTCCTATCGACCAGGGCGGAGGTGAGGAAGGTGATCGCTTCCATGGCAAACGTGTTCCCTGCCATCTCCGCAATCTTGCCCGCGATCGCGTAATGCTGCCCGATCGGCACGCCCCATTGCACCCGCTTGGCTGCCCAGACGCGCGAGACTTCGAGGAGCCGCTTGCACAGCCCGACGCACGCCGCCGGAATCGTCAGGCGGCCGGTGTTCAAGGTCGTGAGCGCCACCTTAAGGCCTTTGCCTTCGCCGGCGATGATGTTCTCGCGTGGCACCCGCACGTCCTTGAACGTGACGACGCCGTTGTAAAGCGCGCGCAACCCCATGAAGTGGCAGCGGTGCGGCATGGCCAGCCCCGGCGTATCGACGTCCACGATGAACGCAGTGATTTGTTTACGCTCCTTGCCATTCACCATTTTCGGCGGCGTCTTCGCCATCACCACGAGCACGCCCGCCTTCAGGCCGTTGGTGCACCACAGCTTTTCGCCGTTGAGGATAAAGGCGGAGCCGTCCTCCGTAGGTTCGGCATGCAGACTCATGGTCGCGGGATCGGATCCCGCGTGTGATTCCGTGAGCGCGAAGGCCGAGATCTCCTTCCGCGCCACGCGCGGCAGATATTTTTGCTTTTGGTCTTCCGTGCCGAAGAGCAGTAACGGTTGCGGAACGCCGATCGATTGGTGGGCCGAGACGAGCGCGGTGAGGTTCGCGTCCCAACTGCCCAGGAGCATGGCGGCGCGCCCGTAATTCACCTGCGACAAACCGAGGCCGCCGTACTGCTTTGGAATCTTGATTGCGAACGCGCCCATCGCGAAGAGGTCGTCGATATTCTTCTGCGGGATCTCGCCGGTCCGATCGATTTCATCCGCATCCACGTTGGCTTCGAGATAGGCGCGAAGCTCCGCCAGGAACCCCTCGCCCGCGGCGCGATCTTCCGCGCTCTGTTCGGGAAACGGAAAGATCCGGTCGAAATCGTAGCGGCCGATGAACAGATTGCTCGCGAAACTGCCGCGTTCATCGAGCGGGTCCCGCGAACTTTCGGCCAGATCAAGCGCCGCAGCTTTCCCCGCGGACATCTTGGACGTGTCGATGACTGAGGCGGGCGCGGGTTTCGCGCTGGTTTCCTCTGCGATTTGTTTCTCCGGTGCTTCGAGCGGTGATTTCATATTGTGCTATCCCCCTTCACGGGCGGGGTCGCTGACCCCGCCAGTCAGCTCCATGCGGCGGGGTCAGCGACCCCGCCCTACAGAGGCAGAACCTTCGCGTGGATTGATCAGCTCTCATAAAATTTAGTCCCATTCTGGGCGTGCTGACGAAGTAAATCGCATGGCGCAAATTTCTCCCCGGCCCGGACCAGAAGTTCATCCATCTCGGCGACCAGCTTCTTGATCCCGTAGTTTTCGGCATGACGAAGCGGACCGCCTCGGAAGGTGGGAAATCCCGTCCCAAGGATCATCCCGTAATCCGCATCTTCCGGCGCGGCGACGACCTTTTCCTCCAGGCAACGCGCGGCTTCGTTCACCATCAGAAAGGTGAGCCGATTCGTGATGTCCTTCGGAGCGGATCCCGCTGCCGCGGGAGGATTCGAAGGACTTCGCCATTCCTGCAACGCCTCGTTCGGCGTTTGCGTCTTGCCTTCATATTTGTAAAACCCGCCCCCGGACTTGCGTCCCAGCATTTTAGCCTCGCGCATCTTCCGCAGGATTTCCGCGGCGTGATTACGGGCGCCGAACGCTTTCTCCAGCGTATCGGCAATATCGATCGTGATATCGACGCCGATTTCGTCGATCAAACGCAGCGGCCCCATCGGCATTCCCCATTGCGCCAACGCCCGATCGATCTCCTCCGCGCTGATTCCGTTTTGAAACATCTCGGCCGCCTCGAGCAAATAGGGAAAGAGAACCCGGTTAACCAGGAACCCAGGCGAATCCTGCACCAGCACCGGCAGCTTTCCAATCTGCCGCGCGAAGGCCAGGGCACGGTCGCGGGTTTCGTCGGAGGTCTGCTGGCCCACGACCACCTCGATCAATTTCATCCGGCTGACCGGATTGAAGAAATGCAGACCAACAACGCGCTCCGGCGCTCCCGTGGTGGTCGCCAGTTCGTCGATCGGCAACGCGGAAGTGTTGGTGGCAAGGATCGCCTTCGGCGCGGTCGCGCCGGCCAGCTCCACGAAAATCTTTTTCTTAATCTCGAGCTTCTCCGAAGCCGCCTCGATCACGATCTGCACGTCACGCATCGACCCAGCCACTTGGGAGCAGACAATGCGGGCCCGTCCTTCCTGCGCCTTGTCCGCGCTCAGGAGGCCGCGCTTGACCGCATCCGCATACGTCTTCTCGATGTTGGCCAAGCCGCGGTCGATCGCCGCGGCATCGACATCGCGCAAAATAACCGAGACCCCGCGGGAGCTAAGCCACTGCGCAATGCCGGAACCCATCACGCCAGCTCCGATAACCGTCGCATGAGCGATCTTGTCCGCCGGCCCTTTGGACGAGCCTTTGCGATATTTGTCCGCGAGGAAGAAATTGCGGATCAGATTCTGGGTCGCATCCGTTGCCCCCAGCTCGCTAATGGCATCGACCTCCCTGGCGAGAGATTCTTCGATCGACGACTCACCGCTTCGCGTGATGATTTCGTAAGCGCGGCCCGGCGCCGCGTTTCCGCTCGGACTTGGAGGGGCGACCTCCCGCGAGCCCGCCGGCGGCGTCGCAGGCGTTCTTTTCCCCTCACCCAATTTCTTGCGCGCGGCGTCCAGCAGTTGTTCGCGACCGGTCACCTCGTCCACCAATCCCAGCTTCAAAGCCTCGGCAGCGCCGTAGAGTTTGCCCTTGAGAATGACTTCGGCCGCAGCCCCCGCTCCCACCAGGCGAGGGAGACGCGTCGCGCCACCCCAGGCCGGTACCAGGCCAAGTGTCGTCTCGGGTAACCCGATCTTCGTCGCCGGGTCGTTCGAGGCGACGCGATAATCGCAGGCCAGCGTGACCTCGTAGCCACCCCCCGCGCAGGCTCCATGGATCGCGGCCACCGTGGGAACCTTCAGCGCCACCAGACGATTGAAAACTTTTTGCCCGTCGGAAATGAAGGCGCGCATCTCGCCCGTCTGCGCCTGTTTGAGCAGCGTCTTAAGGTCGGCGCCCGCGATAAAGATCGATTTTTTGGCTGATGTCACGATCACTCCCCGAATCGATCCATCCTTTTCGATCGCATCCAAATGCTCGCTCAGATTCTGCATCGTAGGAGCGTCGAAGATATTCGCGCCGGACTCGGGCCGGTCGAAGGTGAGAACGCAGATTCCGTCCCCGTTAGTTTCGCGCCGGATCATGGGCGTCGTCCCTGTCGCTGTCATCGGGCTCATATTGGCGAGATTCTTTGAAATTCCAAGCGAGATGAGAGCATCATTTGGTAGGGCGACGCTCCGCGGAGCCGCGGCTCGATCTCCGGCTCGACAGAGTCTCGCCCTACCAGTTCCCAAACCGGCGTCATCCCGAGCTGCGGAGACGGGACCGCGACCATGGGAGGAGCGCCGACCTCGTAACTCCAATCCCGGTTTGCTTGCGGCCCGACCGCGCGGAAGGCTCGAGCGATCCGGACCCAGCGGAAGCGCGTCCTTGATCCGGTGTGAGGTCCCTCGGCGTCTTCGCGCCTCGGGATGACAACGCCTGAGCCATTACTCGATCCAGCGGCTCGACAGAGTCTCGCCCTACCAGTCGATTGCGCTTCTGGGGGGCGAGTGTTACAAAGCTCAGCCCCAGTTGAGCATTTCACTTTGTCATCATCATGGTCGGGAAAATTCTCCAACCGGAAATTCGGAGTTCGGACTGGCCCCCGGCCGACATCGCGGAAGTCATCACTGATTTTTCCGAGGAGGAACAGGTCGTCGTCTTCCGCCTTCTGCCGCACGACCTCGCGGCGGACGTGTTCGAATACCTCGAGGTTGAAGCGCAGCAGGACTTGCTCCGCGCGATGGCGCACGAACAGGCTGTCGCCGTCCTGAACGAAATGTCGCCGGACGACCGGACGGCGTTGCTGGAGGAATTGCCGAGCGCCGCCGCGCGGCAGTTGATCAAACTCCTCACGCCGGAGGAACGCAGCATCGCCCAGGCGCTCCTCGGTTACCCGGAAGGCAGCGTCGGCCGTCTCATGACGCCGGACCTGATCGCCGTCGATGCCGGTTGGTCGGTCAGCGAAGTGCTCGAATACGTGCGTGAGCACG
>QHMY01000209.1 GCA_003218305.1 Verrucomicrobiota bacterium
TCAGAAGTTCGGCGGCATGGAAGCGGTGGACGAGACGTACATGCGCATCCCGCTCCTGACCATGGTGCGCAAACGAGCGGGTTGGCTCGTGGTCCTGTTCCTGGGTGAAATGTTGACCGCGTCAGCGATGGGATTCTATGAAGGCGAGATCGCGAAGGCCGTGGTCCTGGCCCTTTTCTTGCCGCTCATTATTTCAAGCGGCGGCAACTCCGGGTCCCAGGCCTCCATGCTCATCATCCGCGCGATGGCTTTGGGCGAAGTAACGTTGCGCGATTGGTTTCATGTCATGCGC
>QHMY01000192.1 GCA_003218305.1 Verrucomicrobiota bacterium
CGGTTCCAGATCGCGACCGTGGAATTCTCGCCCTCGTTCGAAATATCTTCGATTGTCCTGAACTCCACCTCAAAGAATGTCTCGGCGCAATTGCCCGGAGCCGGACCGAGCGCCGTCGAGGGTGCCCCGGTGTTCGAGATCACCAATGTCCAACTCGGCGGAAACGGCGAGATCGGAATCATGCAGCTCAACGCCCAGGGCGCAGCGCCGAAGCCGGCCTAAGACCTTTCTAGTTTGTTTGTGGAGCGAGGAGGCATCAGCCTCCTCGTTCTGCGTACAACTCCGGGACACGGCGGTTGCAACCGCCACGTCTTGATTACCTCCTGGCGAACTTGCCGCGATTGAGAGAACGCAACGGCGCAGGGAGGAATTCGCCGTCCCGCCGGATCAGTTTGCCGTCGAAGTAAACTTCGCCGCCGCCGTAGTCGGGTCGTTGAATATTGACCATGTCCCAATGGACCTGGCTCCGGTTTCCGTTATCGGCGTCTTCGTAGGCCTGTCCCGGAGTAAAGTGGAACGAGCCCGCGATCTTCTCATCGAACAGGATATCGCGCATCGGATGGAGAACATATGGATTGAAACCGAGCGAGAACTCCCCGATGTAGCGCGCTCCCGGGTCCGAATCGAGGATCTTGTTCAGCTTTTCCGTTTGGTTGCCAGTGGCTCCGGTAATTTTTCCGTCGGTAAACTCCAGGCGGATGTTATCGAATCCGATTCCCTGGTAAATCGTGGGGGCGTTAAACAGGACGTGTCCCTGAACCGAATTCCGAACCGGACAACTGAAGACTTCGCCATCGGGAATATTGCGGTCGCCGCCACAGATCACGGCGCCAATCCCCTTGATGCTGAAACGCAGATCGGTCCCGGGCCCTTTAATTTCAACGCGATCGGTCTTGTCCATGAGCGTCTTCAACGCCTTCATGCCGGGTTGCAACTTTCGATAATCGAGAGTGCAGACATCGAAATAGAAATCTTCAAAGGCTTCCGAACTCATGCCGGCCAATTGCGCCATGGAGGCCGAAGGCCACCGCAGCACGACCCACTTTGTTTTCTGCACCCGGTGATCGTGCACGGGGCGCATTTTCTTCGCCAGCAGCTTCATTTGCCCGGGCGGCACGTCCGATAATTCCGTGATGTTGTGGCTGCCGCGGATCGCTATGTAAGCGTCCATCTTCTTCATTCGCGCCAATTCATGGCTCGCGGTCAGGTTCAGCTGCCGCTCGGTGGCGTGAAGCGCGAGTTCCCGGTTGATCCGGGCATGCTGGAGTTGCGCGAAAGGAATTGCTCCCGCTTTTCTGGCCGCGCGCACGAGTGCGACCGTCATCTCGTCCGGGACATCGAATGTTTCGATCAGGACAGTTTCGTTCCGCTTCAATCTGGTCGAATACTCGACCAGGACTTTTGCGAGCTTGTCAAAACGCGGGTCATGCATGGTGGTAATGATTCCATCGGCAATGCCGGATGCAACCTCGCTACGCTTCTCGAATCAGTTTTGCGGCGAAAGCGCCATCAACTCCGTCACGGAACGGCAGTAGCGAAATCTGATCGACAAGTTTGAGCGACGGAAATTGCTCCGTGATCGTTCGAACCACTTCCTCGTTCTCTTCCGGTTCGATGCTGCACGTGCTGTAGACCAAGACGCCTCCGGCTTTGAGCAGCGGAATGGTTGCCTTGATGATTCGCAACTGCTCCTGCTGCATCCGCGCGAAATCTTCCGGACTCAGCCGCCAGCGAAGATCCACCCGCCGGCGCATCACACCTGTATTGCTGCATGGAGCGTCGACCAAAATCCGGTCGAATGGAGAGATGGCCGCGATCTCCGGCGCAGGCTCGCCGCCAGTCCAGTCGTGCCGGATAAATTGGGCAATCTTGACGCCGAGACGTTCCAAATTGTCGTGCAGCGTCCCGATCCGGCCCGCGTCACGATCGCCGGCGAGGATGACGCCCTCGTTGTTCATCAGCTCCGCGATGTATCCGGTTTTTCCACCGGGCGCCGCGCACGCATCGAGCACTCTTTCTCCGGGCCTGGGGTCCAGCAGGAGGCACGCGGCTGCTGTGCTGGGGTCTTGAATGTAGCAGTGACCGGCAGCGAGCGCGTCATTCGGAATGGTTGTGAGTCGACGAAAATTTTTGGCAGGGACACCATCCCGCAATTGCGGGGTCGAGTCGGCGTCGCGCGCCGGCCCTGCCTCGGCGAGAAAATCCTCATCGGAAACCTTGAGGTGATTGATGCGCGCGTAGATTGGGGCCGGGCGGTTATTCCACTCACACAAAGCGACGGTCTCGTCCGGGCCGAGTTTCGCGGTCCATCGATCGATCAGAAATTGGGGGTGCGAGCTTCTGACACTGAGATCCTGCTTGTCCGCATTCTCCCGCAGCTCCTCTTTCCGGCGAAGGGCGTTCCGCAAGACCGCGTTAATCAGAGATCGATTCCGCGGACCGGCGAGCTCCACGGATTCGTGAACGGCCGCGTGCTCCGCGGTCTCGAGGAGAAAAAGCTGATAAAGGCCAAGGCGCAGGAGGTCCCGCGTGTCTTGATCCAGGCGTCCAGATCTGAGCGATCCAATCCAAAAGTCGAGCAGGCTTAAGTGGCGGAGAATCCCGTAAAACAACTCGGTCGTGAACGCGCGATCCGGCGGCCTGAGCCCGCTCGCTCGCAAAAGCCGTCCCAGAATGGCATCGGCGAAATTTGTACGTGTTCGCCATTCCTGGAGCGCGGCCAGGGTGAGCCCCCGAGGAGATCGGTGCGCCATATGGGCCGCGCCACCCGCGATCAATGCGGAGTCACACTCGCGCGGCCAATGGAATAGTAATGGAATCCAAGCTTGGCCATCGTCTCGGGATTGAACAGGTTGCGCCCGTCGAAAATGATCGGCGTCGTCATCTTTTCCTTCACGATGGCCAGGTCGACGTTGGCGAATTCAGCCCACTCGGTGGCAATGACCAGCGCTTCGGCGCCTTCCACGCCTTCCAGGGCGGACGAAGCGAACTTTGCTCCGGCGAGCGCTTCCATTTCGTGCGCCTTGGCCATTCCTTTTGGATCGTACACCGTCACGTGCGCTCCCTCTTTCACCATGTCGGACACCAGCTCGATCGCGACGGAGGAACGCAAGTCGTCCGTGTCCGGTTTGAAGGTGAGGCCCCAGACCGCAATTTTCTTGTCCCGCAAAACCCAGAGCGCTTCCCGGATCGACTTGAGGAACCGGATTTTCTGATCCGCGTTGATCCGCTGGACTTCCTTCAGCAAATTGAACGGGACGCCCAACTGCTCGCTGATCGTGATGAACGCGGCGATGTCCTTCGGGAAACAGGAGCCGCCGTAGCCGATGCCGGCGTTGAGAAACGTCCGGCCGATCCGGCGGTCCATGCCGATCCCGTCGGCAACTTTTTCCACATCGGCTCCGCTGGCTTCGCAGATGGCCGAAACGGCGTTGATGTAGGAAATCTTGAGGGCCAGGAAGGAGTTGGCCGCGTGTTTGATCAGCTCGGCGCTGTTAATGTCGGTCACCAGGATCGGGGCCATGAATGGTTCGTAAACCTTTTTCATGAGGTCGATGGCATGTTCGCTCTGCGCGCCAATCACGATGCG
Source organism: Verrucomicrobiota bacterium (assembly GCA_003218305.1). Taxonomy (GTDB): domain Bacteria; phylum Verrucomicrobiota; class Verrucomicrobiia; order Chthoniobacterales; family UBA10450; genus AV80. The sequence goes on from QHMY01000192.1 coordinate 3,590, forward strand.
ATCCGGACGCATCAGGTCAGCCACGGCGCAGCCTTCGCGCAGGAATTCGGGATTACTGACCACATCGAATTCCGCGCCATGCCGGTTGTAGCGCTTGATCGACTCGCGGACTTTTTCCCCGGTTTTGACCGGCACGGTGCTCTTGTCCACGATGACGCGATAGCTCGTTAGCACGCCGGCGATCTCTCTCGCGACTTTTTCGATGAAACTGAGGTCGACGCTGCCATCCGGCTGTTGCGGAGTAGGCACGGCGATGAAAACGATCTGCGAATTTTCGACTCCATCCTGAATGCTGCCGGTAAACCGGAGCCGCTGCGCCGAGACATTTCGGTGAATGACTTCTTCGAGGCCCGGCTCGTAAATGGGCACTTTGCCCGCCTGAAGGGTCTCGATTCGCCGGGGATCGTTGTCGACACAAATGACGTTGTGGCCTACGTCGGCAAAGCAGGCGCCAGTAACGAGTCCTACGTAACCTGATCCAATGATGGAGATATCCATGGGTAAAATGAGACGGCGAATTTAGACGGAGGACGGGAAGAAACGGGCAAAGCGCGAAAATAGCAATCGAGATCGCGTACGTCGCCTTATTGAGTCTGGTCTGCGCCAGCGGGGTCGAAGTTCAGATCTAAACTGAGCTTGGGCAGTGCCTTCAGGGTGAAGGTAAGGAGCACGCCATATTCCTTGACGCCGCCGTTATCGCGAATGATGGCGCCGAACGACGCGACCCAGCTGGTCAGATCGCGATAGATCGAATAACGCTGCTGCTCGAGGATGCCGGTCGTGCCTTCGTATTGTTCCTGGATGCCGACGCCCCAGTTGTCATTGAATCGATAATAACCGCTCAAAACATACAGACTGCTGTTATCGAAAAACGGGTTCTGATTCAGGTAACGGTGCCCAAAATTCAGCTGAAGGTTGGCGATGGGCTGGATGCTTACGCTCGAGTTCACTTCGGTGAATCCTTTTTCGAATACCGGGATCTGCGAGGATATACCGAACGACGCCCACGGCACCGGGGTGAAGCTGATCTTGTTAAACAAATTGGAGTACTGCGTCTTGTCGAACGGGTTGTCGAAATTCACGTCAATATAGGTCTCGAGGTCCAACCAACTGACGGTCAGATCGTCGCGACGGGTTTGGAGGCGGTTCCGGACACCCATCCGCGCGATCGTCCAGTTGTCGATGGAATCGATGGTGGTGAACTGCGGAAAATCGATCGGGTGCAGCTGGGTGGAAGGCTGAAGGCGGTCGAATTGCAGGATGGAAACGGGATTTGCATCGGAGCTGGAGACCCAGGAAAAATTCATGAACGGCTGCATCACATGTCGCAGACCGTCGAGTCCGAGGCCCCGGCTCTGCGCATCTTCCCATTCGCGCGAGATCTTGAATGAACTCTCCACTCCCGCGTTCACCACCGTCCGAAAGGTGCTGCCTGCGAGCTCAACCGGCTGTTTCAGGTCCACCCGCAGGAAATCGGGAATGTATGGATTGCCGTCGCTTGGAAGGAGGAGCGTTTTTCCGAGGTCGCGTGTCTCGTCGTAGTAAGTGCCGCGAAAACCGACCCGCGGCACCACCGAGAGCCAGCCGAAATAGGTGTTCGGGTAGAGGAACTGGTGGAAGGAATCAAACCGCAGGGTCCCATAGTTTTGGAAGCCAGAATCTGTCGCAAATTCACGCCGGAGATTGGCCACGCCCGTTTCACCTTCGTAAAAAATGGGTCCTCCAAACAGGGGAGTTCTTTTGACATCGAGCACCACTTCGGGCAGCCGCGTGGTGGCCTCGAAGAAGTCGTTGGCCTGAAAACGGGTGATGGCGGTGAGGGTGTAAATCGGATTCGTTTTCGCGACCGCGATCACGTTGTCCGGCTTCGGATCGAGCTGGAATTCACCGGGGTAGAAATCCTGCAGGAGGTATTGGTCGCTTAGTTTTGTAACATCGGCGATCCCGTAGATATCGTCGGTAAACTCGGTCCGATTTTGGACGGAGAGCCGGTATCGATCCTCGGGCACACCCACGCGGACCTCCGAGGTACGATTGACGTCGGGATGGGTGTCGCGGAGAAAATAAGTGCGTATCCTGGCCCAGCTTGTCTTGTTCTTTCCGTAACGTATGTCCGGCTCAAGCCCGAGCGCCAGGCCGCGCCGCGATCGGTAATCAAGCCGAATCTGGGTCTTGATGTCGTCCGTCACCGGCATGCTGACGCGAAAAAGGACCGAGGGGCCCCACGAGGTCAGATAGGCCGGGGAAACCATGTAGCTGAAAGCATCGTTCAGCGATTGGTAGAGGTAGGGCCACCAAAAAATAGGAACGTCTTTGACGTAGAACGTCACGTTCGAGAAAACGACTCGGTCCCCCTCATAGATGCGAACAGTCTTGGCCTGGAGCCGAAAGTCCGGCTTGGAGGAGTCGTGGGTCGTAAAGGTGCCCTTGGAGACAAGAAAGGCGCCTTCCGAGATAGTGGTGACTTTTTCGCCGCCCACCAGGTAAGGGGTCTTGTCCGTCCGCATCTCGACCGCCCGGATCTCCTTGGTGTCGATATTGTAAATGGCGTGATCGCCCACGAACAGGCCGGTAGTGCGATAAATCCGCACATTGCCCTCGGCCAGAATCTCGCGGGTCTTGGGGTTGTATCGCGCGGAATCGGCATAGACGTCGGTATCGCCGGCATGAATGGCGACATTGCCGTGGGCCGTGGCCACCCCATCCTGGTAGTTCGTGTCCCCTGTGGCCGTGATTTCGATCGGTTGCTTCTGCGAGGCTAGCTCCGCGCGCCCCAGCGTGACTGCACAGAAAAGGCCAAAAACAGGCAAGAGCAGCTTACGCATCGCGGATGCTGAAGCTACCGGAGGCGAGGCCAGTTGCAAAGGCAAAAGCGGGGCGGACGCTGGGTAAATGACCGCCGGCAAGGCCCATGAGCGCGCCACTTAGCTCTTTGTCAGCCTTAGGCCCGCGACCTGTTGATTTAGTCCGCAAACCGAGACGACGACCCGCTGAAGCTGGTCGCTTCGCTGACTTGGCTGGGATTGGGCTTCCGGGCCAAAACCCGGCGCAGCATTCGCTGGCACGAGCTGGGTTCGGAGGCATTGGGCCCCGCAGATTGTCTGCCAGAGGCTGCCTGCGCCTACGCTTTCGCCAAGCGCCTCTTTCATCGCATAGACCTTCGCGGCAGGACAGCTTCGCGAGATGGCGCCGTGTTCCGCAGCGTCGATAAACGTTCCGTTGGCGCTTGCCATGACCAGGTCAACCTGGTCGTCACCCAGTTCCTCGAAAATCTTCCTCATGGCCTCGCCTGCCTCGCGCTGCCTGTGAAAATTTGTTCCGGCCGCGATTTTTTCCAGGCGAATCATGCCATCGCGCTTCAGCAGGAGGGCACCGGCTCCTTCGCTCAGAATCGTGCCTCGCGGAGGGTCCTGGAAGGGTTCAATCGGCGGCATTGAACGCAGAAGCCGCCATTTGCGGTAGGCGTCGCATAAAAGCCAGTCGGCTTCCTCAGCACCGACGACCAAACAGCGATCAAGTGTTTCGCTGGCCAGAAGGTCCTCCGCCATTTTCAAAGCCAGAATCCCCACCGCGCCGTCGCCGACGAGGGTGTAACTTGTCCCGGTGATCCCCAGGATCGCGGCTAGATGGCTGGCTGGCGCGTTAAAAACCGTTTCGGGAAAAAGAAGCGGGCTCGCTGCCTGGGCGCCCGAAGCTACGATGTCGTGATAGAAGCGCTTCGTGTAGATCACTCCGCCGTTGGAGACAGCGAAAATCAGCGCTGTGCGGGCCGCAGCCTCGGCGTCGAGTTTCAAGCCCGCGTCTTCCAACGCAGCCAGCCCTGCGATTACGGCAAATCGGGAAATTGCGCTGGAACGCCGGAGGCGCGGATGCGCCGGAGCCCGCGCGATCGCCTCGGCCGGCACTGGGATGACAGGGTAATCGGGACCCAGCGGACTCGAAATTGATTGGGCCGTTCCGGCATTGCCCTGCAGAAGCCGCTCCCAGACACCAGTGATGTCGCTTCCAAGGGGCGTCACCCAGCCCATGCCCGCGATTCCCAGGCTCATGTTTTGACGGTCCGAAGAATGACCGAGGCGTTAGTGCCCCCGAACCCGAAGGAGTTCGAGAGAACGGTGCGGAGGTGGGCGGGGCGCGAACTGTTCGCCACGACATTCAGGGGCAGTCCCGCATCACCGGCGCGGAAGTTAATGTTCGGCGGCAGAAATTGATTCTCCAAAGCGAGAAGGCTGATGACCCCCTCGATCGCGCCGGCGGCACCTAACGAGTGACCCATCATCCCCTTGGTCGAGCTCACGGCGACTCCGTCAAAAAGCTCGACGATTGCCTTGCCTTCCGCCGCATCGTTGAACGGCGTGGCGGTTCCATGGGCATTGATGTAATCGATCTCGCCGGCCGAGATGCCCGCGCTTTGCAAGGCGCCTTCCATGGCCTGGCGCGCCCCGCTCCCGGATGGATCCGGCTGGGTGAGATGATGATTATCCGTCGAGATGCCGTACCCGATCACTTCCGCGAGGATTTTTGCCCCACGGCCCTTCGCAGCTTCCAGATTCTCGAGGAGCAGGATCGCCGCGCCTTCGCCCAGGACCAGTCCGGAGCGTTCCCGATCGAATGGCCGGCACCGCTCCGGGGTTGAGGCCTGGAGCGAATCGAAGCCTACGAAAACCAGCTCGGAAAGCGCGTCATATCCCCCGGCGAGAACACGCTGGTAGCGGCCGGATCGGATGCATTCGAAGGCGTGCCCAATCGCGTTCGTGCCAGAGGCGCAGGCATTCGCGATCACCTGGCACGGTGCGGAGACGCCGAAAGCCTCCTGTGCGTCCATGACGGGCTTTTGGGGCGTGTAATTGGCAATGAGCGAAGCCGCCTGGCGGAGGGAGGCCTGGCCGCCCTTGAGCCGGCGATAGTATTCCTCCCCGAAAGTCATGCCGCCGCTGGTCGTTCCGACAACGGTGAGCTCGGGGTGGAATCCCGGGGCCTGGGCCAGGGCTTCCCCCAAGGCGAGAATCATCATCCGCGCGACGCGGTGCAAGCGCTCGGGGCGGGGGTGGAGCTTTTCGGCGCCTGCCAAACGGGCATCGGCCACCTGCCCGGCGGACTTGCATCGGGAGTGATCGACCGGAAACCGGGTAACTGGCGAAACGCAGTCGCGCCCTTCGCGGAGGGCGGCCAGGGTTTCGTCCAATCCGAGGCCAAGCGGACTGACGATGCCGCTGGCGACAACGCCGACGCGGGCGGCGTGCGGGGCTTGATTTGGCGGCGAAATTTCGGGCATTTGTCAGGGTAATCCCGCTCCCGCGATTCTATTTGCTTTCACGGACAAAACCCTCTACTAATCACGCCGAAAAGAAAACGGAAGCCTCGGTGCGTTGGTAGATTGTCAGTTGAGTTGTTTCAGTGGCGATTTGAAATCCGATGAGCGGGAACAGTGACCTGGCGGCGTTTTCCACAGTAAACTCAGATGGGAACTAAATTATACGTAGGAAATCTTTCCTTCAACACGACCGAAACAGATCTTCAGGATCTTTTCGCTCAGGCGGGACCAGTGCAAGAGGTCACGTTGATGCAGGATAAGTTCACCGGCAAATCGCGCGGCTTCGCCTTTGTCACGATGACAACGGAAGCAGATGCTCAAAAGGCGATCACGGAATTCAATGGCAAGACCGTCGAAGGTCGCCCTTTGACCGTGAACGAGGCGCGTCCCCGTGAAGCTCGCCCGCCCGGTGGCGGACGCAGCGGCGGTGGCGGCTACGGCGGCGGTGGTGGCGGCTACGGCGGTGGCGGTGGTGGCTACGGCGGTGGTGGCGGCGGCTACGGCGGCGGCGGCGGAAGCGGCGGTGGACGTCGCGACAGCGGCGGTGGCAACCGGCGCGGCCGATAAGCCAGCGCGTTCGCGCGCCACGTTTGTGTTTTTGTAGGGCGGGCTCTTCTGAGCCCGCCGGGCAAATCGCGCACCTATGTGAGTTTGCGTGCCGGATCGTTATGGGCGGAGCCGGCAACTCCGCCGTTAGGATGAGATTCTCGCACAAAGTTTCGAAGCTCACGCAGCCGCTCACCTATCGGCGTGCGTGGCGACGGGCGGAGCGTCTTATTCATCCCTTGCCGCTTGGGCGTTTCCTGGCCGAGATCGACCAGGCTAGATTGGCCGATCTCCAGGCGCGTCATGCCGGCTCCAGCGAGCACTACGCGAAATACGCTGACGTTCCTCGATGGCTGCGCCTGAACATCGTCCGGGCGCAGGATCTGAAGATGCACCGTTGCCCTCCCCAGTCGGTTCTCGATCTGGGTTGCGGAGGCGGTTTTTTCCTTTTCATCCTCCAGCAGTTGGGGCACCGCTGTTTGGGCCTCGATATCGACGTCTATCCGCTTTTCACCGAATTGTTGGATCTCTTGGGCGTCCAGCGCCGGGTCTGGACAATTCGTCCCGGCGAGCCGCTGCCCGATCTGGGTCGAAAGTTTGACCTGATCACTGCGTTTTCGATCGACTTCAATCGTGAAAGCAAGCGCGACTGGTGGTGGGGCCCGTCCGAGTGGGCTTTTTTCCTCGATGATCTCAAGCGCCATCTTAATCCTAGCGGTCGCATTTTTCTGGGACTGAATCCCCGCAATGACGGCGAATATTACAGCCCTGAATTACGCGAATTCTTTCTCCGCCGGGGCGCGTCCGTCGAACGGGAGAACGTGGCCATTCCCCCAGGCTGACTGAGGCTTGGTTAGGCCGGGTGCGATCCGAGATAAATCGCCCGAGCTACATCTGAAAGGCCGATGCCGTGCGAAGTAGGTGGTGAAGAGAAACCCAACCAACCTATTTCCGTAAGGAGCTCGTCCGCCATGCCTGAAGAGAATCAATCATCGACCACTTCCCCGGATTCATCCGGTTCATCGTCCGAAAACATCGAGATTCCACCCGTTTCCAAACAGACAGCGGGAGCCGCTGCCGGGGCCGTTTTAGGTGCCGTCGCAGGACCTGTTGGAGCCGTGGTTGGTGGCGTCCTCGGAGCGATGGCAGGGCGAGCGGCGGCCTCACCCAAGTCGACGCCGGCGCCAGTGAGGAAGGCGGTCAAAGCCGTTGCCGCTAAGGCAAAGGCGACCGCAAAAAAGGCCGTTGGGAAGCGACCCGCCCGGAAGCCGTCTGCGCCTGCGAAGAAGGCCCGCAAGAGCAGCAAGCGTCCCGTCAAGAAGAGCCGGGGCAAATCGGCGAAAGCAAAGGCTTCTTCGACGAAAAAGAAGACCACGACCCGGAAAGCCAAGCCTTCCAAATCGAAGAGCCGGCAGAAGAAATCCTCGAAGGCCAGGAGCAAGGGCAAGAAGCCCAGTCGCAAAGGCGGCAAGAAACGGCGCTAGTTCGGCCAGTCGGTTCCGAATTTCGAGTGCGTCCGCCTTTCGCCTCATGCTAGGGTCGGCGGATGGGGGAACACTCCGCGAGTGAATTGCGTAGCGCGGAGTCCGAGGTCGCGGCCCATAGTGCTGAGTTCAAGAAGGAGCTGGGGTTGCGTGACCTCGTCCTCACTCAGATCCTTTTCATCATCGGACTGTCGTGGGTCGGCGCAGCCGGAAAGCTTGGCCCGGCGCATGTCGTGTTTTGGGTGCTGGCGATCACGTTTTTCTACGTCCCATCGGCCGCCGTCGTAATTTATTTAAACCGCCTGATGCCGCTGGAAGGCGGGCTCTACCAATGGGCCAAGCTCGGGTTCAGCGAAGCCGCCGGCTTCATGGTCGCGTGGAATCTCTGGCTCTACGTCATCACGAATACGTCGGAGATCGGGCTGCAATTAACGAGCTATCTGGCCTACACGATCGGCCCCTCCGGCGCGTGGATCTCCTCGAACAAGTGGCTAATCACGCTGACTTGTCTGCTGGTAATCGCGGTGCTCGTTGTTGTGTCGACGATCGGATTGGGCGTCGGAAAATGGGTCCACAATGTGGGCGGGATCATTATGCTCACGATCTTTGCCACTCTGCTCGTTCTGCCGTTTGTGCACGTTGCCAGGGGCGAGATGCGGGAATTTCATCCGCTGGCCACCGCGCTGCCGGTATTCTCGCTCTTCAGCCTCAATATTCTCGGCAAGCTCGGCTTTGGCGCGCTCGGCGGATTCGAGTACGTCGCAATCCTGGCCGGCGAGTGTCGCAGCCCGGCGCGTACCATCGGACGCTCGGTCATGGTGGCGGCGCCGCTCATCGCGATCATGTTTATTTTTGGCACGAGCTCGGTCCTCGCTTTCGTGCATCCGGACCAAATCGATCTCATCGCGCCCATCCCCCAAGTCCTAAGCCTCGGCTTCAAGACGTTCGGGGTGGCGGCGTTGATTGTTCCGATCGCCCTGGTCCTCTTGATCGTGCTGCGGGTGGCCCAAGCCAGCGTGAATTTTACGGGCCTGACGAGACTGCCCATGGTGGCCGGCTGGGATCACCTGATGCCGCGTTGGTTCACGAAGCTGCATCCGCGTTTCAAGACGCCGGTGAACTCGATTCTCTTCGTAGGAATAGTTACGGTCGCTCTCGGCTCTCTCAGTCTCATTGGCGTCGGGCAACAGGAATCGTTTCAGCTCCTTTTCAACGCCGGCGGGATCTTCTACGCGCTGACGTATCTGGTCATGTTTGCCATTCCGCTTTTTGGATTGCGGGCGCTCAAGCCTGCGCCTCCCTGGTGGCTGCGGGTCGCTGCCGCCTCCGGATTTCTCATGACGCTCCTTTACGTAACGCTCTCGGTCTTTCCCATCATCGATGTGAAAAGCAATTTCACCTTCACGCTCAAGATCACGGCCGTGATCATCACGGCGAACATTGTCGGCGGGGCAGTCTTTGCCGCGGCCCGCGCGAAACGGCGAGCCGCCGCAATGTGAATGGTTGGAGGGAAATGGGCAGGACTGGATTCGAACCAGTGAAGGCGTAAGCCAGCGGATTTACAGTCCGCCCCGTTTGGCCACTTCGGTACCTACCCCCGTTGGCGCGAGCGTTGATATAGGCTCGGGTGCCGTGGGTCGCAAGTCTTTTGGGGAAGAGCCGCCAGACGGGATCGCCGAAGTCTTCGCCTCAAGGAGCGGCGGTTTACAAACCGCCGTTTTGAAGGCGGGCCATTTGGAAAGCGCTCCTCCTTGATTTAGAAGAATTCCGCGATGGATTCGGCGACGTAGCGTTGCGCTTCGCGCGATAATTCCGGATAGATCGGCAGGGCCAGCGTTTCGCGGGCGGCGCGTTCGGTTTCCGGAAAGTCCCCGTCGTGATAACCCAGGTAGGCGAAGCACTTTTGCTGATGCAACCCAAGCGGGTAATAGATCGCGGAGCCGATTTCCTTGCGCGCCAGATGTTCGCGAAGCGCATCCCGCTGGGAAGTCCGGATGACATATTGGTGATAAATGTGATGATTGGTCAGGCCGCGGTCCCGGTACGGCTCCGGCGGAAGCGAAAGCTGGTTCGTCAGGCCGAGGCGCTGAAATTCTTCCCGGTAAACATCCGCTACTCCGCGGCGGGCGGCCGACCAGCCGTCGAGGAATGGCAGCTTCACCCCGAGGATGGCGGCCTGCATTTCATCCAGCCGAAAGTTGCCGCCGATGAAATTATGGTAATAGCGTCGCTCCATTCCGTGCTGCCGGCAGGCCCGGAGACGCTCCGCCAAGGCGTCATCCTGGCAGATTACCATCCCGGCATCGCCTGCGGCGCCCAGGTTTTTCGTCGGATAAAAACTGAAATAGCCGACCTCACCCATTGCGCCCGCCTTGGCCGAGGCGCCCCCAAACGGATATTCGGCGCCGATCGCCTGGGCCGCGTCTTCGATTACTTCCAGTTCAAATCGCTCCGCGATTCGCTGAATGGCGTCCATGTCGCAGCAGAGTCCATAGAGATGCACCGGAACGATGGCGCGCAGAATTTTCCCCTGCGGCTCCCGCAGGAAGCCGTCTTCTCCGCGCCGACACGATTCGTTGAGGTATCGTTCTAACGCCGAGGGCGAGATGTTGCAGGTTTCGGGATCGATATCGATCAAGATTGGCGTGGCGCCCACCCTTGCGATGCAGCCGGCCGTGGCGAAGAACGAATAGCTGCTGGTGATCACAGCGTCTCCGGGTCCGATCTCCAAAGCCATCAGGATGGCCAGAAGCGCGTCCGTGCCGGAAGAAACGCCGATGGCGTTCGGCGACCCGCAGTAGGCGCGGATGGCCTCCTCGAAGGCCGCTCCTTTCGGTCCAAGAATGAACTGCTGGTTGGCCAGAATTTCGTCGAGCTGGGCCCGAATGGGCGACTCGAGTGCGCGGTATTGGTCACTTAGGTCGAGCAGAGGTACGCGCATTGCTCGAAAAGGATGGCAGCTTCGCCCGGGGGTTCAAACCGGAAGTTTGGGGTCCCGTTGACCTCAGCGGGCGAGTAAGGTACCATCCACACCATGGCGTTGTTTCGCGGCCTTTTTTGGTTTGTCCTTTTCGTGTTCTTCACGTTCTGCTTCGTGGTGCTTTTCGAGTACGGCACGCACGATTTCGCGAGCGGTTTCCAGACGGAATTTGAGAAGGTAAAGACCTATGCGATGTCGGCCACCAGCAAGTCTTCGCCGAAACCTGACGCCAAGCCCAAGAGGTAGTCGCGGGAGGGGCCTTTCCGCCCTGACCAGAATGCAGCGGCACAGGATCGGGGCACAAAGACCCCTCCCACATTCTCAGGCGATAAATTCGACGTTCGGCGCCTTTTCCAGATAACCGCGCCGGTGCGCGGCCAGAAGAAATTCGCGAACGGCCTTCCGGCCAACTTCCCCGTAATCCCGGGTGTAGTCGTTCACGTACATGCCGATGAACTTTCCCGCGAGGTTCGCGTCCATATCACGCGCATAAGGCATTGAGTGCTGCACGGCTGCCTCCCGATGCGCCAGGCCGTAATCGATGCTCTCTCGCATGATCTCGAGTAAATCGCGCTGTACTGCGGTCGCGATGTCTTTGCGCAAGACATTCCCGCCAAGCGGCAACGGCAGACTCGTCTCGCGTTTCCACCATTCGCCCAAATCGAGGATCTTCGTGAAGCCGGACTGGCTGTAGGTAAGCTGGCCTTCGTGAATGATCAGGCCGGCCCCGGCGCGCCCGCTCTTCACGGCGTCGAAAATCTGGTCGAACGGCACGACGACATGGTCGAACTCGCCGAGATAAAGTTGCAACGCGAGATAGGCACTCGTCATTTTTCCCGGAATCGCGATGGTCCGGTTTCGAAGCCACGCGCGGATTTCTTCATCCGACGCATTCGGGGCCAGACCGTTTGGATTCTGCGCTACGACCATGGGTCCGTAGCCATCTCCCATGCTCGCGCCACACGGGAGCAGCGCGTAACGCTCGCTCACATACGCGAAGGCGTGAATCGAGATCGCGGAGATGTGCAGCTCGCCCCGAAGTGCGCGCTCGTTCAGCGTCTGGATATCTTCGAGACGATGTTCGAAGCGATAACCGCGCAGGTCGATTTTGTTTTCCGCCATGGCGTAAAACATGAAGGCGTCATCCGGATCCGGAGAATGACCCAGGGTGAAAATTTCCGAATCGGACGGCATGGGCGCACGCTAGCGGTGAGCCGGGACTTTCGCAAAAACGCAATGCCTCTCGATGCTGTTTGCGTATGCGAACCTGCACCGATACGCTCAGGAGCATGGCGAAACCAGCTCTCGGCAAAGGTCTCAGCGCGCTGATTAGCACC
>QHMY01000193.1 GCA_003218305.1 Verrucomicrobiota bacterium
GCGTCAATTCGCCAACATGGAATCATCCAGCCGTTGGTCGTTCGGAACGTAGGCGGCCGGCATGAATTGATTGCCGGAGAACGCCGCTGGCGGGCAGCGCAGGAAGCGGGACTCGTCCAGGTCCCGGTGATCACCCGCGTCGCCACCGACCTTGAGGTCCTGGAACTTTCGTTGATCGAAAATCTGCAGCGGGCCGACCTCAATCCAATCGAGGAAGCGCGCGCGTATTTCCGGCTGGCGGATGAATTCGGGCTGCGCCA
>QHMY01000210.1 GCA_003218305.1 Verrucomicrobiota bacterium
CTGTCGAGCCGCGCCCCATTGGCTCGACAGAGTCTCGCCCTACCTATTTGCAATCCCATCGGCACACTCGCATCATTCACTTCCGATGTCCGAATTGCCAAAAACCTACGAACCCACTGCGGTCGAACCGAAATGGTACGCGCTCTGGGAGGAAGCCTCCTGCTTTCGGGCGGATGCGCATTCGCCCAAGCCGGCGTTCTCGATCGTGATCCCGCCGCCCAACGTCACCGGTATCCTGACGCTGGGCCATGTCCTCAACAACACTATCCAGGACATTCTGGCTCGTCGGGCCCGAATGCAGGGATTCGAAGTGCTTTGGCTGCCGGGAACCGATCACGCCGGGGTGGGGACGCAGACAGCAGTCGAGAAGCACCTTCGCAAGACAGAGAAAAAAACGCGCCATGACCTCGGCCGGGAAGAATTTCTCCGGCGCGTTCTGGATTGGCAGGATAAACATGGCGGAATCATCATCGAACAACTCAAGCGCCTGGGCTGCTCCTGCGATTGGTCGCGGGAACGCTACACTTTCGACGACGATTACGTTCGCGCCGTCGAGAGGGTGTTTGTCGATCTTTATGGCAAGGGCCTGATTTATCGTGGCCTGCGCATGATCAATTGGGATCCGGCCGCGCAAACGGCCTTGTCGGATGAGGAAGTCATTCCGACGCCGCAGAAGGGAAGTCTGTATTACGTTCGCTACGAGATCGTCGAGGAACCCGGCCGATTTCTGGAAGTCGCTACGACTCGGCCGGAGACAATCATGGCCGATACCGGGGTCGCGGTTCATCCAGGCGACCAGCGGTATGTCGACCTGATTGGCAAGCACGCCTGGCGTCCGCTTGCTCGCGAGAAACTTCCGATCGTCGCCGATGAAGTCATCGATCCGAAGTTCGGCACGGGCGTTCTGAAGGTGACGCCCGCGCACGACAAAATCGATTTTGACATTGGCCAGCGCCACTCGCTTCCCGTGATCGATGTTCTTCATCCCGACGGGCGGATCAATTGCCCTGCGGTTCCCGAGCTGGACGGGCTGGACCGCTTCGAGGCGCGCAAGAAAGCCGCGGAATTGCTGCAGGAAAGCGGATTGCTCGCGAAGACGGAGCCGCATGAGAACAACGTCGGATTCAGCGAACGGGCCGGTGTTCCGATCGAGCCGCGGCTGAGCGAGCAGTGGTTTCTGCGTTATCCGAAAACAGAGGAGGCGTTAGCTGTGGTGCGCGACCATCTTATCTGCTTCTTTCCCGCGCACTGGGAAAAAGTGTACGCGCAATGGCTCGAGAACATCCAGGATTGGTGCATCAGCCGCCAAATCTGGTGGGGTCACCGGATCCCGGCATGGTATCGGAAACCGGAAAGCGGAAACCGGAAACCGGAAAGCCAGGAAATATACGTTGGGCTCGAACCGCCGCCTGAGCCAGAGAAATGGACGCAGGATCCGGACACGCTCGACACCTGGTTTTCGTCGTGGCTGTGGGCCTATGAGACGATGGACAAGGAGACGCGGCGGAAATTTTACCCCACCTCCGTCCTCGTCACCGCGCCCGACATCATTTTCTTCTGGGTGGCGCGAATGATCATCGCCGGACTTGAATTCAAGCCCGGCCAGACGCCGGCGATCGAGGACAATATTCCCTTTCGCGATGTCTTCCTCACGGGGCTGATTCGGGACAAGCAGGGGCGGAAGATGTCGAAGTCGCTGGGTAATTCGCCTGATCCGCTCGACCTGATCGCGAAGTACGGGGCCGACGGTCTGCGCTTTGGGTTGATGCGCATCGCACCGAGCGGACAGGACATCGCGTTCGATGAGAAGCAAATCGAAGAAGGCCGCAATTTCGCGACCAAGCTCTGGAATGCCGCGCGGTTTCGCCAGATGCACGGACCGAGCGAGGCCGCGCCGCGCCTGGAGGAACACGAGCTCTCCATTTACTCACTCGAAGTCCTGGCGCGTTTTGATGAGCTGCTCATTGCCGCGGAGACAGCTTATGGCGAATACCGATTTAACGAAGTCGCGCAACGGTTTTACGACTTCTTCTGGAGTGATTATTGCGACTGGTTCATTGAAGCGGCGAAAACGGAAATCTTTGGCGAGGACGAAGCCCGCAAAAAATCAGTGCTCGCGGTGATGGATTTCGTTCTGTCGGGATTTCTGCGGCTGCTCCATCCATTCATGCCCCACATCACGGAGGAGCTTTGGGCGGTTTTTGGCTTTGGTGGGAAGAAAGCCGATCCGAAAGCGAATTCGATTCAATTCACTCCGCCGCCGGCCGCGGCGTTGTCTTCGATCAAACCAGAGGCGGTCGCCGAAGCTAGGGGCCGGGTAGCGAAGGCATACGAGACGATTCTCGCCGGGAGAAACTTGCGCGCCACGTCGCGGATACCTTCCAACAAGAAAGCGCGTTTCATTTTGCGCGCGGCCACCGGCGCGGACGAACGGGAACTGCCGACAATTTCCCGGTTGCTTAACGCCGAGGAGCTGGCGCTCGATCCAAAGTATCAACCCGAGCCTGGCGTGCCGGTGGCGATGACGCCACTCGGTGAACTCTACCTGGTGATTGCAGGCGGCGATAAATCAGCCGAGCGCGATCGGCTGGACAAGGAAATCGGTCGGCTCGAAAACGAGCTGCGCGTAGTGGAAGCGAAGCTCGGGAATGCTTCCTTCACGGAGAGAGCGCCAGCCGCCGTGGTGGAGGAACATCGCCGGCGCAAAGCCGATTTTAGCGAGCAGTTGGCACAGTTGCGGAAGGCGCGGGCCGCAATGGATTGAACAGGACGCGCTGGGTATGGACTTCGGCGCCGCGTGCTTCGAAGTAATCCTTTAATTCCGGGGTATAAAGTGAGCCGTCGTATTCGCGGTTGAGCTCGAGGCAAATCTGTCCGCCCGGATTGAGCTGGTGCTCCGCCAGGTCGTCCAGAAAAAATTCCCACTCGGGAATCTGCCAAAGCTTGTCGCTTTTATGACCGTTGAAGCAAATCATGTGAGCTGCGATCACGTCGAACTTCGGGCCGAGATTGGGCAGCGGCTGAAACGCCTCGATCCGCCAGATTTTGCGTTTCACCCCCAGGAGCTCAATCATTTCTGTGAACCCCGGCTCCAGATCCAGATCCAGCCCCAAGACGTCGTGGCCGAGATACTGGTTGATGTAGAGGAAGTAGCCGGTCCCGCAGCCGATATCGAGAACCCTCTTGCGTCCGCCGAGGTCGAGACCCAAATCCCGCACCCGGCGGAGATTGATTTCCATCCAGAGTTCCAATTCGAGGTATTTGGGCCACTCGTCCCCCGGGTTAGCCATCCCGTAGCGATCGTAGATTTCCCGGAACTTTTCGCGATCGATGGTCTTCGTGATTCGGGCCACGTCGAATTTGAGCGGGGCGCGACCGATCAGCCATTGTTTCACGTGGCGGCGCGCGCTCAGGTAAGCGTCGCCCGTGAACATTTTTTTAAGTTTGTAAGAAAGCTGCATAGACGGACTGGAGCCGAAGCGGCTTCGTAATCCGGTCGCTCGGTACTGTCAACCGAGTGATCGAGGTAACGTGTCAATGACTCCTAACGTGTTCCTGTTGTCAGCGCCCCCTGATTTCGCCTAAAATTACCGGGCCGCATGAGATTCGCTCGATGAATATCTGGAAAAAGCTGCTTTGGATCGCGGTCGCGGCCCTGGGGCTGATGGCGGTTATCGTGCTCGCCATTTCCCGCGGCGAACAAATCAGCGCGTTGTGGATCGTCACCGCAGGTCTGTGCGCCTTCGCTATTAGCTATCGCTTCTACAGCAAATGGCTGGCGGCCAAGGTGCTGGCTTTGAATGACGAGCGCGCCACGCCCGCCCTGGTGCAGAATGATGGAAAGGACTTTGTTCCGACCAGCCGCTGGATGGTTTTTGGTCACCATTTCGCCGCGATCGCTGGCCCCGGACCGCTGGTTGGTCCCGTGTTGGCGGCCCAATTCGGCTTTTTACCGGGTACGCTTTGGATTTTGATCGGCGCGACGCTTGGCGGAGGCGTGCACGATATGATTGTGCTCTTCGCTTCCGTGCGCCGGGGCGGCAAGACGTTGGGCCAAATGGTCAAGGACGAGATTGGCCGCGGAGTCGGCGTACTCGCGCTGATCAGTGTCCTGGCGATCATGATTATCTTGATCGCGGTTCTCGGCCTGGTGGTGGTGCAGGCGCTGGCCAGCAGTCCCTGGGGTGTTTTCACCATCGCCCTGACGATTCCCGTGGCTTTGATCATGGGGTTCGGTTTGCGTAGCGGAAAAGTGAGCGTCACGGCCGTGACGATTTTCGGATTGCTGGGCTTGGCGTTTGGCGTTTGGGGCGGGCAGTTTCTGGGTCAATTCCCGGCGGTCGAAGCCTGGTTTCGCTACGACCAGAAATCGTTGGCGTGGGCGATCATGGCTTACGGCCTGGCGGCGTCGATTCTGCCGGTTTGGATGTTGCTGACGCCGCGCGATTATCTCAGCACCTTCCTGAAACTGGGGACGGTCGCGGCTCTGGCGGCGGCGGTGATTCTGATTCACCCGACCATGCAGATGCCGGCACTGACGCGCTTCACGGATGGCAGCGGACTGATTTTCGCCGGTCCCGTGTTTCCCTTCGTTTGCATCACGATTGCCTGTGGCGCGGTCTCGGGCTTTCACTCGCTGATTGCTTCGGGGACGACGCCGAAAATGCTCGGCCGCGAATCGCGCATTCGCGACATTGGTTATGGCGCGATGGTCACCGAGATGATGGTAGCGTTGATGGCGATGATCGCCGCGTGCGTCCTGCAACCGGGCGAGTACTTCGCCATTAACGTTAAAGGTGCGCCGACCGAAGTGGTCGCAAAGGTTTCAGCGGCGGGTTTTCCCGTGACCGAGCAGGGGATGGAGAAACTGGCCGCGGACCTCGGAGAAAAAACCATGTTCGGCCGGGCCGGCGGTGCGCCGACGTTTGCCGTCGGCATGGCCCACATGTTCTCGCGCGTTTCCTCCAGCCCAACGGCGCTGGCACTCTGGTATCACTTCGCGATTATGTTCGAGGCGTTGTTCATCCTGACGACGA
>QHMY01000211.1 GCA_003218305.1 Verrucomicrobiota bacterium
GATATTACCGACAGGATGATGATTGCGAGAACAACGAAAGCGAGAATGTGCCCGCCGCCGACCTTCCCGGGACTTCGCTCCGCATTGGTCCGGCCGTCGCCCGTATATTCGCCGCGGATGGCTTTGCATATCAGGCTAATTCCTTCACCGAGTCCGCTCTGGTAGTCTCCCTTCCGGAAATACGGCTTGATGTGCCGCTCCGTAATGTCGAACGCGGTCGCGTCCGGCAAAACGCCTTCCAAGCCGTACCCGGTCTGGATGAACATTTTTCGGTCTTCGATAAACACGAAGAGCACAGCGCCGTTTTTGCGGTCTTTCTTGCCGACGCCCCACGCCTGGGCGGTGCGCTGGGTAAAATCGTCAATGGAGGAGTCGCTCTCCATTTTCCGGTACACGGCCACGACCACCTGGTTTGATGTCTCGCGTTCGAATTGGGCGAGATGCTCGTTGAAACGAAGCGCCGCGTCCTTGGAAACGACCCCGGCGTAATCATTGAAGTAACCGGCTGGTTTCGCCGGAATCGTTTCCGCCGCGCGGAGGACGATCGCGCTGGCGAAGATGCCGACAGCGACAAGAAGCGCTTTCCACCCCGACACAGGAAATAAAGTCACGGGCGCAGGCCGAAAGATCCTGCGACGGGTTCCCTCAACTTCGCTTCGCTCCGTTCGCGACGACAAGAATTACGGTGCCCCAGGCGTGGCCGCCGTGGCGGGGGCCTTGTTGAAATCGAACTTCACTTCGGGCGCCTTGTCCGCGTTCGGTTGGGCGGTGAAGAAAGGCCGCGGCTGAAACCCGAATAACTTGTTATACATGTTGGTCGGAAAGCTTTGGAGGGCCGTGTTGTATTCCTGCACCGCCGCGTTGAAATTATTCCGTTCCACGGAGATCCGGTTCTCGGTCCCTTCCAGTTGGGCCTGGAGGTTTTGGAACGCCTCAGTGGCCTTGAGCTGCGGATAATTCTCACTGACGACCAGGAGCCTGGACAAAGCGGTGCTCAACTGGCCCTGCGCATCCTGGAAGGCTTTTAGCTGCGCCGCATCGGTCGGTGCCTTGCTCGGATCGAGCTTCACCTGTCCGACACTTGCGCGGGCATTGGTGACTTCGGTCAGAGTGGATTTTTCGAAGTTCGCCGCGCCCGCCACCGTTTGGACGAGGTTCGGGATTAGATCGGCGCGCCGCTGGTAGACTGACTGCACGTCGGCCCATTTCTTATTGACGTTTTGTTCCAGCGCCACCAGCCGGTTGTAACCGCAACCGCTCAGTCCAAAAATCAATGGCAGCAGCGCGAGGATTCTTCCTCCAGCAAGAGCAAATCTTTTCATAGGTAACGGTAACCTATTTCCGCATTCCGGCTGGTCAATTTCTTGGCGGGTCTGTTTTCCCACCGGTCCGAGGCTATTCCTGGGCCGGAGCAACCTCGCCCGACGGGGCCTCGGCCAGCGGCGGCGGTTCGGCCGGCGCGGCGGTCTGGGCGACAGGGGCTGACGGCAAATAGCGCGTTCGCAGTTCCTCCGCGTTGGGCAGCTCATCGAGGTCGCGCAAGCCGAAATGCTCGAGGAAAAATTGGGTCGTCTCATAAATGAGCGGCCGGCCGGGAACGTCCGCACGTCCGGCAATTTTGACGAGCCCCCGTTCCATCAGGCTTTGCAGGACGCCATCCACAGCGACGCCGCGAACCGCTTCGACGTCGGCGCGGGTGATCGGCTGCCGGTAGGCGATGATGGCCAGGGTTTCGAGGGAAGGAGGAGTGAGCCGCACCGGTTTCGCGGCAGGAAACAGTTGGCGAACCCAGGGAGCGTAGGCGGGATCGCTCACCAGTTGCCAGCCCTCGGATTTTTCCGCGAGCTGAAACGCGCGCTTCTGCTCGATGTATTCGATCTTCAATTGCTCGAGAGCCGCAGCCACCTCTGCGTCTTTCACGCGCCCGAACTCATTAGGCAGCAGTTCATCCGCGCCACCCGCGCCCTTG
This sequence comes from Verrucomicrobiota bacterium, assembly GCA_003218305.1. Lineage (GTDB taxonomy): Bacteria > Verrucomicrobiota > Verrucomicrobiia > Chthoniobacterales > UBA10450 > AV80. The sequence continues at coordinate 1,970 of QHMY01000211.1, forward strand.
ATCGCGCTCACCAGCTCGCGCGTTGTGAGCGGCTTCTGCGCAGCGAACAAGAGTGCTTCGATTACTTGGCTCAAACTCATATGACCCATATGTCCTATGCGACCTATATGCCGATCTCATTTTGGATCGCTTCCGCGATCCGGTTGGCCTGCCGGTCGATCTGCTCCAGTTCCCTGCCTTCGATCAGCAGCCGGATCTTCGGCTCCGTCCCGGAGTAGCGCAGCAGCACCCGGCCCTTGCCGGAAAGCTCCCTCTCCGCGTCTCCGACCAGGCGCATGACCGCCGGCAACTCTTCGAGCGGGCGCTTCTCTTTCACTCTCAAATTTCGCTGCGCCTGCGGGTATTTCCTCAGGCAACGCTTCAATTCGCTGAGCGGTTTCCCGGTCGTCTGCATGATGCGCAGGATTTGCAGGGCGCTAATGATTCCGTCGCCGGTGGTGGTGAAATCGCGGAAAATCATGTGACCGCTTTGCTCGCCGCCCAGGTTCAAATTTTTCTCCACCATGGCCTCGATGACGTAGCGATCGCCCACCTTGGCGCGCACCACCTTTCCGCCCAGCGGAGCCAGCGCTTCGTCGAGCCCAAAATTGCTCATGATCGTGGCGACCAGGGTGTTTTCCTGGAGACAGCCTGACTCCAGCAAATCGACCGCGGCAATCGCGAGAATCTCATCGCCATCGACCAGCTCGCCGTTTTCATCGCAGAGCAGGACGCGATCGGCATCGCCGTCATGGGTCAGGCCGACGCGCGCGCCGCTTTCCTTGACGATCCGCTGAATTTCCTCCGGAAAGGTGCTGCCGCATTGGGCGTTGATGTTCGTCCCATTAGGTTCGTCGTGCGCCACGGTCAAGGAAGCGCCGAGTTCGCGCAGAATGCACGGTGTCGATTTGTAGGCGGCGCCGTTCGCGACATCGACCGCGATATGCATTTTCTCGAGCGACATTTTTCTCGGGAAACTGGCTTTGGCGAATTCGACATAACGCCCCAGCGCATCATCAATCCTCGTCGCTCGTCCGATGTTGCCGGCTGTCGGGCGAATCGATTCGATCTCGCCCGTGAAAACAAGCTGTTCGATCTGCTGCTCGATTTGATCGTCGAGTTTGTAGCCATCGTGCCGGAAAAACTTGATGCCGTTGTCTTCGTACGGGTTGTGCGAAGCCGAGAGCACGATGCCGGCATCCGCGCGCAACGACCGCGTGATATACGCCACGCCCGGCGTCGGTAACGGCCCGATCAAAAGCACATCCACGCCGAACGAGGTGATTCCGGCCACGAGCGCATTCTCGAGCATGTAACCCGAGAGCCGCGTGTCCTTCCCCAGGACGATTTTCGGCCGGGCACCGGGCGGATGTTCCCGCGGATTGAGCCGGGTAAAAATATGCGCGGCGGCGCGACCGAGTTTCAAGGCCGTTTCCGCTGTGACCGGCTCGACGTTCGCCACGCCGCGCACGCCGTCCGTTCCAAAAATTTTCTTTTCCTGGGCCACGCTGGCTATTGAAAGGCCGCGAACGGCATCCGTAAACGGGAAAGTGGCTTCCGCATCAAGGAGCGGCGGTTTGCCACCGCCGTTTTATTAGGTCGGCGATTGCAAATCGCCGTTCCTTGGATTGTGGCCATGCGCTAGATAGACTCTCCCGCGGCCTTCATCTCATTGATCTTGCGGTGCAACGTCCGGCGGCTAATCCCAAGCCTGTTCGCGGCCTTCGTGACATTTCCCTTCGTGGTGGCGAGCGCCTGCATGATGAGCCGCTTCTCGGTTTCGTGCAGATCGAGCGCGCTCGATTTTTCGCCGAACGCCTTGCTCGGGGTAATGCCGCCCGGGAGCGACGACCCGATCGCCTGGCGCACATTTACGGGAAGGTCGCGGAGGGTGATTTTCGGCCCGTGAGCCATGACCACGCCGTGTTCGATCGCCGTGCGCAGTTCGCGAACGTTTCCCGGCCAGTCATAGGTAAGGAGCGCATTCATGGCGTCCGCGGTCAGATCGAGAAGCGGCTTCTCGTTTGCCTTGCAAAAATGCCGGAGAAATCCCCGGACCAGCATCGTGATATCCTCCTTGCGCTCGCGCAACGGCGGCATGGTGATGTGGACGACGTTGAGACGGAAATAGAGGTCGTCCCGGAATTTTCCTTCCGCGACCAGCTTCTCCAGGTTCTTGTTCGTGGCGGCGATCAGACGCACGTCGGCGCGCAAAGTCTGGTTCCCTCCCACCCGCTCAAACGCCCGCTCTTCGCTGATCACGCGCAGCAGTTTCACCTGCGTGCTGGCGTCGATTTCGCCAATTTCATCCAGGAAAATGGTGCCGCC
>QHMY01000212.1 GCA_003218305.1 Verrucomicrobiota bacterium
GGCGAGTGTCGGTTCATGAAAATGAACACGCTCGAAAAGGCGCATGAGGCCCTCTTGAAGATGGTGCCCGAGATCACGTTGCCCGAACCGCTGCGCAAACGAGCCGAAGCGCCGATCCTTCGCATGTTGGAGCTGAGCCGGTAGCGCTTTGCTCTAGAGCCTGCTAGGGGCGGCGCGCTGCGCCGTCCGCACATTTTGTCCCGACGCGGATTAGGCTCCCTCGGACGCCGCAGCGCGGCGTCCCTACCAGGCAGGGGGTAGAGGAAGAAGGGGAGTGATTGGTCGGGGGCACATTGCCACTTGTCACTCGGCCCTTTTGCCTCTTCACTTTTGCCGCAATGCAGCGACCCACCTTTTGGCTCATGCTCCTGGTCCCCCTGGTGGGCATCCTCTTTTTGCGCGAGCCCCGAGTAGCGCAATCCGAAGAGACTTTTTTGCGCTGGCTCTTGCGAAACTCAGATCCGAGCGGGCCGATGGCACCGTTGACCGTAGTTGAGATTGGGCAGGACCAGGTCCTGGACCGGGATCCATCCGTGGAGATGACCTCGCAGGGCGCGGGCAAGAAAGGTGTTTCCCCGCTGGAATTCGCGCTGTTTCTCCAATCGATTCTCGAGTTCAAACCCTCTGTCGTTTCCTTTGAGAACATTTTGAATTGGCGCGAGCGCGATAAGGATCAGGAGCAGGTTTTCATCGATCAGGCGATGCGCGTTCCCAAGTTGCTTTTGGCGGCCGAGCTGACGGCTACACCCGATCCCGATGCCCCCATCCCGGAGATCCCGGCGTTCACCCAGGTAACGGGAAAGCGCGGCGACCTCGTCGAGTTTTCCGGGATCGGACGTCAGCCGGGAGAAGAGATGCGTCTCATCGGCACCCTCGGTTTTGTTAATCTGCCCGGCGAAATTGCGGACGGCATTCATGTGCCGCTTCTTTTTCGACACCGCGGCGAGGTGATTCCTTCGTTCGCATTCCAGGCGATTTTGCTCTGGTTGCGGGTGACTCCGGCGGAAGTGGCGATCGAGCTTGGCTCGCACATTTCCCTGCCGCAGGGACGGACCATCCCGATTCGCGCCGATGGCACTGTCTTGATCTCACCGAACGCGGGAAAGAAAGCGCGCCACTTCACGTTGAATGAGCTTCTGCTGCTGACCCAACAGCATGAGTCCGGCAAGAAGAGCCCGGAACTCGATTCCATGCGCGATCAGATTATCCTGGCGCGGATCCCGGCAAATCCACTCTCACCGCCGGATGTTTTCGCCGCCACCCTGGCCACCATTCAGACGAACGCATATGTGCATCGCATCAGCTGGATTTTTGACTGCGTAATCCTGCTGGCAATCACCGTCGCCGTCCTGAGCCTCCGGCATATTTCGCGGGTCGATCTGGTGCTGTGCGCGATCGCTTTCACCGCGGCGTATAGTTTGATCGCGCTCGCCGTCGCCTCTCGCTGGTTGATTTGGCTGCCGGGAATCCTGCCGCTCGGCGCGGCCTGGCTGCTGGTCTTGATTGCCGTGGCGACGCCCGACCGACATCGCGGGAAGCCCAAAGCCACCACGATCGCTCCATCCGTTCCTTGAATGGAAATCAACGAGCGAGTTAACCGGCTGCACGCGCACGGACTCGTCGACCTGCATTTCGATCTACTGATGGATTTGTACGAAAAGCGCGATCGGACGAATGTGCTCGCGGCCGAGTTTCTGCCCGAATTCGAGGCGGGTAACATTGGCGTCATCGGAGCGGCCATTTACCTGGAAGACCGTTATCTTCCGGAGATGGGGTTGCGCGTCGCTCTCGGCCAGATCGCGCGGCTCTACACCGAGGTGGAGATGTCCCAGCGGTTCGCGATTTGCCGAAGTTCCGAGGAAATCCTGCGAGCGCGCGCCGCTGGGAAAATTGCCTTCCTGATAACGATGGAAGGGGTGGAACCAATCGGCGTCGACCTCAATCTTCTCCGTATCTTCTTTGAGCTTGGTGTACGCCTCATCGGGCTTACCCATGCGCGGGGCAATGCCGCCGGTTCAGGGGGCGTTTTTGCCGCCAGCGGCTCCTCACGCGATGGGTTGACGAGTTTCGGACGCGAAGTGGTCCAGGAGTGTGATTCACTCGGCATTATCCTGGACCTCGCTCACATCAACCCAGCCGGGTTCGAGGAAATTTGCGCGCAGACGACCAAACCGCTCATCGTTTCACATACCAACGCGCGGCGGTTTCACGACATCGAACGCAATATCAGCGACGAGCAAATCAGGATGATCGGCGCACGCCGCGGCGTTATCGGCATCAACGCCATCCTGGTGAGTCCGCGGAAGGAAGAGGCGACACTCGACCGGTATGTCGACCATATGGAGCACGTCATCGGTTTGATTGGGATCGATTGCGTCGGGATTGGCTTCGATTTTTTCGAATTTCTTTATCGCCAGTGGTCCGAATCGGAGAAGCAGGATTTTGCTTCCAGGTTGACCACGCCGCATTGCATTCCCGATCTGACCAATCATGCGCATGCTCGAAATCTCACCCTGAAACTGATCGAGCGCGGATTCAGCGACGAACAAATCGCAAAAATCCTCTTTGGAAACTGGATGCGAATTTTCCAGGAATTGTTATGAGCCAGGTAGGGATGCCGCGCTGCGGCGTCCGCTGATGTTGTATTAATTAGAAATTTAGGGCGGGAGAACCTGCGGAAGGCGCAGTGCGGAGTCCCTGCCAACTGACTGTCGGGCGACTCGACAGTGAAATTGTTGCTTGCTCTTGGCTGGGGGGGGAACCATTTCTTCAATCTCTTGAAATTCACCAATCTCACCCGCCGCACCGAGATCGGCGCCAACAGTTATTACCTCGAGGCAGCCGGTCAACGCCTGGTCCTCGACTGCGGGATGCATCCAAAGGAGGAAGGCGAAGAGGCCCTGCCCAATCTCCGGGTGCTCGATGGTCGCCTCCTCGACGCCATTGTCATCTCCCATTCGCATCTCGATCACATCGGGACACTGCCCGTTTTGATGCGGCGCCAGCCGGACGCGAGCATCTTCATGACGGAAGCGACAGCGGAAATTGGCAGCGCGCTGCTGCACAACTCGGTCAGTGTCATGATGCGGCAGCGTGAAGAGATCGGCGTCTCGATCTATCCGCTTTTCACCCACAAGGAGACGAATCAGGCGACGGAACTCTGGCGCCGGTGCCCCATGGGTCAGCCGTTTACCCTGAAGGGCGAGCGCGCGAGGCCCCACGAAGAGGGATCGGTTACGATCGAATTCGTCGACGCTGGCCATGTCCTGGGAGCAGCAGGAGTGATTTTACGCGCCGAGGGCCGCACGGTTTTCTATACCGGCGATGTAAACTTCGATGATCAAACGATCACGCGCGGCGCCACCTTTCCGGAATCAGGAATCGATGTGCTGATTATTGAGACGACGCGTGGAGACAATCCGCTGCCGGAAGGTTTCACGCGCGCGGCGGAGGAGCGGCGGCTGGCCGACGCGATCAATAGCGCTTTTGCCCGGGGCGGCTGTGTCTTGATCCCCGTTTTCGCTCTCGGCAAAACGCAGGAAGTGCTCGCCATGATTTACAATTTCCGGCGAGAAAAATTGCTGGGGGAGTTCCCCGTCTATATCGGGGGCCTGAGTACGAAGATGACGGAGATATACGATCGGCGGGCGATGACCACCCGTCGGTTATTGCCGCGTTTGCAGTTACTCGAGGAGGTCGCGCCGTTTATCTTGAACGGCAAAACGATCAATGAGTCGCCCGCTCGGGCCGGGCGAGTATACGCGCTTTCCAGCGGGATGATGACCCCGAAAACGCTTTCGAACATTTTCGCACGGCGGGTCATCGACGATCCAAAGCATTCGATTTTCTTCGTGGGATATGCCGACCCGGCGTCGCCGGCCGGCGTTATCAAGACGGCCAACGCTGGAGATCTGGTCTCGCTGGACCCCGATGAGCCGGCGCAACCGTTGCGCTGTCAGGTCGAGCAATTCCAGTTCAGCGCCCATGCGTCCCGCGAATCGATCGTTCGCTATGTGAAACAACTGGCGCCGAAAAAGATCGTGCTCGTGCATGGCGATGTGCCCGCGGTGGAATGGACGCGCACCCAGCTGGCGGTCGAGCTGCCCGGGTCGGAAGTGATTGTGCCGATACCGGGGGTGGAGATGGAGTTGTAGTCAGTGATCGGTAATCAGTAACCAGTAATCAGTAATCAGTCTCGACCGATCACCGATCACCGATCACCGATCACCGATGACCGACCACTGATGACCGATGATGAAATTCATCTCCTGGAACATTAACTCGCTCCGCAAACGACAGGAGCGCCTCCTCCTCTGGCTCGCGGAAACTCAGCCGGACGTGGTCTGTTTGCAGGAAACCAAATGCACGGACGAGCAGTTCCCGGAGTTGGCTTTGCGCGGTGCCGGGTATCACTCCGCGTTTCACGGTCAGAAATCCTATAATGGCGTTGCGATTCTTTCGCGCACGCCATTGCACGACGTGCGGGTTTCGCTCTGTGATGAGGAAGACGATCCGCACGCGCGCGTCATCGCTGCGACGGTCAGCACCGTCCGGGTCTATTCGATTTATGCGCCGAACGGACAGGCGGTCGGGTCGCCCGCCTACGAATACAAATTGAAATGGTACGCGCGCCTCGAGAAATGTTTGCGTGACAATCGGCAGTTGGAACGTCCCCTCGCGGTTTGTGGGGATTTCAACGTCGCGCCCAGGGACGAAGATATTTTCGACCCTGAACTTTGGCGCGGGGCCATCATGTGTTCGGAAGGCGAGCGGGCCGCCTACGAGCGGTTGAGCGCCGCCGGACTCACGGACACGCTCCGGCTTCATCATCAGGAGACGGGCCTTTTCAGCTGGTGGGATTATCGGATGCTCGCCTTTCCGAAGAACCGTGGCCTGTCTCTGGCGGCGAATTGCACCGCGGCTGGAATCGAGCGCGAAATGCGAAAAGGCAAAGAGCCCTCCGATCATGCGCCGGTCTGGGCGGAGTTTGAGAATTAAGGAGGGCGCTTTCCAAACCGCCCTCTGGAAACGTCGGCGGTTTGTAAACCGCCGCTCCTTGAGGCGCATTGGACGTTCAGCGCCGGACATCGCACCTTACTTTGATGAGCCGCCCGCCTCATTTTGTGGTTCGCAATCGGCCGCCGAAGCCGCTCCTGATCTTCGACGGGGACTGCCATTTTTGCCGTCGATGGATCGAGCGATGGCGCGAGCTCACCGCGGGGGCGGTCGACTACGCTCCGTCCCAGGAAGTCGCCGGGAGGTTTCCCGAGATCCCACCCGAGGCTTTCGCCAAGTCGGTCCAGTTCATCGATTCCGACGGCACCGTTTTTAGCGGCGCAGAGGCAGTCTTCCGTTCGTTGGGCCAAAGCCGAAGCCGCGGATGGATGGTCTGGTGTTATGAGCGTGTTCCGGGATTCGCAGTCTTTAGCGAAGCGGCCTACCGGATTGTCGCCC
>QHMY01000213.1:0-4123 GCA_003218305.1 Verrucomicrobiota bacterium
ACGGTGCGGATGATGACGCCCATGCCATCGGGGATGGAGAGGCTGCGGAGGATGCGTTTGAGGCGCTGGCGTTCCTCCTGATTCTCGATCTTGCGCGAAATGCCGCATTGATCGGAATTCGGCAGCAGCACCAAATAGCGGCCGGGCAACACGACATTGGTGGTGACGCGCGGGCCTTTGGTGCCGATGGGGCCTTTGGTGACCTGCACGATAATGTCCGTGCCGGGGGGGTAAAGGCGCGGGATATCTTTTTGCGTGATGCGCGCCCTTTCCCTGGCGCGCGAGGAGGTTCGGCCTCCCGTGTCGCGCTCGACGATTTCGACGCCGGAATCGAAGTTGGAGGGAACGATATCCCAATAATGGAGGAAGGCGTTCTTCTCGAAGCCGATATCGACGAAAGCGGCTTTGAGGCCGTCTTCGAGGTTGCGTACTTTGCCTTTGTAAATGGAGCCGACAAGGCGTTCCTCGGAAGTGCGCTCGATGTTAAATTCTTCGAGCTTACCTTCCTCGAGGACGGCGACGCGGGTTTCGAGCGTCTCGGCGTTGATGATAACTTCTTTATGAATCTTTTCGACCGGTCGAATGAGCCGCTGCACTTTGCGAACGATCTTGTTCGCAGCGGCCTTGATGCTTTCCACGATGCCCTGCGGCTGGTCCTTGATCTCGACGGGATGGAAAGCGGGTTGTTCCTGGACCTCGGCCGGGGTGTCCATGTGCGGCTCGCGAAAATCTTTTTTCTGCGGGCCGGGCGCGGCTTCCGTCACAGGGGCCGCGGCATCCGCGGGAAGACCGGCGGCGAGGTTTTCGGCGCGCTCAATTTCTTTATTGTAGCGGCCGGTGTCGTAAATTTTTTCGTTGGTGGCCTTGGCGCCGATGGCGTGAGCGCGCGCTTCCTGGGCGGCGCGTTCCTGGTGTTTATGGCCTTGCATGCCGCCGGACGGGCGGAAATGCATGCCGCCACGCCGGCGGCGGGAGAAACTTCGTTCGTTCATAACAAAATTGTCAGTTGTCAGTTATCAATTGTCAGTTGTGTCAAACCGTTGAAATGGTTTTGATACTGGCTCGACCCGCGCACACCCCGCGGAAGGGGGGTGTTAATGAGAGCCGGTTCGTGGCCAGAAGGGCGATCAGGATCAAGAGTAAGATTAAGATCAGGAGTAAGAGGTGACATCAATAGGACCTCCGGTAGATGTAAACGTTTTGCAAGATGCCCGCGGCGATCAACGAGCATATCACTGAAGACCCGCCATAACTTAAAAGCGGCAGTGGCACGCCCGTCACGGGCATAAGACGAATATTCATGCCGATGTTAATGAAAATATGGCTGAACCACATGGCGACGATGCCGGTGGCCAGCAATTTTCCCAGGCGATCGCGGGCCTGGCCGGCAATACGAATGCCGGTGAACAACACCACGGAATAAAGCGCGATGACTGTCACGCTTCCCATGAAACCTTTCTCCTCGGCAATGACGGAGAAAATGAAATCATTGTGCGCAACCGCTTTGGGCAAATAGCCCAGCGCGTTTTGCGTTCCCTGGCGAAAACCTTTTCCAAACATCCCGCCCGAACCGACGGAGATGAGCGCCTGATCGACGTTGTAGGAGTAATTGCGCATGGCGCGGCGCGCGTCGGCTCTTTGTCCGGGCGAGGCATCGGGCGACACACCGTCGAGGCCGAAGTAAACGAGCAGGCGTCGTTTCTGATAATCCTCAAGCTTGATCTGCCATTGCGGCGGAGCGAACAGCACGTCCACCATGATCAGCAGGATCATGAGCGCGCCACCCCCGACGAGCCGCGCGAGAAAACGGACCGGCACGCCGGCGACGAACATCATCGCGAGCCCCATGGGCAGGAAGATGAGGGCGGAGCCGAGGTCAGGTTCTTTCAGGATGAGGAGGAAGGGCAGGACCATCAGGCCGACGGCCTTCCAGAAAATTCCCGGCTGGCGCAATTCATCGGTTGGACGGCTGAGAAAATTTGCAAGCGCCAGAATGAAGGCGAGCTTGGCGAATTCGGAGGGTTGGAGCTGGAACGGCCCGAGATCGATCCAACGCTGCGCGCCCCAACGCACCGGCCCGATGATGAACACGAGCACAAGCAGAACAATCGCCGCCCAATAGGCGACGAAGGACCAGCGCGCGAGGACGTGATAATCCACAAAACAAACCACGCCGGCCGCACCCATTCCGGCGACGCACCAGATGATCTGGCGAACGAACAGTTGATTGTACCATTTGGGGCTGACGGATGTGTCGGTGGACGTGGCGCTAAAGACAAACGCGATGCCGATCACCATCAGCAGGCTGATCGCCGTCAACTGCAACCAATCAAATCGCGATTGGTGATCTTTGCCTAAAGCTATCATACGCGCGGAGACGGGGAATTAACGCAAAGGCGCAAAGGCGCAGAGGCGCGGAGAACTTGGGAACCGGTCAAGTCCGTGCTCTCGGTGTCTCTGTGGTTAAACAAAATATCCATACATCTCATGGCGCCTTCGTCACACTCGTCATCCGTAAATTACTCTGGTTTTCGTATTGTTGAATGGCCTGATAAATTTTTTGGGCGACAGGAGCGCAGGTGGACCCGCCAGATTTTCCGCTTTCGACGGTCACGATGACGGCGTAACGGGGATTTTCATAAGGGGCGTAAGAGGCGAACCACGTGGTCCAGTCCACGACGCGATTGTGGATGTCCATTATTTGCGCGGTGCCGGTCTTGCCGCACACGCGGAAGCCCGAGACGGCGGCGAGCCGGCCACCGCCCTCCTTTTGGTCTTCCACGTCAGCGAGCATCGCTTCGCGCAGAATACGCAAACTGCGGGGGGACACGCCGAGATAATCGCGGACACGGCCTTGCGGAACCATGGTTGGCTGCTCGCCCGAGAGCAGGTCTTGCGTTTCGATCCGGGCGACGAGGCGCGGCCAGAAGACCGTTCCGCCATTTGCAATGGCCGAAGCCATGACGGCCATTTGCAACGGAGTGACGGCGATCTCGCCCTGGCCGATGCAAAGGTTGGCGGTTTCGCCTTCGACCCAGCCGGTTTTAATGCGGCGGGCGGTAGGAAAGATGCCGCCATTGTCCTGCCAGGTGGGAATGCCCGTGCGTTCGCCAAAATGCAACCGATGACCAACGGCCACGATCCTCTCGACGCCGGCTTTAAGACCGTTGGTAATGAAATAAGTATTGCTCGAAAGGATGAACGCGCGCCGAAAATCGTATTCACCTTCCGGTGCGGTGTCATCGATCTTGCGGCGGCCGACAAAAATGTGCCTTGGATTGTAAATCTTCGCATACGGATCGAGGCCGGCCTCGAGGCAAGCAAGAGCCGTGACGATTTTGAAAATGGACCCGGGCTGATAATTCTCCTGTGTGGCGCGGCTGCGTGTGGGCTTCAGGTCCTCATCCATCAACATGTCCCAATGCGCGCGATTTACGCGCGGCAGAAACAGATTCGGGTCGTAGGATGGAATTGAAACCAGCGCGAGGATGTCGCCGTTGTTCGGGTCCATGATCACCACTGCGCCGCGCACGTCCGGCTGCGCGCCGGCGAGCGCCTTTTCAGCGGCGTGCTGCAGATCGAGGTTAATGGTGAGCACCAGGTTCTTGCCCGGATCGGCGGGCGCCCAGATGGTTTCGGATTGGCGATAACCCAAATTATTTACCAGCACCGACTTCACCCCTGCCCTGCCGCGCAAGACCTGGTCAAAGGCGCCTTCCAGGCCGACCTGGCCCTTGAAATCCGGCAAGCGGAAATTGAAGAACGCGTCCTCGTCTTTCATCGAACTGTCGTCGCGCCGGAGGAAACCAACCATATGCGCGCCGCTCTGGCCACGCGGATAGACGCGCGTGGGTTGGATATCGAGATCGAGGCCGGGCAACGTGCTGGGCTGTTCCTGGAACCGGGCGACCTGACTCGGCGTAAGATTCGTCAGGATCGGCAACGGCAGCGCGAGCTGGTTGGTGTAATGATTCATGAACCTGTCGAAGTCCAAAAACACCGGAACCTGAACGACCGTGGCGAGATGCTGAACGATGTTGCTGACGACGCGATAACGCGCCTGGGCCTGAAGCGCGCCGAGTTCGCTTTTTTTGATGTGCCCGTTCGGCGCAGAGCGCTTCCA
>QHMY01000213.1:4164-4564 GCA_003218305.1 Verrucomicrobiota bacterium
GGCGAGCGGCTGCCCGTTGGCATCGAGGATTTTGCCGCGGATAGCAGGGATGCGCACGGTGCGATACGATTGCGCCTTCTGGTTTTCCGTGTGCTGGCGATACGAGACCACTTGCACGTACCAAAGCCCCGCCAGCAAGGTGACCATGCCAGCAAAAGCGCCCCAGGCCAACGTCCGCAGCGCCGGGTCGCTTTTTTTAAGTTGATCGAAAAAGAGCATCGGTCAAGTCCGCTTCCGGCTTTGAGAATCCCGGAGGGATTCAATGTGAACAGGCCCGGGTGCAACCCGGGAAACAAATGTCCTCAACGGGACGTAATTATTCAGCGCGCGGTCACTTCGACCCCTTCGGGGTCGAAGTCCTTTTGCGGTATGTAACCCGGGGGTTGACCCGGGGCTATTC
>QHMY01000194.1 GCA_003218305.1 Verrucomicrobiota bacterium
CACGGTGCGCTGGGCCGGGACACGATGGAGGCGACGCCGGAGGCATTTCGAACCATTTGTGATTATCACGCGACTGGCGGGACCACGTCGCTGCTGTTGACCACGGTCACGGCTCCCATTCCGAAAATCGTAGAGGTGTTGCGCGCGGTCCGGGATTCTGCCAGCTCCATCGGCCAAATCGCCGGCGCGCACATCGAGGGACCCTTCATTTCGAAGACGCAACGGGGAGCGCAGCGCGATCAGTTTATTCGGGAGCCCGATCGCGAGTCAGCGGATCAACTGCTTGAATTTGCAGACGTGATCAAACGCGTCACGCTGGCTCCGGAATTGCCGGGGGCCCTCGATCTAATCGATCGTTTGCGCGGGCGAAATATCGCCGTCAGTGGCGGTCACAGCGATGCGTCGGATGGAGAAGCGCGCGCCGGTTTCGATCACGGGATGCGGCATGTAACCCACACGTTTAACGCAATGTCTTCCGCGCGGCGGCGAGGCATTTATCGAGAAGCCGGACTGCTGGAATTCGCCCTGAGCGAGCCCGAACTCATGTGCGAGCTGATCGCGGACGGTCATCATGTCTCAACTACCCTAATGAAGATGCTTTATCGCGCGAAAGGTCCGGCTGGAGTTTGCCTGGTGACTGACGCAACGGCTGGCGCCGGGTTGTCCGAAGGCGCGCAATTTTCTCTCTCCGGGCTCGAATGCGTGGTGAGCAATGGCGTTTGCCTCCTGGCGGATCGTTCTGCCCTGGCTGGGAGCGCATCCCGGATGAGCGATCTTATCCGCGTCATCGTGAATGAAGTGAAGATTCCGCTCCACGAAGCGGTTGCGATGGCGAGCGCCAATCCGGCCCGGGCTCTTGGAGCAAACACGAAGGGTCGGCTGGAAGCGGGTGCGGATGCGGATTTTGTGGTGTTGTCGCCGGAGCTCGAGGTGCAGCAGACGTTCGTCGCGGGCGAACAGATTTTCCACTGTAGCGGCGCTTCTGTGAAGCGCCTGTGAGGGACCGCCGAGGCCGCCTAATCAAGCCGGAGCCAACCCTCGGGCGCTTCACAGAAGCGCCGCTACAAAGACAGAAGAAACGTCGCGATATCGAGCGACGCGGTCGGCCGGCCCAACTGGCTGATATTCGCCGACCACTCACGCCATTGGGCAGCGTCATTCGCAAACGCGTTCCGGACCGCTGCAATCACCGTATCATGCGTGGTTGCGACCGTGCCTGAATTCGTTTCCACAATAAACCGGGCGTTCCCCTCTTCCTGTCCCGGGATGATGTGATTGACGATCATGGGGCAGGCGGCCGACATCGCCTCCTGAACCGTGGCCCCGCCAGCCTTGCTGATGACCAGATGATTCGCGCGCAGAAGTCGCGGCAGCTCATCGCTCCAATCCACGGTCTCGAACTCTTGGGTAACCGTCCGGCGAATTTTTTCGACGGAAACCTTCAGCCCGGCGTTGCGACCGACGGTGACGGTCAATTGAATTTCCGGCAATCCAGCCAGCCGGCGGACCAACTGGGGCGCCCCCGAGTTCGCTGCGTTGATGATGTAGAGGACGCGCCGGCCGGTCTCGTCCGAGGGTGGCAATCGAAGTTCTCCCGGCTGCGCAAAAACGGGGCTAACCGGGAAACCAAACGTTTTTATTTTTTCCGGTGCGATTCCGGCCTGGAGCAGAACGGCGGCGCTCTGATCGTTCGGAAGCAGAAAATAGTCGGCGCTGCATCGATACCAGATGGCGTTTACGCTGATCGAATCCGTAATGACAACGACGCGTTTGTGCTGGGGCGCGCCTTCCCAGCCCAGCAACTCGTCGAGCATGTGGGAGTAGGCGGGATAAACGGAAACGATCACGTCCGGCTGAAACCGGGCCAGGACCTGGCGCAGATAATTCTTCAGGGCGAAAAAGACCCGAAAATCTCCGACGAAATTTTCCTGGCGATCCAGCCACCGATAGATGACCCGCCAAACCTGGGGGGTGCGGTTGATCATCCCCATGTAGAGAACCCGGGCCCAATCGTTTCCGAGGCCATACGTTTCAGCGAAAAGATCGTGCAGTTCCACCTGCACTCCTTCGGGCGAAATCTTGCGCAGGCCGTCGCGGATGCCGCGGGCGGCGCTGTTGTGCCCTTCGCCGAACCCGGCGGTCAGGATCAGGATTTTTTTCAAAACTCGTTAGGCTCCGCCTTCGCTAAGGCTGCGGCGTAGCCAGAGGCAGCCCTCAAGCGGAGAGTTTAATGGATATTTGTTTCCGGCAAAGTAAACTCTGGCCGCAGATGAAATACCTGAGGTTCGCCGGGCGGATTTTCCGGCGCTTGGTTTACGAGACGGCCATGGACACCACGACGGGCCTGGCCGCCCAGATGGCGTATCAGTTCCTTTTTACCCTGGCGCCGGGACTCCTTTTCCTTTGGTATTTGCTGGGTCTTTTTGGCACCGACCCGAGCAAACTGCACCAGATGTTCGGCCTGCTGAAGAACTTCCTGCCGCCCGATCCGAAGGTGCAGGAAATCATCGATTCGCTCGTGGCGAACATTGTTGTGACCGGTTCGAGCGGTACGCTGTTGAACTTCGGCATTTTCTTCGGCATCTGGCTCGGGACGCTTTTCATTTCCACGATCTCCCATGCCCTGAGCCGCACTCATGGCGTGAGAGAAGATCGCAACTGGTGGTCCAAGTACATCATCTCATTCTTCCTCGTTTTTTGGTTCGGGATCACGATTCTGTTTTGTTTTAACGCAATGGTCTTCGGCGAAATCCTGGCCGGCATCGCCGAGGTGAATTTTCAGCTCACTATTCCGCTCCAGGAATGGGTGGCGTTCCTCAGCCTGCCGTTGACCGCCTTGGCTTTGGTTGGCCTGGCGCTCGCCCTTTATCTTTTGACTCCGGAGAACTATTTGACCATCCGGCAGGCTTTGCCCGGGGCGATCTTCTTCTCGATTGGGTGGATGATCGTCACCAAACTGTTCCAGTTTTATGTGGCGAAATACGACCGGTATAATCCGACTTATCTCGCGCTCGCGTCCATTATCGTGTTGATGACCTGGATGTATCTGACCTGCCTCCTTCTCCTCCTCGGCGGGAAACTTAATGCGATTCTGCGTCGCGAACGGGAACGCGCGGCCGCCGAAGTTGAGGCCCCGCCACAGCCCGCTTGATCGAACCTCCTGCTCTGTTACGCTCGCCTGCCGTGATCCGTTTTCGCGTTTTCCTGGGCACGGCCCTCATTCTTAGCGCGATCGTCGGCACGCTCGTCAACGCGCAGCTGACCGAGGAAGAAAAGAAAAAGCACGACGCCCGGACGAAGGCGCGGGAAGAAATGCGGGCGGTTGCTTCGCCCGCCCCCGCGGAGACGCCGGAGCCGACGGCGAAGCCGAAACCGGCAAATCGGAAATCGAAATCTGCGAAATCGTCGAAGGCGAAAGCAAGCCCGACGCCGGAACCGGAGGATTCGCCGAAGCCGAAAAGCAAGGCGAAATCAGGAAAGACTGCGGAAGACGCGGACGACGAATCTTCGAGCGCGGCAGGCGAGAGTGGCTCAGGAAAGAAGCCAACGCCCGAACCAACGTCGAAGCCCGGAGCCAAACCGGGAACAAAAAAATCGAACACGACGAGCGAGGAGACAACGGCCACGCCCAAGTCGAAGCGGAAGAAAAAGGCCGCATCGAAAGAGGCTGCGGCATCGACCAAGAAATCGCACCCCAAGAAGAGTCCAACTCCCGAGCCGGAAGAATCGCCGACTCCAAAGCCCAGCGCGAAAAAGACTGAGGGAGCAAAGGAGCCAACCCCGAAGCGGACCGAAAAGGCCGAGCCGGCGAAGACTCCCGCGCCGCCGGAGAAAGCGCCGAGGACCGGACCTGAACCGGCGCGGACTCCGCCTCCCGAGCCGGCCGCACATCCGCCACCGGTTTCAACTCTTCCTCAAGCGGCACTTCCGGCCGACATCACGATCGAAAAGTCCGGGCTCGAAAAAGAACAGGGGCTTGAGCCGCCGCCGTCGCCACCGCCCCGGCGCGGTTTCTGGCCGTTTTCCAAGCCGCCGGCTAACTATCGTTACCTCACGAGCGCGACCATCGACGCGATCCGGAAAGCGCCCGTCCAACGCGCGCGCTGGAAATTCATCATCGTGCACAACAGCGGCACGCGGCAGGGAAATGCGCGAGCTTTCGATTATTATCATCGAAAGATTCGGCGCATGAAAAATGGGCTGGCCTACCATTTCGTCATTGGCAACGGAACCTCATCGCGCAACGGCCAGATCGAAATCGGAGATCGCTGGCGCCGCCAGATCAACGGCGGCCACGTGCACAGCGATTACATGAACAACATCGGCCTCGGCATTTGCCTCGTGGGCGATTTCAATCGCGATCAGCCCACTCGCCCGCAACTCGAGGCCTGCGAGGAGCTGATTCGCTACTTGCGGGAGCGTTGCGGGCAAAGTGAAGGGCGATCGTTGATCGTGCGTCCGCATCGCGAAGTGAACCCGCCGCGTTGGGCAACCGATTGTCCCGGGGACGCGTTTCCCTACGGCTGGTTCGCAAAATTCCGGTAGCAACCGTTCCGTTTCCTCTACCGCTTCCTCTTAGTTATGAAGAGATGAGTGCGGAGGAAGAGGGAGCGGTAGAGTAAGAGGAAGAGCGCGAGATGGCGCGGGTCAGCTGTCATCCCGAAGCGCGCAGACGCTGAGGGACCCCACAACTGCAATTTGCGGTTCCCTATTAGGAGTAGGCGTCACTGTCATTGCGGGGTCCCTCGCCGTCTGCGCGGCTCGGGATGACAACGCTTTTTCCTTTTGTCGTCTTCTGACAGCCAAACATGGGGAGGGAGGAAGAGGAAGAGCGCGCTATCGCGCGAAATTTCTTAAGCCGTTGCCAAGCGCAGGGCCGTATAGGATAAGAACCACTCGATTTTATGACGCCGGTAAAAATTTGGTTGGGATATCCTTATCCGCTTGGCGCGACGTGGCTGGGCAACGGAGTGAATTTTGCGCTCTTTTCCGAGAGCGCAACGTCGGTCGACCTCTGCCTCTTCGATCAGATCGAGGCGCCGCAGGAAAATATTCGCATCCCGATGACGGAGCAGACGGACCAGGTCTGGCACGTGTTTCTGCCGGATGTGCGCCCGGGCCAACTCTACGGTTTCCGCGTTTATGGACCGTACGATCCGGAACGCGGGATGCGCTTCAATAGCTCTAAGCTCCTGATCGATCCTTACGCCAAGGCGATCGCGGGGGAGGTGAATTGGGCCGATGAAATGTTCGGCTACGTTGTCGGCGGCCCCCAGGATGATCTGGCCCGTGATTTTCGGGACGACGCGTGGGGGATGCCGAAAGCGGTCGTAATCGATCACGCGTTCGATTGGGGTAACGACCAGCGGCCCGGCACACCGCTGCACCGGTCGGTGGTCTACGAGATGCACGTGAAGGGTTTCACGAAGCTTTGTCCGGAGGTGCCGGCTGAATTACGCGGGACCTATGCGGGCTTGGGAAGCGCCGGGGCGATCAAGTATTTAAAGGAATTGGGAGTCACCGCGGTCGAACTTTTGCCGGTTCACGCGAAGATCGACGATAAAGTTTTAATCGATCGTGGGCTGCGCAATTACTGGGGCTACAACACGATCGGCTTCTTTGCTCCGGAGGCGCAATATTCCAGCAGCGGAGCGATGGGACAGCAGGTGTCGGAGTTTAAAGGCATGGTCCGCAATCTCCACGCGGCCGGCCTCGAAGTGATCCTCGACGTTGTTTACAATCACACCGCCGAAGGAAATCAGCTCGGGCCGACGCTTGGTTTCCGCGGAGTGGATAACGCGGCCTATTATCGTTTGTCGCCGGAAAATCCGCGGCATTACGTGGATTTCACCGGGACCGGAAACACCTTCAATTTGCTCCACCCGCGGACCCTGCAGCTGGTCATGGACAGCCTCCGATATTGGGTGAACGACATGCATGTGGATGGGTTTCGTTTCGATCTCGCGTCGACCCTGGCGCGGGACGACAAGGGCGTGAACAAACTGCACGCCTTCTTCGAGATCATTCACCAGGATCCGGTTCTCTCGCAGGTGAAGCTGATCGCGGAACCGTGGGACATCGGCGAAGGCGGGTATCAGGTCGGAAATTTTCCGGTGTTATGGGCGGAATGGAACGGGAAGTATCGCGATGAAGTCCGGCGTTTTTGGAAAGGCGACGAAGGCCGGGTGGGCGAAATGGCCTACCGCCTGACCGGCAGCCCCGATCTTTATCAGCACAGCGGACGCCGGCCCTACGCGAGCATTAATTTTGTCACCTCGCACGACGGATTCACCCTGAACGATCTGGTCAGCTACAACGAAAAGCACAACGAGGCCAACGGGGAGGGCAACAACGACGGCGACAACCACAACAACTCTTGGAATTGCGGCGAAGAGGGGCCGACGGAGGATCCCGAGGTAAAGGCATTGCGCGGGCGGCAGCGGCGAAATTTCCTGGCTACGCTTTTTCTCTCGCAGGGGGTGCCGATGCTCTACGCGGGCGACGAATGGGCGCGGACCCAAAACGGAAACAACAACGCCTATTGCCAGGACAACGAATTGAACTGGCTCTCCTGGGAATACGACGATGACCAGAAAAAGCTCCTGGAGTTTACCAGGAAACTGATCCAGCTCCGGCGCGACCACCCGGTGTTTCGGCGCCCGAAATTCTTCCAGGGCAGGCGAATCCGCGGCTCGGAGATCAAGGACGTGATGTGGTTCAATCCGGGCGGCAATGAAATGAGCGACGAGGAGTGGGCGTCGCCTTTCGTCCGCTGCCTCGGAGTGTTGTTGAGCGGAGACACGATCGACGTTCTCACTTTCGAGGGCGAACCGATCCGCGACGAAACCTTCCTTTTGCTCATCAACGCGCATTTTGAGCCGATTCCTTTTGTGCTCCCGGGAGAGGAGCACCTGGAATGGATGCTTCTCCTCGACACGGCGGAGGAGCAGGGCTTCCTCCCGGAGCCGACGAAGTTTGCGTCCGGCGACGACATGGAGGTGATCGGGCGTGGAGTGAAATTGCTCAGGCTGGCGTCGGGCGCTCAGGCGCAGGCGCGCCATGAGTCCTGGAAGAAGCGACAGGTGCAATTGCCGCAGGAGATGAAACCAGCCCCGGTGCCGGCCAAGGTCGCGGCGGAGAACGATGCGGAGGACGATGCGGAGAAGCCGTCCGAAGAAAAGTAATCCGCTCCGCGATTTTCGAGCTCGAGTGGCTGAATCTCGCGGCACGGAGCATCAGAAACAATCACGTGATTAAGGCAGCGATTTTCGATCTGGATGGCACGCTCGTCGATTCAAACGAGCTGCATGTTCTGGCGTGGCAGGAGAGCTTTCGGGAATTTGGGAAAGAAATCCCGATGGAGCGGCTTCGGGAACAGATCGGAAAGGGTGGGGATCAATATCTGCCTGTTTTTCTGACCGAGCTCGAGCTGCGCGAATTCGGAAAGGAGCTGGAAGAATTTCGCGGCAAGATATTCAAGCAAAAATATCTCCCAAACGTTCGCCCTTTCCCGCGGGTCCGCGAATTATTCGAACGGATTCGCGGTGACGGGAAGAAGATTGCCCTGGCTTCCTCAGGCAAGGCGGATGAGGTCGAACATTACGAGAAACTGCTTGGGATCGAGAAACTGGTCGATGGCCGGACCACGGCGGATGACGTGGCGCATTCCAAACCGAAGGCTGACGTATTTATCTCGGTTTTGCGCCTGCTTGACCATTTATCGCCCGATGAGGCGATTGCGATCGGCGATACGCCCTATGATATCGAGGCGGCCAAAAAAATAGATCTGTCGACGATTGCGCTTCTCAGCGGAGGTTTCCCACAGGAAGAGTTGCGCGATGCCGGGGCTATCGCGATTTTTCGTGATCCCGCCGATATGTTCGATCGATATAATCAATTACCCCTGGCTGGATAATGGAGCCGGCGCGCCCTCGTGCCGGATTCGATGCGCATCGAGCTTTGCTTGTCATCCCGAGGCTGGCGAAGCGCGCCGAGGGACCTCACAGCGCTTGAGCGCTCCCGCGATAAGGCACGCGTTTTCGTCGGACGAGGCCGGATGCTTTCATGTGTGATGCAACGTGCGACTGGGAGGTCCTTCGCCGTCTGCGCAGCTCAGGATGACATGTTTGTTGCGTGTCTTCGGATTGCGGGAAATGGTGTTCAAGCGAACCAACCTCCCCACGCTCCGCGAAGAACTGTTAGCATCATGACACCAACTTCTCTTATCATTGTGACCGATCGTGGCAGCCTCAAAGCCTACAAAGTGACCGAGACACCTACCCGCGGCCCCCATTTGGAACTGGTGCAGGCGTTCGACACCACGGACGCTCATGGCCGTTACCAGGACAAGCTCACCGATCAGGCTGGCGCTTTCCCCAGCGGCGCAGCATCCGGGCAAACGAATTCCGCAGGCGAGCGCACCGGCATTGAAAGCGAGAACGACAGGCGCATTCACAAACAGCTCGCCGACAGCATCACGGAGATCGTCGAGCGTGAGGGCAAAGATGGCTGGTCGTTCGCTGCGCCCGCGTCCATTCATTCCGCGGTCGTGGACCTGCTCCCTCCGGCATTGCGCGACAAGATCGTGGAGTTCGTGAAATCCGACCTGGTAAAGATCGAACCGGCGAAATTACCGGGCCATTTTCGTTCACTGCGGCCGGTGTAGAAATCGAAGATTTACGTTTTGGTGGGGGACGCGAAAAGGTTTTGCGACAAACAGTCGATTCGGGAACCAGAATCGTTTAAGGTTTTAAACAGTTATGCAACGGCCAGTAAATATTACCTATCGTGGGGTCGATAAGTCGGAAGCGATCGACCAATTCGTCCTGGAAAAAGCAGCGCGGCTCGAAAAGTTTTGCGACCACATCAACCGGTGTGATGTCGCCATCGAGCAGCCCAATCACAACCATCAAAAAGGGAATCAGTTTCGTGTGCGCATCGACGTTACTGTGCCGCCGGGACACGAGCTGGTGGCCGACGAAAAGCAGATGGACACCGGCGCGCACGCCGCGCTGACCAAAGTGATCCACGACGCTTTCAAAACGATGGAGCGCGAATTGCGGCGTCTCGTGGACAAGCAGCGGCACGAAGTCAAAACCCACGCCGATACCCGTTCGCCGAAGTAACGCCTGCGTCTCGCGGCCTACCGCGACGGCTTTCGCTTCTCGCCTGCGCTCCCCTTACGCGGGGGCGCCGCTCAAGTCGCCGGGAAGCGGCGGAACGTCGGGAGCCACGACCACCTGTTTGGGTGGTTTGTCGGCCATCTTCTGGCCGGAGACTGGCGGCGGGGGGTTGGAAGGCGGATTGATCAGCCGGCCGTGTTCCATGATTTCCTTGATCTGCGCGCCGTCGAGCGTTTCGAATTCCAGCAACGCTTTCGCTATCACTTCCAGGGTCTGCCGATGGGCCGTGAGCGTGTCCATCGCCGTCTTATAGGCGTCGTCGATCAGCTTGCGAACTTCGCCGTCAATTTGCTCGGCGGTGGCTTCGCTGTAGTCGCGGGCTCGGGAAATATCGCGGCCGAGGAAAACGTAATCCTCGTGTTCGCCGTATTCGACCATGCCCATTTTTTCGCTCATGCCCCACTCGCAAACCATCCGGCGCGCGACGGCGGTGGCCATCTTGATGTCGCCCCGGGCGCCATTGGTCACGTCCCCAAAAACGATTTCCTCGGCGACTCGTCCGCCCATGCCGACGACCAGACCGGCGATCAATTCGTTCTTCCGATTGGTGTACTTGTCTTCCTCCGGCAACCACATGGTTGAACCGAGGGACGGCCCGCGCGGAATGATGGTGACCTTGTGGAGCGGTTCGGTGTGCGGAAGCAACTCGAGGAGCAAGGCATGGCCGGCTTCGTGATAGGCCGTGTTGGTCTTTTCCTTTTCGCTCAGCGCCATGCTGCGGCGTTCTTTGCCCCAGCGGACTTTGTCCCGCGCTTCTTCGAGCTCGTACAGGGTGATTCCTTTTAGGCCCCGGCGGGCCGCGAGGAGCGCCGCCTCATTAATAACATTGGCCAGCTCCGCGCCGGAGTAACCCGGGGTGCCGCGCGCCACGACTTGGAGATCGACGCCTTCAGCCAGCTTCACCTTCTTCGAATGCACCCGCAAAATTTCCTCGCGCCCCTTCACGTCGGGCAAGTTCACCGTGATTTGGCGATCGAAACGGCCGGGACGAAGCAACGCCGGATCGAGCACATCCGGCCGGTTCGTGGCCGCGATAATGATGACCCCTTCCTGGGTATCGAATCCGTCCATCTCGACGAGCAGCGCGTTCAGGGTTTGTTCGCGCTCGTCGTGTCCGCCGCCGACGCCATGACCACGGTGCCGGCCGACCGCATCAATTTCATCGATAAAGATAATGCAGGGGGCGGATTTCTTGCCCTGCTCGAACATGTCGCGGACGCGGGAGGCGCCGACCCCGACGAACATTTCCACGAAGTCCGAGCCGCTGATGGAAAAGAACGGAACGTCCGCTTCACCCGCGATGGCGCGCGCAAGCAGCGTCTTGCCCGTGCCCGGGGGCCCTACCAGCAGGACGCCCTTCGGAATTCGGCCTCCGAGTTTCTGAAATTTTTTCGGGTCACGCAAAAATTCGACGAGCTCCTGGACCTCATCCTTGGCCTCTTCGACCCCGGCGACGTCCTTGAACGTGATCTTGTTCTTGTCGCGGGCGAGCATGCGCGCCTTCGATTTGCCAAAGTTGAGCGCGCCTTTACCGGCCATGCGGATCTGCTGGCGGAAAAGAAAATAGAGGACGAGGAGGAAAAGAGCGATGGGGAGAAAGCTGACGAGCGTTTGCGCCATCAGGTTCGACTCCATTTTGATCGCCGGCTGGATTCCGGCTTTAGCGAGACGGTCCTGGAGGTCGGTGTTGTAATTCAAAAAGACGGTGGTGCGAAATGGGACCTGCTGGGCCCCAGCCGCGCCGACAGCCTGCTTGATGTAGTAGCCGCGCAAGGTCTGGGTCGGCCGGCCTTCTTCCACCACCAGCTGGAGCGGGAAATTCTTGTCGGTCGCGATTTGCTTGTTCTCGAGCAGTTCGAGGAAACGATTATAGGGGACTTCTTCGACATTCGCGTAAGCGCCCCCGCGGAAGAGGACGGCGAGGCCAATGAGGGCGAAGGCGATGGCAATCAGGACGATTCCGCGCCAGTTAAAACCGGGCTCGCCGCCGCGAGGTTTGTTCTCCTTTTGAGAGTTACGATCAGGTTGAGACATAAGGCGTGGAGCGCGCTTTAGGCGGGCGTGAAAACGCTAACATGAAGGGTTTGGCAATGCAAAGAGCACGAGGTGGGCCGGGATGGAATGACATACCTGGCAAAAGAGACTCCCGACTGGGACCCTGCGTTCAATGCCGACCCTCATTGCGTTGCGGCAGGCGTGCGGTAATTTTGACCCGCAAGTTCCCGAAATGACCGCACTCAACCTGGTAGCAGACAAGATCGACCGCGCCGTGCAGCGCGTGACCCCGTTGGCCTACCGGATCCACCGGCGGAGCCGGCGCTGGATGCGCCGAGCCCTGCGCAAACCGCGGAGTGTTTCGGAGGGGCCGAATCTGTTGCCTCTGCTCATCCAGGTGCTGGCGAGCTTTTCGAAAGCAGATGGCGTCCTGCTCGAAGAGGAGATCGACTCGAGCCTCGGGTTCCTTCGCTATGATTATCCGGAAGCGGTCTACTCGGAGCTGCGGCAGCTTTTCCGGCAGGCGCTTTACGAGCAGCAGGATCTTTCCGTAATGGCGCAGAAGCTTTCGACGCAGCTGGGCGCGGATCGCAAGATCATGCTCGGGGTGCAGCTTTATGATCTGATTTCACAAGCCGGCCTGAAACAGGAACAGGTTGTCGCGTTTTACTCGTTTATGTCGCAGTTGGGCATGGCGGCACAGGCGATCGACATTGTTTACCAGTTGAACGCCTCGGAGGATGCTGACGCCTCCATCTACCAGCGCGGGGCCTCTCCGCTCGAAGCGCTTTCCTTTGGAACAAATAGTTCCGCGGATGTGACCCTGAAAAGCCTGAGCGGAACCGATCGGTTGCTCGCTTTCCGTTATCACGATTTGATCCTGCTCAAGAATTACACGGGCCAGACCGTTTCGGTCCGGGGCCGGCCCCTTTTGCGGGGCGGTTTCTGCCGCATTTATCCCGGGCAGCGGATTCTGGTCGGTGACCAATTTCTCACCTACCAGGAGCTGGCGGCGTATTTCAACGCCAAGAAGAACGTCTCGCTACCCCAGATTTTCGTGCGGGTGCACAAGGATGCTGATGAAGTGCAACTCGAGCGCTCCCGTTCCCGGGAGAGCGCCTTGGAAGTGACATTCGGGCTGAAAGTTCGCGTCAAAGCATTGCGGGACGTCAATGCCGTCCTGAACGACGTCAAGCTCAAGTCCGGGACCCAGGTGGAAGCGACCCTCGAGGACAAGATCATTTTTCACAACGACAGCGAGATGGACCTGCTCGATCTCCGCCGCCGCGCTCGCGCGATGGGTGGCCGCTTTCAGCTGAAGGCTTCCAAATCGGAATACCTTGTCTCGAACAACCCCAGTCTGCTTGAAGAAGACGATATCCTCCTCTCGCCCGGAACGAGCGGAGATGTGTTGCTGAAAATCCTGTGCGACTACGACAAACGGGTCGGCACTCTGGAAGTAATCGACGCCGACCGCCCGATCATGGTCGGGGAGACGCCGGTCCGGGGCACGGCGCTGCTTCAGGACGGCGACACCATCCGCATCGATGTGGGGCAGTTCTTGCGCTGCAATTTTTCCGAACGCATCATCGAGGAAGAGCGCAATATCATTCGGACGCTGGAGGTGGTGGATATAAATCATCGCTTTACCAACTCCCAAGTCGCGCTCGAGGGGATTTCATTCACGATCAATCGAGGCGAGCTGGTCTGCGTGATGGGCGCCAGCGGCTCGGGCAAGAGCACGCTGATGAAGGTGCTGGGCGGCCAGCTTCAGCCCACCCAGGGCCAGGTCCTCCTGAATGACCGCCCGCTCTACGACAACCTCGACCAGCTCAAGGGCTACATCAGTTACATCCCGCAGGAAGATGCCTTCGACGAGCATCTCACGATCGGTGAGAACCTGCAGTTTGCCGCCGCCATCCGCGCGCCGCATCTTTCCGGCCGCGATCTGACCCGCCGACTGGAGGGCAAGCTCATCGAGCTAGGCTTGAACGAGCGCCGCGACAGCATCGTGGGGAGTCCGGTCAAAAAAACGCTGAGCGGCGGCGAGCGGAAAAGGCTCAACATCGGGCTGGACATGATTGGGTCCGCCGACGTCTACCTGTTCGACGAGCCGACCTCGGGCCTTTCGTCGAAGGATTCCGAACACGTGATCGAGATCATCCGCGCACTCGCCCACAACAAGATCATCATCGTTACGATTCACCAGCCGAGCTCGAAGCTCTTCCAGATGTTTCACAAGGCGATCCTGTTCGACAAAGGCGGGCGGCTCGTCTTCTTCGGGACGCCCACCGACATGCTGCGCTATTTCGCGGAAGCCGAGCACCAGCATCAATTCGAGGCCGAGCTTGGCGCCTGCCCCTCGTGCGGGACGACGCGGCCGGAATTTATCTTTGATGTCCTGGAGACGCCGCTTCGCGACATTAGCGGCGACATTATTTACGAGGAGAACAGCCGCGGGCAGCTGATTCCGGCCCGCCGCTATTCACCGGAATTCTGGCGGGACAAATATGAAGCGTTCCGCCTGATCCAGGACGTAAAGCAAGTGTCGTTGCGTCGAGGTCCTTTGCCGGCACTGCCGGCGGCACCTACCGATAAGAAGCGATTTTTCGTTCGTTGGCGGGATGAATGGACCCAGATGCGCACTCTGCTCAGGCGTTCCTTCATGAGCAAGCTGCGGAATCGGGCGAATCTTGTCATCACGATCGGCGTCGCGCCCGTGCTGGCCCTGCTCATTTCGACGCTCTTGCGTTATTCCGACAGCGGTCGTTACGACTTTGCCTCCGCGTATCACATTCCGACCTTCCTCTTCCTCAGCCTGATCGTGGCGATGTTCCTCGGCCTGACGAATAGCGCCGATGATATCATTCGCGACCGCGCCGTGCTTCAGCGCGAGCGCAACCTGAACGTGCGGCTGCCTTATTACGTTTTCGCGAAGTTCGTCTCGCTCGGTTTTTTCGCCCTCTTCCAATGCGTCCTTTTCGTCCTGATCGGCAATTACATCCTGGCGATCCGGGGAATGTTCTGGATCGACCTGGGCATTATGCTGATGACGGCGATGGGTGGCGTGGCGCTGGGGTTGGTCGTCTCGTCGCTTGTAGCTGATCCAAAGACCGCGGCGAATATCGTCCCGCTCGTCCTGATTCCGCAGATCATCATGGGCGGAGCGCTCATTAAGTATGAGGACATGAATCGCAACCTGGCGCTGGTTTACACCTTCAGCCGCTGGTTCACCGAACACCCGGACACCGAGCAGGGGAAAAAGATGAACAGCAGGTTGCAGGTGCCGTTCGTCTGCCAATTTATCGCGATGCGCTGGTCGTACGAAGAAATGGTTGTCGCGCAGGCGAAGCTCAACCCTTTGACGGAGCGACAGGAGCGGACCCAGGAAAAAATCGACGTGCTGGTGGCCAAACGGGAGGATAATGCCGAGGCGACGCGGAGGCTGAACGAATTGAAGGAGACGCTCGCAGTCCTTTCCGGGTTGGAGGCGAAAACCCCCGATGAATTGGATGGGTATCTGAAAGTCATTGACCAGATTTTGGACCGGAAACGGCCATTCGATCGCGAGCTGTTTAAGGATGCGTCCGGTCCGGTTACAGCTGAGCAGCTTTACGTGAACCAGAAGATTTCCGATCTTATTTCAAACGCCGAAATGGAGCAGAGCGATTACCGGCGGGGCGGGAAGCTGAATGTTTTCTTCGGCGAAGGGAAAACGTATTTGGGGATGAAGGTGAATGTTTTCGTCTTCAACACGATCGTGTTGATTGGATCTACTCTCGTGCTCCTTGGGCTGCTCCATTGGATTCTGCGACGGCAACTCGAAGTGCGCCGAAGCGGTCTCATTCGCCGACCTTCGTAACTTTAGCTTTGTCATTCCCAGCGCCGTCCAGGGATCCCGT
>QHMY01000122.1 GCA_003218305.1 Verrucomicrobiota bacterium
TTTATCATCGGCCCCTGGAGAAATTGATCGCGTCTCTCCAGGAGAACCTCGCGCCCGATCGGATCCAGGTGGACATGATCAGATTTTCCGGGCCGGCTTTCGCGGGCGTTGACAATCGGCTGATGAGCTTGCAGCTCGCCAGTCAGGGTTTGACCGACGCGGTGATGTTCACGGCGGACGGCGAAACTGTGCAGCCCGCCGACATCCTCTACAAGAAAGCGATCCTGGTGGAGCGCGGCAGTTTTCGCCCTGTAACCTACGCTACAAACGACATGCTGACGGGAGCGCGGACCGCATTTCTGAAGCAATGCGCCTGTTCGGAAGACGACCTTGTCGTTCTCATGGAAATGACGCTCGAAAATCTCTTGTCGGAAGGTCAGCTGAACCATGCCGATTTTCTCGCCCGCGTCGATATTTTGGGGGCGCTGGGCCGAACCGTCCTGGTGTCAAAATTTGGCGAGTATTTCCGGCTCGCCTCCTACCTGGCTCGGTATACGAACCGAATGATCGGTCTGGTGATGGGCGTGCCGAGCCTCATGGAAATTTTCGACGAGAAATATTATCTCAATCTCGAGGGCGGGATTTTGGAGGCGCTGGGAAGAATGTTTAAGAGCGGCTTAAAACTGTACGTTTACCCGATGATCGATGAGAAAAGCGGCCTGCTCGTGACCGGCACGAAGCTAACGGTGGCCCCCAATTTGCAATCGCTCTACCGCTACCTGATCGACAACGAGTACATCCAGGAAATCACCGATTACAATCCGGACTATCTGCGGATCCATCCGCCGGACGCGCTCGCCAAATTGCAGTCGGAGGACCCGGCCTGGGAGCAAATGGTTCCGCCGGAAGTCGCGGAAATTATCAAGAGCCGCGGGTTCTTCGGTTACCGCGCTTTGGCCCAGAATTAGCAGGCTCGCCCCCCCTGTTTTTGCCTCTGATCCAGAGGGTCTGTCCTAGGCAAAAAACCGGGCTGTCGGCACGGTTCCCGCTATAGGGAGGGGAAGCATCATGGCAAGACGCGGAAATTCTGTATTTGGGATCGATTTAGGCAAACATGTCTTCAAGGGCGTCCTGCTCCAACGTAAGGGCGACGACCGGTTTGTCCTGACCAGCTACGCCTCCCGGGAGGTTCCGGAGGAAATCTCCACTCCGGAGGAACTCTCCCAGCAGTTGAAGCTCCTGTTCAAGGACTTGGGCGGTACGGCCAAGGGATGCGCCATTGCCGTTTCCGATCCCGAATCGCTCCTCCGAATCATCGAACAGCCGAATACGCCGATCGATCTTCTCCGCAACGCTCTTCGGCTCAACGGCCTCATGGTTTTGAACCAGGAATGCAAGAACTTCGTTCTCGATTGCGCCCTGCTTACGCCAGAGGCCACCAACGGGGCCACGAACGGCTCTGCAACAAACGGGGCCGCCACTAACGGTTCCACCGAAGCTTCCGCTCCCGCCCAGAACGGGCACAGCAAGTCCAAATATCTCGTCGGCGGCATGTTGCGCCCGACGGTCAAACAAATCACCGACGCGTGCACCAAGTCCCGCGTGTCCGCCGATATTTTGCAGCTCGCTCCGGTCTGCTCTTTCAACGCCTTCGAGTTTGCCTACCCGGAGACTTTTGCCAAGGAAGCCTTCCTCCTTCTGGACATGGGTCACCTCCAAAGCACGGTAATGATCGGCAGCCAAAAAGAACTCGTCCTTGTTCGCAGCATCGACTACGGCGGCAAGGCGCTGACTCATGCTCTCACCGCCGACGGGGCGCTCGACGCGAATGCTGCCCGCGTAATGATGCAGGAAGGCGATGCCGGCATGGCTGAGATTTGCCGCGGTTCTCTCGCCCGCCTGGCGACGGAGGTCCGTAACTCGATCGGATTCTTCGAAGGCCAGCACGAACAAAGCATCCATCGTATTTTTGTTTCCGGCGGCCTCGCCCGCACGGAGACCATTCTGCAGACTCTGAGCGACGAACTGGGGTTGCCCTGTGAGATCTGGGATCCCCTCGAATCGTGTGAGGTGGCCCTCCCTCCTGAAAAACGTCAGGCGCTGCCCCGCGAATTTGTTTCGCTTAACGTCGCCTGTGGCGCCGCGTTTGAATATCTAAGGAATTAGGCGCGCACATGGCACTCCACCTCAATCTCCTTCACGAGGAATTCCAGGAACAGCGGCAGCGGCAGCGCGACCCGCTCAAGATCGGCATGATGGTGCTGGGCGGGCTCGGCGCGATCATGTTCATCTATTACATGTGGAATGCCTACCAGACGCTCGGGATCCGGCGTCAGCTCAACGTCGTCCAGGAGAGCTGGAGCAAAGTCGAACCCAACGTGACTGCGGCGCAAAAGCGCTCGAAAGAGCTGAACGGCATTATCAGCACCACCAAAGTGCTCGATGGAATAATCGAAAGCCGATTCTACTGGGCGCCTTTCCTGGAAAAACTTTCGCGCTGCGTCGCTCCCAACGCGCAGCTCACCAGCGTCGATGGCGCTGTGCTCGAGGATAACCGAGGCGTCAGCGTCATGATCGAGGGTCTGGCCGCGGGTCGCGAACCAAGGGCCGCCGCCGAGGAACTTCGCCAGCTGCTCCTGGAACAGCTGGGGCAGAGTTATCACGATGTGAAGATCGAGTTCAAGACGCTTGAGGATCTCGACACGCTGGCAAAAATCGGCGGTGCCAATATGGCCATGGCGCGCTTCGCCTTGAGCGTAACTTTCAATCCAAGTAACCCGGCGAAGGTCGCTCCGCCGGCGCCCGCCCGGAGTAAGAAATGAAGAGTCTGCTTTCCAATCTTAGCCCGAACAAGGATCAGATTCAGAAACTCGCCCTGAGCACGATCGGCTTCATCGTCCTGGTTTACGTTTACTTCAGTTTCTTCCTCGGACCTCTCACCAGGAGCCACGATTCGATGCTGGTTAAGATTAGCGATCTGCAGAGCAAACTCGGCAGCGCAAAAGCAGAAATGACCAAAGCCAGCAATCTTGAAAAGCAGGCCAGCGTGGCGACTTCCCGTTACGCGGCGCTGACCAGCTTGAGCCCGGAAGGCGCACCAATCGCCTGGTTCCCGCCCCGGATGAAGCTCTTTTTTGCCAATTTGCAGATCGACAAAACGACCACGCGTCTCGAGGGCAACCTTCCCTATAAAGAAGCCGATCTCTCCGGTTGGATGCGCTACACTTGGATGCTCGACCTGCCGCAGGCTGATTTCGATGTTCTCGGCAAGGCAGTCGCCGAATTGGAGAACACCGAGGCGCTGCTTTCGATCAACAAGATCAACATCCACGCTCTGCCGAGCGATCCTCAATTTCAACAGGTCAGCTTGAGCGTCTCCACGGCGATTCTAAAACGATGAAAACGCTCCTGATGATTTCTGTTCTGGCGTTGCTCGGTTTGAGTTGCGCGTTGGCCGAGCAACCTGCCGTGCCCGCCGCCCCCGCCGCGCCCGCCGCCGAACAACCCGCTGCGGTCGAGCTAAAGACGAAGTCCAGTTTCACGATGGACGCCAGCGGTCGTAATCCCTTTTGGCCGATCGGCTTTAAACCGGTGGCGAAGGCCAGCACAAACGAACACACAGGCCCTGAAATCCAGCCTGAGGCTTTCGTAGTGAGTTCGATCACAGTCGATCAGGGCGGACGGTTCGCCATCATCAATGGAAAAGCGATGCAGGTCGGCCAGCAATTTGGATTGCAGTTGGGGAACCAGACCTACCAGCTGACCGTCAAGGCAATCCTGGATGGTCGCGTTATCCTCGGGCGGCGCGACGAAGAGATCGTCGTTTTCCTGCGACGGAAGTAGCCCTCAGCGCAGAGGCGCGCGCTTCTAGATTTGCCGAAAGAACTCCGCGTGGTTCGCGGCTCTGGTTTCAAGGCTAGTGCGAAGAGCCTTTGCCGGATCCGAAGTTTTCGACGATTCGGTCGCCAGCGCCAGGCATAGCCGCACCATGTTTTCATAGTCGTCTACCGAGACGTACTCGCACTGGATGCTGCCGTCTGGAGCGCAGTTGTGGTAATTGCCGAGTCCGATACTGGCGGCTACCGATCGATACCCGTAAAGCTGGTAAGCGCTCGCTTCACACGCCCCACCATCCAGCAGACAGCGCTGGACGGGAATGCCGTTCTCAGATGCCGCGCTTATCAGACGCGCCGTTTCGCCACTGTCAAAGATGGATAAGCGGTCGCCTACGCGAACGATCGGCCCCCGGCCGATTTCCGCCCCGCCGCGAGGCGCGCTCGTTTCCAACGAAAAGATTGTGATCCCCTTGGGCAGCAATCTCGATCGCGCGAGTTGAATCGCTCCCCAAAACCCGACCTCCTCGGCACGAGTAAAAATGCCCAGGCAATGAACATTCGCTTTTGCCGCCTCCAGTTCCCGAAAAAGACATACGATTTCGGCGCAACCCAGCAAGTCATCGCAGGCTCGCGAGTGAATCTGGCCATCCTTTAATTCATAGGCCGGCAGGTCCCACATCGCGAAGTTTCCAAACTCCCGCTTCTTTGGATTCACCAGGAAACGTTCGGCCACCGAGCCCAGAAAACGCCACTTCCCCTCCTTGGTCCGAACCCAGCCAGGGTGATCCATGTGCGCTGCAAAAGCCCATCGCGCTCGCTTCCGAGTTCCGCGCCGGTAGCGCGCGATCATGTTCCCAAAGGCGTCATGTTTGATCGACACATGCGGGCAATCCCGCAACTCCGCGACGATCGCATCGCGCACCGCCTCCTCGTGAAACGGGGCG
>QHMY01000123.1 GCA_003218305.1 Verrucomicrobiota bacterium
TACCGTTCGACCGGAAGAGATCGAGGCGCTGCTGGAAGCACAGGGCGATCAGATTGCGCTCGTGCTCATCGCCGGCGTGAACTTCTTCACCGGCCAGTTGTTCGACCTGCCGAAGATCACGGCGACGGCGCAACGGCGTGGCTGCATGGTGGGCGTCGACCTCGCCCACGCGGTCGGCAATGTGCCGCTGGCGTTGCACGAATGGAATGTCGATTTCGCCGTTTGGTGTTCCTACAAATATTTGAATGCGGGGCCTGGCGCGATCGCCGGCGCGTTTGTCCACGAGCGGCACGCGACCAACCGCAAGCTGCCGCGTCTGGCCGGTTGGTTCGGGAACGACCCGAAGACACGGTTCCGCATGCATCTCGAGCCGGAATTCATCCCGGTTCCGTCGGCGGACGGCTGGCAGGTCAGCAATCCGCCCATCTTTTCCATGGCACCGCTCCGCGCATCGCTTGCGATCTTCGACGAGGCAGGGGGCGTGGGTGCGCTGCGGGAGAAATCGATCAAGCTGACCGGGTACCTTGAGTTCCTACTGGACGGCGCGGCGGCGGCCGGGCAGCGCTACACAGTAATCACGCCCAGCGATCCGAAGGAGCGGGGCTGTCAGCTCTCAATTGTGGCCCACGAACATCCCCGGGAGTTATTCAAGAAACTCGAAGCTGCGGGCGTGAAGTGCGACTTCCGGGAGCCTAACGTGATTCGCGCAGCGCCGACACCGCTGTACAACACCTTTCACGAAGTCTGGCGTTTCGCGCGGATTCTGACTGAGCATCAGTAAGCGGCGATCGGAATGACAAGGAGCGGTAACAGCGTTCTCGCTAACTGAGTAATTCCTTCACGCAGCGAATCAGTCCTTTGATCGGAAATGGTTTCACCAGGAACTTCACTTCTTGTTCGATGAGGAAGGTCCTGATTTGAGGATCGGTGGCGTATCCGGTGATGAAGATGAAGGAATCCGATAGAGCCGGGCGCATGTTTCGGGCCCGAAGGTAAAACTCATCCCCGCGCAGGCGCGGCATCTTAAGGTCGCAGATGATTGCGTCGTACTGGTGGGCTTTCACCTTGATCAGGGCTTCTTCGCCGTCGAAGGCGACGTCGACGAGAAAATTCTCGTCCGCCAGAATCCACTGCAGGGCGGTGGCGAGCTGTTTGTCGTCATCGACCAGGAGAATGGCCTTCAGTTCAAAGGTGTGGGCGCCGGGCTCGTTTTCGCCCGGTTGCCGGTCAAAGCGCATCGCTATCCTCTAGCAGCCGTGGTGCCACGGGGCGGTTTTCGGGGTTAAACGATCCCGCTCCGGCCTTATGCCGCTGGATCCCGGGAGGATATTTCCTGGCCCAGGAGATTTCCGACAGTGAGACGCTGGTTCGGAGGCTCCAGAGCCGCGACGAATTGCTGGAAACGATCGGAAAACAGATCGTGCCGCAGCTGCCAGTAATAGATCAGACCCGGGGAGGCGAGGTAATGTCCGTAAAGATTGCGCCAGCCCCGCCAGATCTGTTCCTCCATCAATCCGTAAATGTAATGGAAATGGATCGTCTCCATCGCCTTGAGAAATTGGAACGCGACGTGAAAGAAGCGCGCCTTCTCCTCGGGATTCAGCGTCTCGAGGTCCTCGAGGCCCTTGCGCCATAGTCTCCCCACTTCAGGATTTTCCGCGAAGGGCCGGGTGACATCGCGCAGCGCCGTCGTCGCGGCGTCCTGCGCGGCCAGCTTGGCGATGCGCGTGCTGCGATGGACTTGGACGGCCAAGTAGAGGAGCGACACGACCACGCCAACCGAGCTGATCAGCTGCGCAATCGCATTAACCGCTTCCCAGTTCATTCCTGTGATATATCACAACTTCATCGAGCCTGGCCACTCGCTGGGTAGCGCCTGGCTCAAAACGCTCAGGCGCATTGACCGCGGCGGAGGGAATCACTAAAAACGCCCCTATGAAATACGCCATCATTATTGTCCGGCTCCTGCTCGGCCTCATGTTCGTCGTTTTCGGGTCCAACGGATTCCTACACTTCATGGGCCCGATGCCGGTGATACCGGGTGACGCCGGAGCCTTCATCGGAGCGCTGATTAATAGCGGCTACATTTATGTCGTTGCCGGACTGCAGGTCATCGGCGGCCTGCTCCTCCTGCTCGGGGCGCGCTTCGTTCCGCTCGGGTTGACCCTGCTCGGTCCGGTGATTGTGAACATTGTGCTGTTTCACATCTTCCTGGCTCCGGACGTTCCCGGCCTCGTGACCGCCGGCGTCGTGGCGCTCTTCGCCCTCTTCCTCCTCTGGGTTTACCGCTTCAAGTTTCCCGCTATTTTCCTACCGTAAGCTAACTGATTCCTACCGCGGACCTGCCTGCGCTCAGGCTACGGCGCGACAGGTGCCGCGGATAAACGGATTGGGGAGCGCAGTTGCGGCGCTCTGTCACGGTGCCTGACGAGGGGCGCCTCGACTGGGAGTTCGCCGATTCCGTAATTAACGGACTATTTCTTGGGCGCGGGCTTGGCCGGGGCCGTGGTGGCGTTCTTAGCCTGGCAGTCCTTAACCCCTTTATTGCAATCTGCGTTGCACTGGTTGAGGCGGCTATTGCAGTACGCGATATCGTTGCCTCGGGCTTTGCACTGCGCCTTCAGGTTCTCACACGTTACTTTGCAGGCCTCGAATTTTTCAATGCACTTATCGACCTCCGCCGCGGATACCATCATGAAGCCGCTGGAAAGAGCGAGGAGCGCCAAACAGATTTTGCGTTTCATGCGCGGATCCTTCCAGATTTCCACTGAACCCGTCTAGAAAAAAAACTGAGCCGAAATGTCCCCGATTTCCGCACTCGGCTACGGGTTCTTGCGCTGGAGCGCGACAGCGAACGGATGCAGTTCCGCGGTCATCAAACCTGCGACCACCGCTGGATCGCTCTCCATGAACGATCGAGCCGCCTTTTCGTCAGCGGCTTCGAAGATCGCAATGCCAAAGGTCTTGTCGCCGGGTTCCATCGTCCGCCCGGCCAGGATCACTTCGCCGGTGTCGATCGCCTGTTTCAATCGAGCGAAATGGCGCGCGAGCGCCTTTTCATCATCTTTCGTCCAGGCCGAGTCGGCGTGCAGCCGCGGCACCAGCCGCAAAACGTAGATGAATTGCTTTGGCTTGTCCGGTTTCGGTGTCTGAGCTGGCAGCGGTTGCGTGATGCTGAAAAGGCAAACCAACGCCGTGAAGAATCGGAAAATGGTCATAAAGAGGTCCTGGCTCGAATTAGAGCTGGTTTACGTTGTGTCCTTGGTGACCTTTGGGCGAGCTGATTTCATTACGATATCCGTGATATTCGAGTAATCCGCGGTTAAACATTCCAATTCATGGCGGAGAAATTTGTCCTTATCGGTAGCGGGCTTGCGGGGGGCTTGCTCGCGGCCTACTTCGGCCGGCGCGGGTACGAGGTCGATCTTTACGAGCGC
Source organism: Verrucomicrobiota bacterium (assembly GCA_003218305.1). GTDB lineage: Bacteria > Verrucomicrobiota > Verrucomicrobiia > Chthoniobacterales > UBA10450 > AV80. The sequence continues at coordinate 3,438 of QHMY01000123.1, forward strand.
CGGGCCGATCCGCGCGAGGGGAACACCATTGGAGGACGCTCAATCAATCTTGCGCTCTCGACCCGGGGAATTCACGCGCTCGAGCAACTCGGTATTGCGGATGAAGTGTTGCGACACGCCATCCCGATGCGTGGCCGGATGATCCACGACCGATCCGGTGATCTCCATTTTTCACCCTACGACCGCGATCCGAACAAGCACATCAACTCGATTGGCCGGGCGGCGCTCAATACTACGGTGATCGAGGCTGCTCTGCGTTCCCCAAACGTGCGCGTTCATTTCAATCATCGCTGCGGCGAGGTTGATCTTGAGTCAGCCACCGCCCAACTGGTGAACCCCTCAACCTCTCAGCCGCTCCACGTTTCCGGCGACGCCGTCATCGGCGTCGACGGCGCGTTCTCGGCGGTCCGACAATCGATGCAGAAACGCCTGCCCGGTTTCCAGTACGACGAGAGCTATCTCGCCCACGGTTACAAGGAGCTAACCATCCCGCCGTCGGCGGATGGCGGGTGGCGCATGGAAAAAGAGGCGCTCCATATCTGGCCGCGCAAGAGCTTCATGATGATTGCGCTGCCGAACCCTGACGGCTCCTTCACTTGCACGCTTTTCTGGGAGTTCGCCGGGCCGCGCAGTTTTGAATCGACCAAGACTGACGAAAATGTCCGGCGTTTTTTTGACGAAGAATTTCCCGATGCCGTGCCTCTCATGCCGGACTTGCTCGAGGAGTTCCGGGAAAATCCAACCGGATCGCTCGTGACCATCCGCTGCGCCCCCTGGTTCTATCGCGACAAGATTGCGCTTGTTGGTGATGCCGCGCACGCGGTTGTGCCATTTTACGGGCAGGGGATGAACGCCGCTTTCGAAGATTGCGTTGTGCTCGACGAATGCATGGCCGAATTCCCACGGAATCGGCAACGCGCCTTCGCCGAATATTTTCTGCGACGAAAAGAGAACGCCGACGCGCTGGCCGCTCTCGCCGTGCATAACTTCATCGAGATGCGCGACAAAACCGCCTCGAAAACGTTCCGGGCCAAGAAGAGGCTCGATCACGCCCTTGAGGGCTTGCTTCCGGGTATCTATCTGCCGCTTTACGCGATGGTGACGTTCACCCGCATCCCCTACGCCGAAGCCGCCCGCCGCGCGCGACGCCAGGATCGGATCGTTTACAGCGCGCTGGCCTTTCTCCTCCTGGCGGCCATCCGCGCCATCGTTGGCCTCCTGGTCCGGTGATCCAAGTGCACTGCGGAGAATTTCTCAGCGTCGCGCCGATCCGGATTCATCCACGACATTTTTGATCCGGGGATCTGGGACGAG